>JBOGIG010000087.1:0-16974 GCA_050742455.1 Acidimicrobiales bacterium
CGACGAGTGGTACTTGGAGTGGGGTGCGACGGGGCGGGCAGGGCCGGCCGGGCCGTGGCTCAGCAGATGCGGGGAAGGGGGTCGCCGACCAGCATGTCGACGATCCGGGTGCCGCCAAAGTGAGTAACCAGTACGACGATGCCGGGAGGTTCGGACCGGATTTCGCCGATCCGCGCCGCGTCGGCGCCCAGTTGGTGGCCCCGCAGGGCAGCCAAGGCTCCATCGGCTTGCGCGGGTGGCACCACGGCCACGAGCTTTCCCTCGTTGGCCACATAGAGGGGGTCTATGCCGAGGAGCTCGCAGGCCGCCCCCACGGCGGGACGCACAGGTAGGGCCGACTCCTGGAGGACGACAGTCAGCTCGCTGTCCCTAGCCAACTCGTTGCAGATGGTCCCCACTCCGCCCCGGGTGGCGTCGCGCAACCAGCGAGTATCAGGCGCCGCCTGCAAGAGGCACTCCACAAGGTCGGCCAAGGGGGCGGTGTCCGAGACAATGTCGGCGTCGAGGGCCAGGTCGCCCCGGGCCAGCATCACCGCCATGCCGTGATCCCCGATGGTGCCCGAAACGATGACCACGTCTCCATCGGCCACCCGGGCGGCGGATAGGTCCCTACCTTCGCGGATCAATCCGATGCCCGAAGTCGAGATGTACATACCATCGGCCGCCCCGTGGTCTACGACCTTGGTGTCACCGGTGACGATAGGGACCCCCGCCGCCGCCGCGGCCTGGGCCATGTCAGCCACGATCCTGCGCAAATCGTCTATGGGAAAGCCCTCCTCCAGCACGAAGGCGGCCGACAGAGCCATTGGGCGGGCACCCATCATCGCCAGATCGTTAATGGTGCCGTGAACGGCCAGATGACCAGCTGATCCGCCGGGAAACACCAACGGCTTTACCACGAACGAGTCGGTGCTGAAAGCCAGGCGCTGCCCGTCAGGCAGACAGAGCACGGCGGCATCAGTCTGGGGTGAGGCGGCTTCGGTCTGGGGCAGGGCGCCCCCAGGGGCGAACGCAGGCAGGAACACCGCTTCGAGGAGGGCAGCCGACGCCTTGCCCCCGGCCCCATGCGCCAGGGTCACAATATGGTCGGCCAGTCGCGGCTTGCGGCGCCGGAACGCTTCGATGCGCTCGAACACTGCCTCCTCCCGAGGGGTGGTCGCCGGCCCGTCGGCCGTTGCCGTCATGTCGCGCCCCCTTCGTCCAACAACCTCTGCACCGTGGACCAGAGCTCGAGGATCAGGGCGTCCTGGGTCTCTTGGATCCGATGGACGCTCTCGGAGTCAACCACCAGGCAGTGTTCGACGCACCTTCCCGTGGCCATGGCGCCGCCCCGATAGCCGCACAGCCCGACCGTGAGCAGGCCGCGGCGGGAAGCCTCTTCGAAGGCCCGGATCAAATTGACGGAGTCACCGCTGGTTGAAAAGCCCACGGCGATATCGGCGGACCGGGCATGGGCGATGAGCTGGCGCGAGAAGACGAGCTCATATCCCACATCGTTGGCCAAGGCGGTAAGTACTGCCCGATCGTCGACCAATGAAATGGCGGGAAGGGGTCTGCCCCGAGGCGGGTTCCGGAACAGCTCAACCGCGCCCTCGGCGTCAGTCGAACTACCCCCATTGCCAAAGGCGAACAGCCGGCCGCCGGATTCGAAGCGCTCGACCATGGCCTGGGCGGTTCGCCTCACCTCCTCGGCGCAGTCCGAAAGCGTGGCCAGGCGCAGAGCCCTACTCGTCTCGGCCTTGGCCCGGGCCGACGCGGCCAGATCGGCCATCAGGCCGGCGACGTCGCGCTCTTCTGATTCGATAAAAGGGTAAAGAAAGCCAGTCGGCTCGCTGCTCATAGCGGATCGTCCCCGAGCAATGTCAGGGCTACCCCAGCATGGACCAGCACCAGTTCACCGGGGTCAACCGGACCAACCAGGCTCACGTCCACCGACTCGGTGATGCCGCCCATGACCACTTCAGCCGAGTCATCGGGGTGGACCACTCTGACCTCGGCCACCTCGGCCTGGTCCGAGCAGGTGATGCAAACCTCCTCGGAACCGCCCGGCTCGGGCTCCAACAGACCGGGGTGCTCGAACACCACGTGGGTCAGCTCCCACAGGAGGTGGTACATCAGGACCAGGTCGCCCGACCGGGCCGCCAGCGCCGGTTCACCTTCGAATTCACCCGACCAAATAGTGTGCTCGGCTCGAGCGGTGGTGGGGCGGGGGCCTACCCCCAACCACAGACGGTGCAGGCCCCAAGCCTGCGAGCGACGCAGCAGGTTGGTGGTTTCGGGGTCCTGGGGCGAGCTGATTGCCAACAGAACGTCCCCGGGACGGGCCAGCATTCGCAAGGTTGCGACCAGGTCAGGTCCCTCGACATGAATAGCGGGCAAGGCCCGCTTACCCACAATCACCGGGTGCACGAACTCCACGGCCACGTGGCGCCCGTGGGCCGGCCATTGCGGTGCCACGCACCACATGGTGGCGCCCGCGGCAAACCGTCGTGCCAGGGACAGGGCGGCGCTGGCCAGTTCCCCGGCCGGGACCAGGCCGTCGCCTCCCATTGCCGTGCTCACGTCGGTCATATTGCCTCGGATTCAATGTGGCTTGGACCGAGGAGACCAGGAGTGGGATTGATCCGGTTCGCACCGGCCACCGCTACCTGGCCCAACGCCAGACCACCATCATTGGGGGGAACCAGTCGATGGGTCAGAACCCGAAAACCCAAGCCACCGAGGTTGGCTCGGACCAGGCCCGTCAGAAGGACATTTTGGAATACTCCCCCGCTCAGGACCACCACATCGAGGCCGTGGAGACGTCGCAAGGCCGAGGCCGAATCCGATACGAGCCGGGCCACGGCCAGGTGGAAGCCCAAAGCCACGGCCCCGGTCGGACACCCGTCGGCCAGATCAGCCACCATGGCCCCCAGCATCGGCGCCGGGTCGAATTCGTCTCCACGCCGTGCGAAGGCGTAGGTGGGGGCCTCCCCACGGTAGGCCGAGGCCAGAGCCTCCAACTCAATGGCTGCCTGGGCCTCATAGGAGACCGAGTGTCGAAGCCCAATCAAGGAGCTGACGGCATCGAACAGGCGACCCATGCTCGAAGTGGGGATGCAATGGACATCGCGCTCCAGTTGACGCCTCAAGACGGCCAGCTCGTCGGTCGAGGCGCCGGCCACCGGGGCCAGATCCCCGGACCACTCGATCCCGGCCGCCCACAGGTGGGCCAGTGCCGCGCGATAGGGCTTGCGCACTGTCGCGTCCCCGCCCGGCAGAGGCACGTATGCCAGGTGACCGGCGCGGCTGAAGTCCCGGTATCCGGCGATGAGCGCCTCTCCACCCCAGATGGCTCCGTCGGTACCGTATCCGGTGCCGTCGAAGGCATATCCGATGACGCGGTCGGTGGGCGCCACGCCGTTCTCGACCATCACGGCCGCCACATGGGCGTGGTGATGCTGGACCAGGGTCAAGGGATAGCCGGAGCGCTCAGCCCACGTCCGGGTGTGATACCCGGGGTGAGCGTCGGCTACCACACCGTGTGGCTTGATCCCGTAGATCCGGCCGAACTGGGCGGTGGACAGTTCGAAGGCCGCCAACGTCTCGATGCTGCCCATGTCGCCGATGTGCTGGCTCATCCAGGCGTCTTGACCCTGGGCCAGGCAGAAGGTGTTCTTGAGCTCGCCTCCCACAGCCAGGAGGGGTGGCGATTCGAAGGGCAGGCGGACGGGAAGCGGGGCGTAGCCCCGGGAGCGACGGATGGGGAGCTCGTCACCCTCATTGACCCGCACCACGGAGTCGTCGCAAGGAACGTGGATCAAACGATCGTGGACCAGCCATCCGTCAGCTATCCGACCCAATCGTGACCGGGCGTCGCCGTCCTCGAAACAGATGGGCTCGTCACTCAAGTTGCCGCTGGTCATGACCAGTGCCTGTGGCACCGGGCCCGGAGTGCCGGGGACCGCGTCGAACAGCAAGTAATGAATGGGCGTGTATGGCAGGAACAGCCCGACGTGGGGATTGTCCGGCGCCACCGGGTCCGCCAGGAGACTGGCCGAGCGTCGCTTGAGCAGGACGATCGGCCGCTGCGGGCTGGCCAGCAAGGCGGCCTCGGCCTCATCGACAAAGGCCAGGCGCCGGGCCCCGGCCATATCCGCCACCATGACGGCGAAGGGCTTGTGGGCCCGGTGCTTGCGCCGGCGCAACCTTTCGACGGCCGCAACGGACGTGGCATCGCAGGCCAGGTGGTACCCGCCCAGACCCTTGACGGCGACGATGCCTCCCTCCGCCAGGGTTAGTTGCGCTCGGAGGATGGCTTCATTGACAGCACTGGTGTCGGTCCCGACGCCGGCATCGTCCTTCTCTGTTCCACCGTCGTGATACCACAGGCGAGGCCCGCAGGCCGCACAGGCCACAGGCTGAGCGTGGAAGCGCCGATCGCTCGGGTCGTGGTACTCCCGGGCACAGGGATCACACAGGGTGAAACCGGCCATAGTGGTGTTGGGCCGGTCGTAGGGCAGGCTGATAGTGATAGTGAAGCGAGGGCCGCAGTTGGTGCAGTTGATGAACGGATAGCGGTAGCGACGATCCTTCGGGTTGCGCATCTCGGCCAGACACTCCTGGCATACGGCAACGTCAGGAGAGATGAACGTGCGGACCGGACCGGCATCTTTGCTCGCTACGATGCGAAATCCCCGCTCTTGGCGGGCCAAGATCTCGGTGGCCTCCACCCGCTCGATCCTGGCCATGGGAGGAGCCTCGCTCACCAGGCGGGATTCGAATCGGGCCACGCATCCAGCCCGGCCCTCCACCTCCAACAGCACGCCCTGGGTGTCATTGCCCACCTGGCCGCCCAAATCGAGCTCGGTGGCCAAGCGAACTACGAAGGGTCGAAACCCCACACCCTGGACCACGCCACTGACCCGGATCCGGTGACGTATCCGGTGCTCGGAGGCGACCAGGCTCATACCTTGACGGCGCTCCGGCGTCCGAACGTCACCGCCGCCTCCCGATGCATACGGCCAAAGTTGTAATAGGCGGCGCAGGCTCCCTCCGAGGAAACCATGCAAGTTCCGATCGGGGTCTCGGGGGTACAGGCCGTCCCGAAGACCTTGCATTCCCAGGGCTTGATCACCCCCTTGAGCACCTCGCCACACTGGCATGCCTTGGGATCCGCCACCCTTACCCCGGGCACCTCGTAGGCAAGCTCGGCGTCAAATGGGGCGAACTCGTCCCTCAACTTGAGGGCGCTTTGGGAGATGAAGCCCAGACCCCGCCATTCGAAGTGGGCCCGGAGCTCGAACACCTGGCTGAGCACGGCCAGGGCCCGTGGATTGCCTTCTTCCCGCACCACCCTGGAGTACTGGTTCTCCACTTGGCAGCGGCCCTGTCGAATCTGGGTCAGCAACATGGCAATGGCCTGGAGGATGTCAAGGGGTTCGAAGCCCGCCGTAACCAAGGGTTTGTGGTACTGGGCCGGCACGAACCGGTAAGGCCGCTGGCCGATGACCGTCGATACGTGGCCGGGTCCTAGAAACCCGTCCAGGCGCAAATCGGGCGACTCCAAGATGGCCTTGACCGGAGGCACGATGGTCACGTGATTGACAAATACGGTGAAGTTGGTCACACCGCGGGCCTGGGCCTGTAGCACGGTCAGGGCGGTGGAAGGGGCCGTCGTCTCGAAGCCGACGGCGAAGAAGACCACCTGGCGCTTGGGATTGTCCATGGCAATGCGCAGAGCATCCAAGGGCGAGTACACGAAGCGCACATCGGCTCCCTCGGCCTTGGCCTGAAGAAGATTGCCCGCGCTGCCGGGCACCCTCATCATGTCCCCGAAGGAAGTGAAGATGACCCCGGGCTCTTTGGCGACCGAGATGGCGTCGTCGACTCTGCCCATGGGAATGACACAGACCGGACAGCCCGGACCGTGGACCAACTCCACATTGGCGGGCAGCACGTGCTCGATGCCGTGGCGGTAGATGGTATGGGTATGGCCGCCGCACACCTCCATGAACTTGAAGTGGTCATCACCGGCCAGGGAAGTTATGTGTGGTACCAGGGCCCCGGCCGCCGACGGATCACGGTATTCATCGACAAATCGCATCTCAGCCTCCTTGGGCTTCGCTGGTGATCCGGGACGACCAGAATGCTTCCAACTCGTCCCCGTAGGCCTGGCCCATCAACTTGAGGGAAGCAAGGGCCAGATTGGCCTCCTCCTCGTCTATCTTCGACAAGGCGAAGCCCACGTGGATGAGTACCCAATCCCCCGATTGGAGAGCTTCGTCCTCCAATAGGCCTACGTTGATGATGCGAGTGACACCCGATACGTCGACCTTGGCCAGGTGCTCGTGAGTGCCCACGAACTCGACCAACTGACCCGGTATCCCTAGACACATGGCGATCCCTTTCTGCTCAGGCTCGGTAGCGAATCGACTCGAGCACCAGTTCGTCTCCTCCAACCAAATCCATGTTCACCCCGCCACAGGTGGGACAGCCCAAGGGGATCTCATCGCCCTTCCACTGGCCACCACATGCGGTGCATCGGGCGCTCACAGGGACCAGGACCAGCTCCGCCTCGGCCTCTGCTGCCACGGTGCCCATGGCAGCCACGGCAAAGGACTGTTCGAAAGCCTCGGGGTGAACGTGATGGAGCCGACCCACGAGTACCTTGACGTGGGCCACCGGTCGTTCCCCGGCTCGGGCCTCAACGGCCGCGACGATCGAAGTGCACAATCCAAGCTCATGCACGGCTGTTGGCCTCCCCCGCTTCATCCGCTGACCCGGACCGAATGACTTCTGGTGGTTCACCCTGTTTCTGGGCCAGGATCTCGACTCGCACATCCACCTCGGGCTCTACTCGTAACATCAGGATCCGTGGCGGTTCCAGGCCGAACTCACGAATATCAAAACGCGAGGAGCCGGCCAGTCGAATCCGCTGGTCGTCCACGGCTTTTATGGTCATCTCTCCGTTGTGGCTGCGGGTCACGCCCTTGAAGGTGATGTCGCCCACTATGCGGTATTGGCCATCTCCACCAGTTGGCTCCAATTGGCTCAGGACCCCGTCGATGGAGGGAAATCGGTTGGCGTCTATGCGCTTTTGCATCTCCCGGTCCTCCAGCCGGTTGCCCGAGGAAAGCCTGGAAACCAACAGAGATAGGCGTGCCTGCGGCCTGGGCGCCGCCTCCACCCGACCCTCGCCGTCCAGCTCCAGGTCGATGTGGCCCTCCAACCCCTCTGTGGTGGAATGAATGGGGTGCAGGCTGGATCGGGCTTGGATCCAGACCTGCGAACGCTCCGGGACAATGCCGTAACGGGCCACCGCCCTACATCTTGCGGATCTTGCGGTACCGGTTGATGTCCGGAAGCGAACGAACGGTAAGGCCGAGACCAACAACAAACCCGGCGGCCACTACAGCCACGGCGACGTATCCGACGACTTGCATCTCACATCTCCCTTATTTTCAGATAGCGCTTTATATCGGGCAGCGATTTGAATACCAGCCCGGCCGCGGCCCCGAGCACGACCAACATCAATAAGCGTCTGATCATCACCCAATCCCCTCGTTAGCATTTTGGAATACCGGAGTTTTGGCATGGGCCCCGGCGTGGATCTCGGCCACCAGGTCACAACAAAGCTCGACGGCATCACCGATCACGCCTTCCACGGAGGGCGACAGACCAATACCCTCCTCGAGGTTGGCCGGCTGGCAGCCCACGATCAGCACCCGTTCGAGTTGGCCCCCCAGGTGAGCCAGCGTGCCCAGGACGACTGCTGGATTCATACTGTGGGCATCCAACACCGGTTCGGGGCCGGAGGCCGTCGGTTCGGGGCCGGAGGCCGTCGGGATGTCGCTACCTTGGGGCTCGATCACCGCCAAGGTTCCCGGATCTTCGTCCATGGGCACAGCATCGATCAGGATCAGGTAGTCATAGTCATCCAGCAACTCATAGGCCAGGTGAACCCCCCGGATGCCGAAGTCGGCCACCTTGACCTCGGGAGGGAATGAGCGAAGAGCCAGGCGATTGGCCACCTCGACGCCAAACCCGTCGTCGCCGAGAAAGATGTTACCGATGCCGGCCACCAGGACCTTTCCCGTCACGGCGCCGGCTCCCGGGCTGAAACTGGCTCGACCTCGTCGGGGTGAAAGAAGAGGTATCGGCCCTGCCAGGCCAGCTCCTCGGTGGCCGGGTCGTCGTCAACGGTAACTGCCACCTGCACGGCGCCGTCGACGTCCTTGAACACTCCAGCAACGGTGGCCGCCAGTCCGTCGAGAAATAGGTCCTGGGCGTCCGAACGGTGTGACGGCCGCAATCGGACCGAGCTTCCCTTGGAGATCTCGACTCCACCGACGATCACCGAGTCACTCCACGGGTCGACCGAGGCATCGACATCTGGGTCCCACCATGGCACTGCTGCGTCGAGGATGTCAGCGCGCCCGGACAGCTCAGGCGCCTCCGAGTCGAACAAAGGGGCCGAAGCCGTCCCATCACAAGGGCGGATGGTTCCGTGCAGGCGATCCCACATCTCGGGCGTCATCTCATCACAGCGGTCGATGATGGCCGCCGAGCGGGGATCGGTTCCCCGGGCCTCGGCCTTCTCCTCATCGGTGAGAGTGAGCACCCGAAGGGCCAGGATCTCGTCGATCTCGGTGGAGTCGTAAAGATCGCCGGGACTCTCGGGGGCAACCTCGGGATGGTCGTAGAGGATGATGGGGGACGAAAGGACCACGTCGCCCTCTCCGATCAACACGGGATACGACCCGTCGCTGCTACATCGCGAAACTGCCTCCCGGGCCTCTTGGGGGGGATCCAGCAGCGATATGAAGAGCCCGCCGTCAACCGCCAGCATGGTGTGCACAGCCACCAGGCAACTTCCCATGATCTCATCTCGTCGGGTGCTGCCGCCCGTCCAGTCGGTGGTGTTCTCCACCGTCGTGATCACTTTGAGAAAACGGCTGCCTTGATCGGCAGCGGTCACGGCGATACGAACAGTCCCTTCGACCGGTTGGCAGGTCCTGACTACCCGTCCCACCACTTGGCCGCCCGAGGCCACCAGCTCGGTCTTTGATCCTCCCGGAAAAAAGAAGGTCTGGACCAGATCCTTCTTGCCGGGGGCGAGGGCCACCGGTCCGACCTCGACGACCCGGTCGATGGCTTCGTCCCATTCCACATAGGACTGGCCTTCAACTTGGAGCATGGCGACGGGCGAGAACTCCTCTGCCCCGTCTGCCCCGTCGACAACAGCCTCCACGCCCCGGTGTTGGACGTGCAGGCACCGAATCCTCACCATCAATGTTGCCCCCCGAACATGATGAGACGAGGCTGTCGACGAGGGTCCCTCCCGCTCGGGTCGGGGCTCGACTATGCACTCGGTGCGCGTCCAGGACCGTTCGGAGGAGTCGGCCTCGCTAAAGGCACTGGGTGTCAGGACCCCGAACTGCCAGCGGGTCTGATTCTTGCGAGATGAAGCCCGGTAGGGGTACAGCACATAGCCCTCGTAAAGCACGGCGTCGGCCACCGATCGGGCGGCGGCGAATCGGTCAGCGGCGAATCGGTCGGGCCCGGCCGGGTCCGAGCCACCGCCCAGCCCGGGTTGGATCGGGGTCGAAGTCGGCGCCGGGTTGCTGCTCGGCACGGGGTTGCTGCTCGGCGCCGGGTTGCTGCTCGACCCGGAGTCCACGGTGTTAGGGCCAACGCTCAAGGGTCGTCCGCCCCAGCCAGCTTCACCAGTTGCTCCAAGGCCTGGTCCCAGGTGGGTAGGCCCCTGGTCGCCTTGAACCGCTGGAGTCCGTCCAAGGTGTCGCGACTTACCCGCAACCACCCGCTATTGGGAAAATACATGTCCATCATTCCCCGCCATACCGCCACGGGGAGAGGGAAGCCGGCCTCGGAGCTCCACGCCACCGGTTCGGCGGTGAAGCCCGAAGCGCCCCGGGCGAACACCGTCCCCGAGAAGAGCAAAAGCAAAGGGATCGCGCCGTCCTCGAGGCCGTGCAGGTACTTGGCCCCTGCCACCTCGAAGTCGTAGCTGCACTCCACCGGCAACTCGATCTCCGTCTCACCCTTGAATCCGGCGATCGTCGTCGATACGTGGGTCCACAGGAACGGTCGGAGCGAATCGCCCCAGTGCGGGGTCTCGCCGAACATCTCGTACAGCCGCTCTTCTTCGGCCGGGCTGTAGTGACGTCGTTGTGGCTCGATGCGGATCTGGCAACGCAAGGCCAGGGCGTGCACGCCGTCCCCCTCGGTCTCGACCACGCGCAGGCCAAGCATGATGGTGGGGACGGCGGCGTGCGGCTCCGGTCGGGCGCCCAACACCTCGAAAGCCAACTTGGTCATCGAGCCCTGGCCCTCACCCGGTCAAAGAAGGCGTCAAGGGCTTGGTGGGCCTCGGCGCCACCGTCAAACCCCCTCCACAGCCGGCGTAGCTGCCCCACCAGCTCATAGCACGCGTCAATGGGAACGATGAAACACTCCGGCCCGCCATTTTGCGCCTGAGCCCTCACCAGGAATGCCTCCACATCGGGTTGCATGGTGGCCAAGGCCGGATTGGATTGGGTCAGATCGGTCCACAGGTCCAGGGGGAGCAGGGATTCGGTCGCCCCGGCCGGGCCAGGGTAAAAAGCTGCGACCCGCTCCAGGGACGAGTTGTGGAAGAAGAAGGCGACGCTGACGGGGATCTGAAGGGTGTCCCATTGTCCAGGGGAAAGTCGAAATTCGGGAAAGGCCACATAACGATCGGGAACGGCTCGATAGTGATTGCCGCCCGCACCTTGCGACATGAACAACAGGTAGCAGCCCCGGCAGGCGCACAGC
Source organism: Acidimicrobiales bacterium (assembly GCA_050742455.1). Taxonomy (GTDB): domain Bacteria; phylum Actinomycetota; class Acidimicrobiia; order Acidimicrobiales; family JBOGIG01; genus JBOGIG01. The sequence goes on from JBOGIG010000087.1 coordinate 10,798, forward strand.
AGACTCCGGACCTGCAGGTCGACCAGGTGACCGTGCTCGTCTCCGATGGGTTCAGTGCACAGCTCGCAGCGCTCCCCGGCCCGAACCACCGGGCGCGCCTCGGTGGTTCGAATCCGGGCCAGGACAGCCAGGGGTTCTGTCATGTCTCGGCCATCTCCGTGGGGCAATGGTCATAAGACGGCTTGACACTCAGAGCCACCGGAACCCCGGGCTCGGGCTCGGTCGGATCCTCCACGTCGATTATGACGATCTCCGGCGCCGCTTCGACAATGGCCCTTTCCACCGCTGACTGAAGGGTCACGGCCGACGATGGACACCCGTCGCAGCTGCCCAAGAGGCGGAGGTTAACCGCTCCCACCTCGGCATCGATGTCGATCAGCTCGACATCACCTCCGTGACCGGCGAGGAAAGGGCGCACCTCGGCCAGGGCTTTCTCTACCCGTACCACCAGGCTCTCGGGGTGGAGCCCGTGCACCAACAACAAGCTGGACAACAGGTCGTCGCCAGTCAGATCCTCCAATCGCACGGCGCCAGATGTCTGGGCCAGCTCCACGACCCGGGCCAATCCCGCCCCGTAAAGCTCGGTGACAAGTCGCATCAATTCCTCGATCCGGTCAAAGGCACGAGGATCCGTCGCGGCCTTCAGCTCATCGAGCAAGTTCTCGATCCGATCGCCTGCGGCTCGAAGGTTCTGCGGCTGCGCCATGGATTCCCCCCCTGCTCAGCCGGCCAGTTCGGGATGGGCTACCTGGGTGGGCGAATGCATCTTCTTGAGCACCTTGCCCTTGCCCAGGTACATGTGCACCCCGCACGGCAGGCACGGGTCAAAGCTGCGCACGGACCGCATGATGTCGATGCCCTTGAAGTGCTCCAGGTCGTTCTCCTCGAATATGGGGCAATCGATCACCGCGTCCTCATAGGGACCGGGAGTGCCGAAGCTGTCCCGGGGGTTGGCGTTCCACGGCGTCGGAGGGTAGGGGTGGTAGTTGGCGATCTTGCCCCCCTTGATGACCATGTGGTGGGACAGCACCCCCCGCACCGCCTCGGTGAAGCCACAGCCGATGCCTTCGTCGGGCACCTCGAAGGGCTCCCACGTCTTGGTCCGACCGGCCCGGACGTCGGCCAGGGCCTTTTCGATGAAGTCGAGAGCCGCCGCTGCGGCGTAGGCCTGGAAGTAGGTGCGGGCCCGGTCCCGTTCGATCGTGTTGGACCACTGGGGAATCTTCCATTCCAGGCTCACCTCGGGCTTGAGCGCCGTCTTGGGGAGATGGATCAACACGCTGTGGCCCGTGGCTTTGAGGTGATCGGTGTTGACCAAACCGGACAGAGCCGTCGACCACAGTCGCGCCAGGGGACCGCCCCCGGTGTCCAGGGCCAGATGGTCCTTGCCGTCGAACCAGCGCGGGGACATGACCCAGCTGTAGTTGCCGTCGAAATCCCGCTTCTGGGGTTGGGGATTGGTGTGCTGGTTCCATGGATGGCGCCGGTCCACCGGATTGCCCAGCGGATCATGGGTCACGAACATCTCCTGGTCCTGCCAGTCACCGTAGAAGGAGGATCCGAGAAGGATGCGAATTCCCAGATTGATGTCGACCAGGTCGTTGGTCACCAGCTTCCCGTCGACCACAACTCCGGGGGTGACCCCCATGGCCCGGCCCCACTCTGTCATGTCGCGGTAGTTGAAGTTGCAAACGTCCGGGTCCTGGAACGCGCCCCAGCATCCGAGAAGGATGCGGCGGCGACCCACTTCCTCATAGCCGGGCATGGCCTCGTAAAAGAAGTCGAAGAGGTCGTCGTGCATGGGAACAACCCTCTTCATGAACTCCACGTAGCGCTGCAGGCGGATGTAGTAGTCGGTGAACAACTGGATCGTGGCGACGGTGCCCACACCGCCCGGATACAACGTGGAGGGATGCACGTGGCGACCCTCCATGAGGCAGAACATCTCCCGGGTGTAGCGGCTCACCTGGAGGGCTTCGCGGTAGAACTCACCGGAGAACGGGTTGAGGGACCGCATGATGTCACCGATGGTCTTGTAGCCATGGTCGCCGGCATGAGGGGCCTCGGCTCGGTTGGCCTGCTCCAGCACTCCCGGGTTGGTCTCGGCCACCATCTTCTCGCAAAAGTCCACTCCGACCAGGTTCTCCTGGAAGATGTTGTGGTCGAACATGTACTCGGCCGCCTCGCCCAGATTGACGATCTGCTCACCCAAGGCCGGTGGGCGGACCCCGTAGGCCATGTTCTGGGCGTAGCACGAGCAGGTGGCGTGGTTGTCGCCGCAGATTCCACAGATGCGGCTTGTTATGAAGTGGGCGTCACGCGGGTCTTTGCCCTTCATGAAAATGCTGTAGCCCCGAAAGATCGAAGACGTGCTGTGGCACTCGGCGACCTTTCCCTTGCCGAAGTCGATCTTGGTGTAGATGCCCAGGCTGCCCACGATCCGAGTGATGGGGTCCCAGGCCATCTCCACCAAGCCGTTGGCGTCCTTGGTCCTGTTCTTGGTGGCCATGATTGCCTACCTCCACTCGCTCTTGTACCCGGTCAGGAGCTCCCGACCCGGGGTCCGCCACTTGGGCTCTTCATCAATGGTCTTTCCCGTGATCCTGCGCAGTCCCCTGATGGCCGAGCCGTAGATGCCGCTGGCCATTGTGGATACCCGGGCCCCGGGAGGTTCGTCCATGAAGGGCATGAACTTGTCGGGGAACCCGGGCATGGTGCAGCCGATGCAAATGCCCCCCACGTTCGGACAACCGCCCACGCCGTTGACCCACCCTCGCTTGGGCACGTTGCACTTGACCACCGGACCCCAGCAGCCAAGCTTGACGATGCACTTGGGCGAGCCGTACTCGTCGGCAAAGTCACCCTGTTCGTAATAGCCGGCCCGGTCACATCCCTCGTGCACGGTTGCCCCAAACAGCCATTGGGGTCGCAGGGCGTCGTCCAGGGGGATCATGGGTGCCTGACCGGTGGCCTGGTAGAGGAGGTAAAGGATGGTCTCGGACAGGTTGTCGGGGTGGGTGGGACAACCAGGAACGCACACGATGGGAATGCCTGCCTTGGACTTCCAGTTCCAGCCCAGGTAATCAGGCACCCCCATGGCTCCGGTGGGATTTCCCGCCATGGCGTGGATCCCGCCGTAGCAGGCACAAGTCCCGGCGGCCAGAACCACCAAGGCCTTGGGGGCCAATCGATCGAGCCACTCGCTGGTGGTCATGGGCTGGTCCGTGTCCGGGTTGTTGCCGAATCCGCACCAATACCCCTCGCTTTTGATGGCCTCGTTGGGAATCGATCCCTCCACCACCAGCACGAACGGTTCAAGCTCGCCCCGGTCGGCCTTGAAAAACCACTCGATGAAGTCATCGGCCCCTCCCACTGGCCCGCACTCGAAGTCGATCAAGGGCCAGTGAACGGCGATCTTGGGTAGGCCGGGCAGGGCACCCAGGGCGATCTCCTCGATGCTGGGCTGCGTGGCCGCGGTGAGGGCGACGGAGTCCCCATCACAGCTCAACCCGGCATTGATCCATAGGACGTGGACTACCGTTTCATCCGGCGGTGCCTCGGTTGTCGTCACGCTGGCCTCCCCACTTCCCGGCCGCGCCCCAGTTGCGGCTCGATTCGTCGTTACCTGACGGTTTTACAACGCCATCTCCAGGTTGTAAATGAGTGTGTTTTGCACCCCAAATCGGTTGGCCTGGCACATGCGAGAATTTTGTCGCATCATGTTTCGCACCTCAAAGGTCGGGGTATGGAGGGCGCAACGACTATGGAAGACTCCACGCCGGTCGCGCTGGAAGGGCTTGGGGGTACGGCGCGCTTTCAGATGGCGCCCCCCCGCCGGTTCATCCTGCCCGCCATCCTGTTGCTGTTGTCAGAGCAGCCCGGTTACGGCTACAGCCTGTTGCCCCGCCTCCAGGAGTTCCGGTTCGGTCATGTCGATCGCCCCGCGGTCTACCGGGCCCTGGCCCAGCTCGAGGGGGACGGCCTAGTCCAGGCCTTCTCGCAGAGCCCCAAGGCCGGCCAAGCCCGCCGGGTGTACCGTGTCACGCCACTCGGAGAAAGGGTCCTTCGGGTGTGGATGGGCGTGGTCAAAGAAGAACACGACTACCTGGGCCGCGTGCTGCGCCGCTACCTGGCCTCGGGCCGCACAGATGCCGTGCTGGCTGAGATCGAAGGTGGCTGGGCGGCGCCGTTGCGTGTGGGCTGGTCGCCGGTGTCGTCTACCTCGTCTGCGTCATCGGGCTCGTCTACATCATCGGGCCTGAGGCGACTGACTGGGCGTACATCAGACCCCGAGACGCTGATCCCGCCGGCCCGGACGGGATGCCGGAATGAGCCGAGGACCTTCGGATTGGTGCCCGACCGGTCGGTGGTGTTGATAGAAGTGCGTTCCACCGTGGGCCCGTTGAGCTTCGGAGCTACCGGAGTGACCGGTTCCATCACCACCGCTATGGATGACGGGGTTCTGCGTAGCGACATTACCCCCGTGGCCCACCTGGAAGTCGACGTGTCCGGCCTGCGCTCGGGGAACAGGCTCTATGATGCCGAACTGCTCCGTCGCATAGATGCCCGCCGATTCCCAAAAGCTCGAGTTGAGCTCCACCAGTGCGCACCGGGCGGACCGGGCGGCCTTTACCGGCTTGAAGGTGAGGTCACGTTCCACGGCTCTACCCGGCCGGCTCAGGGAACTGTGGAGCTAAAGGCCATCTCACCCAATCGTCTAAAGATCACCGGCGAGCAGGTATTCGACATCCGGGACTTTGCCATACCCTCGCCCACAGTGCTTATGCTTCGCATCTACCCCGACGTACGGGTGCGGCTATACGCCGAAGCCGAGCTGGAGGACCAAGTATGAACATCTTCGTTGCCCTGGCGATTGGATATCTGGTTGGAGCCAAGACTGGCGGCAAGGATCTCGAGCATCTGAGTCGGTCCCTCAAAGCCCTGTGCGGTACCGACGAGTTCAGCGACGTGGTGTCGGCCGCCCGGGTCCAGGTTGGGAGCACCCTACGCGAGCTGGCCACGCTGGTTGGAGGCGAACAAGGTGCGCCCGATAGTGACGGCGATCTCGTTACCCGGGTCAGGCATCTGGTTGGGCAGGGCTGATTGCATCCGTGACATCCTGGCCGATGCCCCGAAGGCCAACCGCCCTCCCATCTGAGCCCATGATGGGCTGGGCCCGGACGTGGACTACCCGGGCGCTGCCGTCGACCCGCACGATGCGGTATTCGTCGTCATAGGTTTTCCCCCGGCTCACCGATGCGTCCATGGCGGCGCGAACGCGGTCCCGGTCCTGGGTGTGAACGGGGGCGAGATGTGCTTCCAGCGTGCCTTCGAAGTCGAGCGGGTCAAGGCCGTGGATGCGGTGAAATTCAGCGCTCCACTGCAATGTGCTCGTCCGCAGGTCCCACAGCCAGCTCCCCACTCCGGCCAGCGCCTCACCCTCTTGTAGGCGTAGCTCCACCTCGGCCAGAGTGGCCTGGGTCAGACGTTGCTCGGTGACGTCGCGGACGATAACCACCGATCCGTTGGGGAACTGATCGGCGTCGAAGATGGGGCTCCAGGAGAGCGAGACCGGGGCCGGCATTCCATCGCCCCGCACTATTTCGGCTTCAAAATGTTGGATGTGCTCGCCGGCGCTGACTCGCGCCATTACCGAAGCCACCTGGTCACGCAGATCCGCCGGGAACAGGTCAGCGAGCACGTGGCCGAGGGCATCGCCGGGCGAGCAACCGAACAAACGGATGGCAGTGGCGCTCCAGCTGGTGATTCGGCCAACGCCATCACAGGCGAAAATGGCGTCGTCCGATGCCTCGATCACCGCGCTGAACAGCGGTTCGAATGACACGGCCGGTGGCGTGGCCAATTCGTGTTCGTCGCCCAAGCGGACCATTCCTCCCATCTTTATATCCAGCCAGCCGCCCGTGTCGTCACTCTGGTGAATTTCGCCGGCCAGGCCAGACGCCGGGCTCCCCGCGCGTTTGCTGCGAGGACCCCGGCTGCAAAGGTCGCGATGAGGGCGAGCGCAACCCAGAACCGAGGTCAAATGTGAAGACCTCTTTGGCGCCCCCGGCAGGATTTGAACCTGCGACCCGCTGCTTAGAAGGCAGCCGCTCTATCCAGCTGAGCTACAGGGGCGATGGCTAAATGCTCGCACATCTGGCTCCGGTGGCTGCGCTT
>JBOGIG010000088.1:0-33550 GCA_050742455.1 Acidimicrobiales bacterium
GTAACCCACGACAACCCGGTAACCCACGACAACCCGGTAACCCACGACAACCCGGTAACCCACGACAACCCGGTAACCCACGACAACCCGGTAACCCACGACAACGTCGGGGACCAACCTACGGAGGACAACTAAGTGCGGGCAGGCCGATGAAGCGTTCCATGGTGATCTGCCTGATTGGGACCTTCGTGGTCTCCATCGGGGCGCTTCTGGCGACTCTGGGAGCCGGATACCACCCGAGACTGGGTCTGGATCTGGCCGGAGGTATCTCGGTGGTGGAGCAGCCGACGCACAAGGTTCCCACCTCGACATTGAACGAAGCCATCACCATCATTCGCAATCGAGTCGACGCTCTCGGCGTGTCCGAACCAAGCATCTCCCGTCAGGGTGGCAACATCGTGGTACAGCTCCCAGGAGTCAAGGACCGGGCCAAGGCCCTGGCAATCATTGGCCAGACGGCCCAGCTGCAATTTCGCCCGGTGCTGTGCGCGGCGCCGGCCTTCATAGCGCCCGCCCCGGGAGCCAAGACCCCACCGGCCGGCCCGATCACCGCCACCACTTGTTCACCCTCTGCTCTCCAGGGAACCATCTCCGGAGGTCAGGCCGCGGCATCCAAGACCGGAGGGGCGCCTGCCGTCGACGCGGCCCTGGCCTCGGTGCCCACAACGGCGGCAACGGCCGATAACCCCAAGTCCTATGTGATCCTGCCCGACATTTCCAACGGCAAGGTGGCCAACCCGAACAGGTTGGTTCTGGGACCGGCCCAGGCCAACGGCTCGATTATCGCCGGCGCCACGGCCCAGCTGGACCAGGCCGGCACCCAGTGGCAGATCAATTTCACCACTACTGGGTCCGGGTCCAAGATCCTGTCCCAGGTATCGACCGCCGACCTGCACAAGTTCTTGGCCATCGACCTGGACGGCCAGATCCAATCGGCCCCGGTCATCAACGGAGTATTGAGCTCGCAGGCCCAGATCACAGGGAGCTTCACCCACGCCCAGGCCTCCAATCTGGCCCTGGTCCTGCGCTACGGGTCCCTGCCGGTGCAGTTCAACCAACTGAGTGTCTCCAGCGTGTCGCCCACCCTGGGCAAGGCGTCCCTGCACGCCGGATTGGTGGCGGGGCTGGTCGGATTGGCCCTAGTCATGCTGTACATGATCTTTTACTACCGAGCCCTGGGCATTGTGGTGGTGCTGGGCCTTGCCACCACGGCCGCCCTGCTGTGGGCGATCATCAGCTATCTGGGCCACTCCAACGGGCTGGCCCTGGACCTGTCCGGGGTTACGGGCCTGATCGTCAGCGTAGGGGTCACTGTGGACAGCTATGTGGTCTATTTCGAACGATTAAAAGATGACCTGAGGTCGGGGAGAACCATCAGGTCGTCGACCGAGAGGGGATTCTCGCGGGCTCTGCGAACCATCGTGGCCGCCGACCTGGTCTCACTCATCGGCGCAGTGCTCTTGTATCTTCTGGCCGTGGGGGCCGTCCGAGGCTTTGCCTTCATGCTGGGCCTGTCCACGCTGCTGGACCTGATCACGGCCTACGTCTTTACACGGCCCATGGTGGTTTGGCTGGGGCGGCACAAGACGTTTACCGAGGCCCGCTGGCTCGGGGTGGCACGGGGCCTCGCTGTTAGGACAGGGAGCCCGGCATGACTCTCACCGACACCGACCTTGATGCCGGGGCCGAATCCCCCAAGACCAACGTGTGGAGTCGCCTGTACCACGGCGAGACCGCGATCAACTTCATCGGTCGCAAGAAGTTGTGGATGGCCCTATCCCTTATCGTGATCTTCGCCGGCCTGATCTCCCTGTCAACCAGGGGTCTCAATTTCGGAATCGAGTTCAAGGGGGGCACCTCGTGGCAGGTCACGACGTCCCAGGTGAGTGTGACCCAGGCCCGCGATGCCATGATCTCGTTGGGACTGAGCGGCGCCACTGTTCAGAACATCGGAAGCGGAGGCAACAGCACCCTCGAGGTTCAAGTTGACACGCACCTGAGCGGACAGGCCAAGTCGGCCAAGATCGCCGCGGTGAGTGCCAAGCTGGCTGGGTTGGCCCATGTCAGTCCCTCGGCCGTGTCCATCCAGGACGTCGGGCCCACTTGGGGGGGTGACATCACCAAGAAGGCTGTTCGGGCACTGATCTTCTTCTTTGCGGCCATCCTGGCCTACATAACTTTCCGCTTCGAGTGGAAAATGGCCATTGCAGCGATCGTGGCCGTGGTTCACGACCTGTTGGTAACGGTTGGGATCTATTCCCTGTCCGGCTTCCAGGTCACCCCGGCCACTGTCGTTGCCGTATTGACCATTTTGGGTTATTCCCTCTACGACACCATCGTGGTCTTCGACCGGGTAGAGGAGAACACCAAGGGTCTAGCCATATCGGGTCGCCTGACCTACTCCGATGCGGTGAACCTGGCCATGAACCAGACCCTCATGCGCTCCATCAACACCACCCTGGTGGCGATCCTGCCCATCCTGTCGGTGTTGGTTATCGGCGCCCAGCTCCTGGGCGCCACCACGCTGCAGGACTTCGGCCTGGCCCTGTTCATCGGGCTCGCTTCTGGGGCCTATTCCTCCATATTCGTGGCCTCACCTCTTTTAGCCGTCATCAAGGAGCGCGAGCCTAGATACCTCGAGGTTCGCCGCCGCCAGACCGCCAGGGGAACGGCGTCCATGCTGCTAACCCCCGCCGCCGCCGCCGCCGGAGGCATGGTGGGCGGGGCCGCTGGGAACCTCAACCGCTCGGGACGCAACGTGGCCGGGCCCGGCCGGACTCGGATCAAGCCCGGGTCCGCCGCTGCCGGCAGCGCACGGCGCACGCTGGGGCGCACCGACGTCGACGCCAACGGCGATGCCAATGGCGATGCCCTGGAACTGGAAACCTCCGGCACATCCGGGCCCGGCCCGGCGACTCCGCAACGTAGTCCGGCCCAGGGCTCGAACCGGTCGGGGGCAAATCGGTCGGGGGCGAATCGCTCACCGGCTGGTCGCCCACCGCCCCGGCCTCGCAAGAAGTCGAATCGCAAGAAGCGTCGCTGAGACCTGTTCGTAGGGGGTTTCCCCGGCTTGGCGCCTGAGGCCGCTATTTTGTAGGGATGAAGCACGAGGCTGACTGGCTGCGGGCACATGTCCGTGACGTGAGTGGCTTCCCCCGTCCGGGGGTGGTGTTCAAGGACCTGACGCCGTTGATGGCCGATGCTCATGCCTTTAGCTTCTGCGTGGATGCCATTGCCGATTTCTACGCCGATCGGCCCATCGACAAGGTGGTGGGGATAGAGGCCCGTGGCTTTATCTTCGCCGCCCCGGTGGCTTATCGACTGGGGGCCGGTCTGGTCCCTGTGCGCAAAGCGGCCCGTCTACCCTGGAAGGTGGAATCCCAGGAGTACGCCTTGGAGTACGGGTCAGGAACTTTGGAGATCCACACCGATGCCGTAGCCGAGGGTGAGTCGGTGCTGGTGATCGATGACGTGCTTGCCACCGGGGGCACGGCCCGAGCCACCCTGGAGATGCTGGATCGGCTGGGCGCCGTAGTTGCCGGGATGGCTTTTGTCCTCGAGCTGACCTATCTGGGCGGGCGGGCACATCTCGACCATTGGACCAATCGGGGCGATGGGTCTGGTCGGACGCCATACGAACCCATGTCATTGTTGGAATTCGGGTCGGTGTAGTCCGGTGGCCAGCGTCGACCGTGTCCTTCCGTGGCGGCGCCAGAGCAGCGCCGGCGACGCGGACCAGGTCGCTCAGGCTGACACCATCGCCCCAGTCCTGGCGATATTCGCCCGGCGTTATCCACAAGGGGACTCGGGGCTGATATCGAGGGCCTATGACGTGGCCGCCCAGGCCCACTCGGGACAATTGCGTAGTTCGGGGGATCCATACATCACCCACCCGCTGGCTGTGGCGGTGGTCGTGGCCGGACTGGGCTTGGACGACGTCACCATTGCTGCGGCATTGCTCCACGATGCGGTCGAGGACACCGGTCTCAAGCTCGACGATGTGGCCGCCCAGTTTGGTCCCGAGGTGGCTGGCATCGTGGACGGGGTGACGAAGTTGGACCGATTGCGGTTCGATTCGAAAGAGGCCCAGCAAGCAGCCACCATGCGCAAGATGTTGGTGGCGATGGCAAAGGACTGGCGGGTGCTGATCATCAAGCTCGCGGACCGCCTCCACAACATGCGCACCTTGGCTGCCATGCCGGAGTGGAAGCGGCTGCGGACGGCCCAAGAGACCCTCGATATCTACGCGCCCCTGGCCCACCGTTTGGGCATCTCGGACATCAAGTGGCAGATGGAGGACCTGTCCTTTGCCACCCTTCACCCAAAGCGATACGCCGAGATCGAGCAGATGGTGGCCACCCGTGCCCCGGAACGGGACATCTACCTTGCCCAGGTCATCGAGGCGGTAAGGGAACGGCTGGCTCGGGCCAACGTGACAGCCGAGGTGACCGGCCGTCCCAAGCACCTGTGGAGTATCTACGAGAAGATGGTGGTGAAGAACAAGGAGTTCGATGACATCTTCGACCTGGTGGGCATCAGGATCCTGATCGACTCCGAAAAGGAATGCTGGGCCTGCCTGGGGGCGGTGCACGCAATATGGAGCCCCATCCCGGGCCGGTTCAAGGACTACATCAACACCCCGAAATTCAATTTGTATCAATCCCTGCACACCACGGTCATGGGACCCCAGGGCAAGCCGTTGGAGATCCAGATCCGGACTCGGGCCATGCATCAGCGTTCGGAGTTCGGTATCGCCGCCCACTGGGGATACAAAGAGGGCGTACCGGGCCGATCGGTGCGATCCAAGGGCTCGGATCCCGGCAACGTCAGGGCACTGCGCCCCGGACGCAAGTCCACGCCCGTGCCGGCACCCGGCGATGACGGTGGCTCCGGGGAGATTCCCTGGCTTCAGCGCATGGTCGATTGGCAGAAGGACACGCCCGACCCGGCTGAATTCCTGGAGACGCTGAAGCTGGACCTGGACCAGGGGGAGGTCTATGTCTTTACTCCCAAGGGCATGGTCGTCACCCTGCCTACTGCCGCCACGCCCATCGACTTCGCCTATGCCATACACACCGAAGTGGGGCACCGCTGCATCGGGGCCCGAGCCAACGGACGCCTGGTGCCATTGGACTCCCAACTCAGCTCGGGCGACACGGTGGAAATATTCACCTCTAAGGTTCCCTCGGCCGGACCCTCTCGGGACTGGCTGTCGATTGCCGCATCGCCTCGGGCCCGCAACAAGATCCGCCAGTGGTTTTCCCGGGAGCGGCGGGAGGACGCTATCGATTCCGGTCGGGAGGAACTGGTCAAGGCCCTTCGCCGCGAAGGCCTTCCCGTACAGAAGATGGCCACCTCACCCCTCCTGGCCCGGCTGGCTAACGAGCTCAATTACGCCGACATGGAGGCCCTTCATGCGGCCTTGGGGGAGGGGCACGTCTCCGCTCGCTCCGTAGCCCAACGTCTGGCCCGGGAACTTCGGGGCGGTGGAGAGGACGAACAGCTTCCGGCCACCGCCCGCCCACACCGGCGCCCGGGACGACGGACATCGCCGGGGGTATACGTCGAGGGTTTGGACGATGTAATGATACGGCTGTCAAAGTGCTGCACCCCCGTACCCGGAGACGAGATCATCGGCTTCGTGACCCTGGGTCGGGGAGTGAGCGTGCACCGTTCCGATTGCGCCAACGCCGTCTCTCTCTCCAGCGGGGCGGCCGAGCGGCTCATCGAGGTGGAGTGGGATCGTGAACGCTCCGGCGTTTTCTCGGCCTGTATCGAGCTGAGAGCCCTGGACCGCACCCGGCTGCTGGCCGACGTGACCAAGGTGCTGTCCGAGCACCATCTAAATATCTTGTCCAGCTCGTCCATGACGGGGGCGGACAGGGTGAGCCGCATGCGCTTCGAGTTCGAATTGGCCGACCCGGCCCATCTCGATTCGGTCCTGGGTTCGCTTCGACGCCTCGACAGTGTTTATGACACCTATAGGGTCCTGCCCGGGCGGGGACCAGCCGGTTCCTAGCCGTCTACTAACCTCGGCCCCTGTGCCCGCAGCGTCCTCTTTTTCCGCCTTCCAGGCCCCAAGCGGCACCCGGGACGTCCTGCCCCCCGAGTCGGGTCAGTGGGAACTGTTGATGGCCACGTTTGCCCGGATCGCCCATGGCGCCAACTACGGGCTGATCCTGACCCCAATATTTGAGGACTTCGGTCTCTTCCACCGGGGGATCGGGGTGGCCACTGACGTGGTGGGCAAGGAGATGTACGAGCTGACCGACAAGGGCGGACGCCATCTGGCGCTTCGTCCCGAGGTCACTGCCTCGGTGGTCCGGGCTTTCGTACAGCACCGACCCACCCTGCCCTGGAAGGTCTTTTACTGCGGTCCCAATTTTCGCTACGAACGGCCTCAGGCCGGGCGGTACCGACAGTTTTACCAGGTTGGATTGGAAGCCCTAGGGCCGGACGATCCCGTTCTTGATGTCGAGATCATAGAGTTGGCCTGGGACTATTTTGCGGCCCTGGGGCTCACCCGCCTGGACCTGCGCATCAACTCACTGGGCGATGACCAGTGCCGCCCGGCATATCGGGAGATGCTGCGGGCCTACCTTGCCGAACGGCGGAGCCGGCTCTGCCCCGAGCACCAGGAACGCCTCGATGACAATCCGCTCCGGGTGCTCGACTGCAAGAAGGAGCCGTGCCGCGAAGTGGTGACCGGGGCCCCGGTTCAACTGGACACCTTGTGCGGGGCATGCGCCCAGCACTTTGGTCTGGTGCGAGACGGCCTAACCCGGGCCGGCGTGGCTTTTCGCGTCGATCCCCGGCTGGTAAGGGGTCTGGATTACTACACCCGGACCACATTCGAGATCTCGGCCCTGGCCTTGAACTCGGCTCAGGATGCCATCGGCGGTGGCGGCCGCTACGACACCCTGGTCGAATCTCTCGGTGGTCCTCCCACGCCGGGAATGGGATTCTCCTCCGGCCTCGAAAGGACCCTGCTGGCCTGTGGCGCCGAGGGAATTGATCTGGACAGCCAGGGACCAGTTCCGCTCGACGTTTTTGTAGTGGACGTGGCCGGGGGGTCCGACGGTGCCGATGTGACCAGGCAGTTGCGCCGAGCCGGGCTGCGAGCCGATCAGGCCTTCGGCTCGCGTTCGCTCAAGGGCCAGTTCAAGGCGGCCGATCGGTCGGGAGCGCCCCTGGCAGTGGTCATCGGGCCCGACGAGGTGGCTGCCGGTACGATAGGCCTGCGCCGGATGCGCACGGGCGCCGGTGACGAGCGTCAGGTTTCCGTGGCCCGGGTAGACGTGGTGGCGCGCATCGTCGAGGAACTGGCCCAGTCCAACACCGAACCGGTCAAGGCGGACGAGAAGACGATGCGACAATGAGCGAATTGCCAAAGAGCGGGGCTCGACCCGCGGGGATGCGGTCAGACTATTGCGGTGACCTGCGTACCGAGGACGTTGGGCGTGTGGTGTCGGTGTGTGGATGGGTTCATCGACGCCGGCAGCACGGGGAGCACCTGGCCTTCCTGGATGTGAGGGACCGCACCGGCATTGTCCAGTGCGTAGTCGACGGCGCCGCCGATCTGCGCAGCGAGTACGTGGTTCGGGTGACGGGAACGGTGCGGGCCCGCCCCGATGGCACGGCTAACGCCCAGCTCCCCACCGGCCTGGTGGAAGTGGGTGATTGCCAGGTAGAGGTTCTTTCCGAGGCCGAGACTCCGCCCTTCGGCCTTGCCGATTCGCAAGTGGCCGACGAGAATCTGAGACTGCGCTACCGCTTCGTGGACCTGCGGCGGGAACGGATGCAGGCCAACCTTCGTCTGCGGGCCCGGGTCAACGCTGCCATTCGGGCCGCCATGGACGCCCAGGGGTTCGTCGAAGTAGAAACACCCATGCTGTGGACCCCCACCCCCGAGGGGGCCAGGGAATTCGCCGTGCCGTCCCGATTGCAGCCGGGGGCGTTCTATGTTCTACCCCAGAGCCCCCAGATAGCCAAGCAGTTGTTGATGGTGGGTGGCTTCGACCGCTATTACCAGATGGCCCGATGCATGCGGGACGAGGACCTACGAGCCGACCGCCAGTTCGAATTCACTCAACTGGACCTGGAGGCCTCCTTTGTCGGGCAAAGCGACATAGTCGAGTTCGTTTCCCGAGCAGTGCTTGACGCCGCTTTCGCAGCAACCGACTCGTCCCCGCCGCCCATCGAGACCATGACCTGGAGCCAGGCACTGGATCGGTACGGCACGGACAAACCCGACTTGCGCTTTGGCCTGGAGCTGGTGGATCTGGGCCCAGTGGTGGCGGCCACCTCGTTCAAGGCCTTCATGGCGCCGTGTGTGAAGGCCATCCGAGTTCCTGGCCAGGCCGGGGCCACCCGAAGCCGCCTCGACGGGTTGGTGCAGCGGGCCAAGGACTTGGGGGCTCTGGGCCTGGTTTGGATGCGGGCCGTGGCCGGTGACGATGGGGCTGTTGACCTCGACTCACCGGTGGCCCGATTTTTGTCGGAGGGGGAACGGGCGGGCATCGTCGGTGTTACCGGGGCCGCGATCGGGGATCTGGTCCTGGTGGTGGCCGGGGAGCACCGCCTTGCCTGCCAGGTGCTGGGCCAGCTCCGCCTTGACCTGGGCCGACCGCCGGTTGGCGAAGGTCCCTATCGCTTCGTATGGGTGGTGGACTTTCCACTCTTTGACGGTGTGGATGACGAGGGCACACCCCGTAGCGCCCATCACCCGTTTACCATGCCTCATCCCGATGACCTGGCCAAGCTGGAGAGTGACCCAATGACCGTGCGCTCCCAGGCCTACGACCTGGTCCTCAACGGCTGGGAACTGGGGTCGGGAAGCATCCGGATTCACCGGGGAGACATTCAGTCCCGAGTCTTTGCCGCCCTGGGCATCTCGGCGGAAGAGGCCGAGGAGCGTTTCGGCTTCTTGTTGGGGGCCCTGCGCTACGGCGCCCCACCCCACGGTGGGTTCGCCTTCGGCCTTGACCGTCTTGTCGCCATCTTTGCCGGAGAAGAGAACATACGAGAGGTGATCGCCTACCCCAAAACCCAGTCGGGCAGCGATCCCATGACTGGCGCCCCCAAGAAGCTGGCTCCGGCGGCCTTGGCCGAGCTGGGGCTGCGCCCGAGTACCCGGCCCGGCTGAATGAGCGGGTCCGGCCTGTTCGACGCGGCGGTCGATGTCGCTCTCGCCTCCCGGGCCCCCCTGGCCGCCCGCATGCGTCCCCGCCATCTGGCCGACATGGTCGGCCAGATGCATTTGCTGGCCCCCGATGCCCCGTTGCGTGCAATGGTGGAGGCCGACCGGGTGTCGTCCATGATCATCTGGGGACCACCCGGCACCGGCAAGACCACCCTGGCCCGGCTCGTGGCCGAAGCTACGGCCAAGGAGTTCGTCCCCCTGTCGGCGGTGACGGCCGGGGTCAAGGACGTCCGCCTGGTCATCGAGGATGCTCGCCACCGACTGGGTGAACAGGGGCGAGGGACGATCCTGTTTCTAGATGAGGTACACCGTTTCAATAAATCTCAACAAGATGCCCTGCTGCCGAGCGTGGAGGATGGCCTGATCGTTCTCATCGGGGCCACGACCGAGAACCCGTTCTTTGAGGTCAATGCCCCTTTGATGAGCCGGTCCACCCTGTTTCGAACCGAACGTTTGTCGCCCGAGGATTTGGACAAGTTAGCCCGACGGGCACTGGAGCACGAAGGCATGGTTGCCGAAGAAGAAGCTCTGGAGCACCTCATTGCCGGGGCCAACGGCGACGCCCGCTCCGTGCTGGGATCCCTGGAAGTGGCCATGGCGGCGGCCGAGTTGCGCACTGGGAAGGGGGACCGTTCTCCAACGGCGCACCGGGCCGGCGGTCAAGCCGGGTCGGGCACACCCGGATCGCTCACACCCGGATCGCTCACACCCGGGTCGGCCCAGGTGCCGGTTCGCATAATGCTGGTTGATGCCGAGGCCGCCCGAGGAGCCAGAGCCCTCACCTACGGTCAAGACGAGCACTACGACATCGCCAGCGCCTTCATCAAGAGCATCCGGGGCTCGGATCCCGACGCCGGCCTGTACTGGCTGGCCCGCATGTTGGAGGCCGGAGAGGATGCCCGCTTCATCGCCCGCCGCCTGGTGATACTGGCCAGCGAGGACGTGGGCATGGCAGACCCCCTTTCCCTCCTGGTGGCCGATGCCGCCGCCAGGGCGGTGGAGTTTGTGGGCCTGCCCGAGGCCGCCTTGAACCTGGCACAGGCCACGGTCCACTTGGCCTGTGCCCCCAAGTCGAACCGTGTCACCGTGGCCTTGGCCCGGGCCCGCCATGACGTGACAGACCTCCCGGCCGGGCCGGTGCCGGCTCACCTGCGCGACAGCCACTACCGTGGTGCGCAGTCGGTGGGTCACGGGCTGGGATATGAGTATCCTCACGATGACCCACGAGCCTGGGTAGATCAGGAGCACCGGCCCGTCGAAGTGGCCGGTCGGACGTACTACGAACCATCCGAGCAGGGCCGCGAGAAGGAGACAGGGCTGCGTATGCAACGCTTGGGCAAGGATCGATCGCCATGAACGCTGGTCAGGTAGCCCTCCTGGTGGCCGCTGTCGTGGCGGTGGTGGCGGTCGTGGTCTTGGCCTGGGTGGCCCGGTCGGTGACCCGGGCTTTGTCTGAGTTGCGGGATTTGACCGGCGAGCTGCGCAATCACAGCCTTCCCCTGGTCGAAGAGGCCCGGGTGGCAATCGAGCGAGCGGGAGCCGAGCTGGAGGCGGTCGATCGAATCCTTACCACTACCGAGTCCATTTCGGTGAGGGTGGAATCGGCGTCCAAGCTGGCCTACCTGGTGTTCTCCAACCCGGTGATCAAGCTGGTGGCACTGGGCCGGGGCACGACGGCAACCCTCAGACACCTCCGACGCCGGCGGGAGGTCTGAGATCGTGTTCAAGCGATTCTTCTGGCTGGTGATGGGCATGGGTCTGGGAATCGGCGGCAGTTTGTGGACCGTGCGATTTGTCCATAACGCCATCGAGAAGTACTCCCCCGAACGGATATCGGCCGAGGTGGTGGGGGCATTGCAGACTCTGGGCTCGGATCTGCGGGCCGCGGTGGGTGAGGGCAGGCTGGCTATGCACGAGCGCGAGGCCGAGCTGCGCTCACGCCTGGAGACCGCACCACTTGGGTCAATTGTCCACCGTTAGGCTGAACGGCATGGATTCGAGCCGGCTGAGGCAGGCGTTCACCGGCTTTTTCGCCGAGCGCGGTCACGTCGTGCTGGAATCGGCCGGCCTCATCCCCACCCACCCGGCCCTGCCCCTGATCGTCAATGCCGGCATGAACAAGTTTCCCGGTGTATTTCTGGGCGAGGAGCCCCCTCCCGCCCCCCGGGCCACCACCATCCAAAAGTGCTTTCGCACCGTGGACATCGACATAGTGGGCACGACGAACCGACACTGCACGTTTTTCGAGATGATGGGCAACTTCAGCTTTGGCGACTACTTCAAGGAAGGCGCCATCGCCATGGGCTGGGAGCTTGTTACCCAATCGTTGGGGATGGATGCCGAGCGCCTGTGGATCACGGTGCACGAGTCGGACGACGAGGCCGAGGCCATCTGGCGCGACGCCATCGGGCTACCCGGCGATCGGATCCAGAAGATGGGCGAGGACAACTTTTGGAAGATGGGCGACACTGGCCCGTGCGGACCCTGCTCGGAGATCTACTTCGACAAGGGGCCGGCCCACGGTCCCGACGGAGGTCCGGCTCACGGGGGCGCCGAGCGGTTCGTCGAGATCTGGAATCTGGTCTTCATGCAATACAACCGTTTGGCCGACGGCGCCCTGGTCGATCTTCCGCGGCGGAACATTGATACCGGCGCCGGCCTGGAACGCATCCTGCCCATACTGAACGGAACGGATTCGATCTTCGGAACCGATGTGCTGTTGCCTATGCTCCAGACGGCTCAATCGGCCACAGGTCGGACCTACGGCCGAGACGAGGCCGACGATGTCGGCTTGAGGATCCTGGCCGACCATGCCCGCGGTATGTCCTTCCTCATCAGTGATGGCGTGTTGCCCTCCAACGAGGGCCGCGGTTACGTCCTGCGCCGGGTGATTCGTCGGGCCGTTCGACGGGCTCAGCAGTTGGGTACGGACAAGCTGATCACCCCGGCCCTGACCCAGACGACCATCGAAGTCATGGGCGATGCCTATCCCGAGCTGAAGGCCAATGCCGAGGCGATCGGATCGGTGGCGGTCAACGAGGAAGAGCGGTTTCGCCACACCCTCAGATCGGGATCGGCCATATTGGAGTCAGAGTTGGCCAATGCGGGAAGGGTGTCCGGCCAGGTGGCCTTTCGCCTGCACGACACGTATGGCTTCCCCATCGAGCTGACCCGCGAGATAGCGGCTGAAGCCGGAGTCGAGGTCGACCAGGTCGGATTCGAGACGGCCATGGACGACCAGCGCCGTCGGGCTCGCTCGGCGGCCAAGGGTCAGGCCGAACCGACCACCGGCGGGGAGTCGGACTATCGCCAACTGCTGGAGGAGTTCGGGGCCAGTGAGTTCGTTGGTTACTCGGAGGTGTCGGCGTGCGGACGCGTGCTCGGTGTCCTCCCGGCCGTCAATCTGTCGAGCCAGGGCGGCATCGACCTTCCCACGGGCGAAGTGGTGGAGATCTACCTGGACCGCACCCCCTTTTATGCCGAGGGAGGAGGTCAGGTGGGCGATACCGGTGTCATCACCACCTCGGGGGGTCGAGCCCTGGTGGTGGACACGACTGCGCCACTTCCGGGACTGATCCGGCATACCGCCGTGGTGGTGGAGGGTTCAATCCGCCCGGACCAGGATGCCACGGCCGCCGTAGACGGCGACCGGCGGGACTGCATCAGGCGCAATCACACCGGCACGCATCTGCTGCACTGGGCCTTGCGTGAAGTTCTTGGGGACCATGTTCGCCAGCACGGATCCCTGGTCGCTCCCGATCGGCTCCGCTTCGACTTCAGCCATCACCAAGCCGTATCGGCCGAGGAATTGAGCAGGGTTCAGGCATTGGTCAATGCCCGGATCCTGACCGACGAACCGGTCCGGACTTATGAGACATCTCGGTCCGAGGCTGCTGAGGCAGGGGCCTTGGCTTTCTTTGGCGACCGTTACGGAGAACGGGTTCGGGTGGTGGAGGCGGGATCCGCATCGGTCGAGCTGTGCGGGGGCACTCATGTCAGCGGCTTGGGCATGATCGGACCGCTGGTCATAACCGGGGAGGCATCGATCGGATCGGGGACCAGGCGCATCGAGGCCGTGACCGGGACCGGTTCCTTGTCCCACTTCGACCAGAACGCCCGCCTGCTCGCCAGGCTGGCCGAGATGGTCCGCTCCACCCCCGCTGATGCCCCCGACGCTGTGTCTCGGCTCCTGGTCCGTCAGCGCCAAGCCGACGACGAGCTGGCGTCTTTGCGTTCGCTCCGCTTGGTTGCCCAAGCCGACGACCTGGCCGCCGCCGCCGTCAGCGGACGTATCGTGACCCGGTGTGACGGCATGGGCCCCGAGGAGCTGAGGGAGCTGGCGACAACAGCCCGGTCCCGGCCGGGAATCGAGGCCGTGGTCCTGGTAGGCAGCCCAGATGGAGCCCGAGTATCCCTGGTGGCCACCGTGACCAAGGACTCGGGTCTGGTGGCCTCCGACCTGATCGGCGATGCCGCTCGCCTGGTCGGTGGCGGTGGGGGCCGGGGCGCGGATCTGGCCATGGCGGGCGGCAAGGACGTGTCATTGATTCCCAAGGCCCTTGAGTCGGTCCGGGACCACTTGGGCCTGGGATGAGGGTGATAGGGATCGACCTCGGTTCACGCCGTGTGGGCGTTGCCGTGAGCGACTCCGCCGGCCGGCTGGCCACACCCCGTGAGGTCATCGCGCGCCGCCCCCCGGGCTCAGGGGGTAGGTCGGCCGACCACGCCGCTCTGGCCCGCATCATTGAGGAGTCAGGCGCCGAACTGGTGGTGGTGGGCCTGCCGCGCTCGCTGGACGGGCGCGAGCGCCAGGCCGCTCGGGACGTCAGGTCGGAGCTGGATGAGCTGGCTCGAGTCCTGCCTGTGCCCGTCACCACCTTCGACGAACGCCTGACCACAGTCGAGGCTCATCGCAGCCTTGCCGGAGCCGGCGCCGGCTCCCGACGGAGACGGCGAACCGTGGACGCGGTGGCCGCTTCCATCCTGCTGCAGGCCTACCTGGACGCCAAAGTCGATGACTGAGTTCTACGACGGGCAATCGACCCAGCCCCGCCTACCCGGCCGTCCTGGGCCAATCACCGGAGCACCCCGGCGCCCGCCTGCGGCCTCCGAGGAGGGGCGGGCAGGGCAGGCTCCTCCCAGGCCGCGTACCCCAGATGGTTCGGGCCGCCCGGGGCCAGAAGCCGGCGGGGCAAGAAGTACCGGCGGGCCCGGCTCGCCTCGACCCGGTCGAGCGGGAACGTACCGCAGAGGTGCCCGGTGGCCCTTTGTGGTGGCCTTCTTGGTGGCGCTGTTCGTGCTTGTCCTGGCCCTGGCTTACCTGTGGTACAACCACAACGCCAATCCCGGGGGCAAGGCCGGCCCCGAAGTGGTGGTGGTGATCCCCAAGGGGGCCGGGGTGTCCCATGTGGCTTCGGTCCTGGTCCACGACAAGGTGATCTCGTCTGGGCTGGCTTTTCAAGTGTTTGCCCGCCTTCACGGCTCGGGACCGTTTCAGGCTGGCTACTACCGCATTGCCCGGCACGAGTCCTTCTCCACCATCGTGGCCGACCTGGGCCGAGGCCCGGTGCGGATATCGGTGACGATCCCCGAGGGCTTCACCCTGGTCCAGATCGGCGAGCGGGTGGGACGGCTGGTTCCCGGACACTCGGCGCAACATTTTGCGGCCGTAGCCCGCTCGGGACAGGTGCGGTCCCCATACGAGCCGGCGGGGTCCAACAACCTCGAAGGGCTGCTTTTCCCGGCCACTTATACCATCACTCCCCAGGAGAGCGACGCCGCCATCATCTCCACCATGGTGGACAAGTTCGATCAGGTGGCCCAAGGGGCCGGCCTGGCCCAGGCGGCCCGATCGCTCGGTCTGACCCCTTACCAAGTGATCACCGTGGCTTCGATGATCGAGCGGGAGGCCAAGCTTCCAGCGGATCGGGGCAAGGTGGCCCGGGTGATCTACAACCGGTTGGCTTCGGGACGGCTTCTTCAGATCGATGCCACCCTGTTGTACGTGCTGGGCGCCACCCACACCCTGACCCAGGCCGACCTGAACAGTCCGGGACCGTACAACACCTATGTGAACAAAGGTCTTCCGCCCACGCCCATATCCAACCCCGGACTGGCCTCCCTACAGGCGGCGGCGGCCCCGACACCCGGACCCTGGATCTACTACGTGGTGGTGAGCGCCGACGGAGCCGAGGCCTTTTCCACCACCCTGGCCCAACAGCAGGCCAACATCGATCTGGCCCGCTCCCGGGGTTTGGGCTGAGCCAGCCCATGGTCGCCCCCGTTCCCTACCGGCCGCCCCTGACCGGGGCGACCATCGTGACAGGATTGATCGGCGACCCCGTGGCCCACTCCCTGTCGCCGGCCATCCACAACGCGGCATTTTCCGCCACCGGGTTGGACTGGGCCTTCGTGGCTTTCCCGGTAAGGGCCGGCGAGGTGGGCCCCGCCCTGACCGGGGCGCAGGCCCTGGGGGTGGCCGGTCTGTCGGTGACCATGCCACACAAGGCCGCCGTGTTTGAAGCTTTGTCCGACCTGACACCGGCGGCTCGGCGACTGGAATCGGTCAACGTCGTGTTTCGCCGGCAGGGTGAACTGGCCGGGGACAACACCGACGGCGCCGGGCTGATCAACTGGATGGCGGCCGAGTGCCAATTCGAAGCCGAGGGCAAGCGGTGCGTGATCCTGGGGGCCGGGGGAGCGGCTCGATCGGTGGTCCTGGCCCTGGCCCAGGCCGGGGCGGTGGAGGTCACCGTCCTGAATCGCACGGCGGAACGGGCCGAGAAGGCGGCCCTTCTCGCCGGCCCGGTGGGACGGGTGGGCCTGGCCGGCGCCTTGGCTGAAGCCGATCTCGTGGTCAACGCCACACCCCTGGGGATGATCGGCGCCAACCGGGACGGGCCCTCTACGGGTTCCCTCGCTGCAACCCCAGCCGTCGACCAGGAGTTCGTTGGCCTGGGTATCGGGCCTGGCCACTTCAGGCCGGGCCAGTTGGTGGTTGACATGGTCTACCATCCGGCTACCACGGCGCTGATGGAGATGGCTCGCCGGCAGGGGGCCCAGGTTCACAACGGGCTCGGTCTGCTCGTCCATCAGGCCGCCTTGGCCTTCGAGCTGTGGACCGGGGCCAAGGCACCCCTCCGGGTCATGCGCGACGCCGTCGGTGGGCTCGGGCTCTCACAATCGTCCGATTCCGCTACCCAGGGGTCCATCCACCAGTCCAGCCCGGCATCTGGCAATAAGTAGTAGCACCTAAGTTTGGACTGAAGGCCGTCTTCGGGTATGCCGATGTAACCGGTAAGGATTGCGTCGGAAGCTGAGGAAGCATGGCATCAGGGATCCCCCAACTTGGGTGTGCCGATGACCAGTGAGAACCCATGACCCAAATCGTGCCATGACCAGGAACAACCGCGGCTCGGGCGCCGACGAACTGGACCAGCTGGGCCCGGTGCTGGTGCAAGCCGGGGTGATTTCGGCCGAACAGTTGGATCGCGCCGAGGCCGAGCACCAGGCCACCCAAAAACCCCTGTCCCGCGTCTTGGTGGACAGTGGCGTTGCCCGCGAGGCTGATCTCATCGGCGCCCTGGCCAGCCGCATCGGCTTTCGCTATGTCGACTTGGGGGACTACCCCATCGATTCCTCGGCCGTTCTCCTCGTCCCCGATCAAATGGCCCGGCGCTTCGAGGCACTGCCCATCGGATGGGAGGACGGGCGCTTGCTGGTGGCCATGACCGACCCCACCAACGTCTTTGCCATCGACGACATCGGCTCGATCAGCGGATATGAGATCCTCCCAGTCCTGACCGGCCAGAGCTCGCTGGCCGCGGCCATCGATCGTTTCTACCGCCTGGAGGGTGACGCCAAGTCCATCGGAGACCAGGCGGCCAGTGAGTTCGAAGAGGATGTCTTACTGTCGAAGGTGAGAGAGGTGGTGGAGGAGGCACCGATCGTCAAGCTCATCAACTTGATGATCACCCAGGCCATCAATGACCGGGCCTCGGACATCCACCTCGAACCGACCGAACGCGATCTGCGGGTGCGCTGTCGGATCGACGGAGTTCTGCACGAGACCATGCGACTGCAAAAGAGCATCCAGTCCGGTGTCATATCCCGGCTCAAGATCATGGCCGACATCAATATCGCCGAGCGTCGTGTACCCCAGGACGGCCGGGTCTCGGCCAACTTCGCCGGGCACAATGTGGACCTGCGGGTAGCCACCCTTCCCACCGTGTTCGGCGAGAAGGTCGTGATGCGTATCCTGGACAAGTCCAATGCCCTGCTCCGACTCAGCGAGTTGGGCTTCCTACCAGAGTCGATGGCCCGATACGAGAGTTCCTACTCCAAGCCCTACGGCACCGTCCTGGTCACCGGGCCCACCGGATCGGGCAAGTCGACCACCCTGTACGCCACATTGAACATCCTCAATCAGGATTCCAAGAACGTCATCACCGTCGAGGACCCCGTCGAGTACCGCATGGCCGGAATCAACCAGGTCCAGGTCAACGTCAAAGCCGGGCTGACTTTCGCTGCCGCCCTCCGGTCGATCCTACGCTCGGACCCCGACATCGTCCTTGTCGGCGAGATCCGCGACAAGGAGACTGCCACCATCGCAGTGGAGGCCGCCCTGACCGGTCACTTGGTCCTTTCCACCCTGCACACCAACGACGCCACCAGCACTCCGACCCGCCTCATCGAGATGGGAGTCGAGCCCTTCTTGGTGGCCAGTGCCCTTGACTGTATCGTCGCCCAGCGGCTGGCCCGTCGCCTGTGCGACCGTTGCAAGCAAGCCTATGCCCCCTCCATGTCCGACCTGAGCGGTCTGGGATGGGCCGACGACGTTGTGGACGGAGGGGAAGAGATCTTCCGCCCGGTGGGTTGTGCCACCTGCAGCCGAACCGGCTACCAAGGCAGATTTGCCATTCATGAAGTGCTCACGGTGAGTGAGGAGATCGAGCGCATGATCGTTGACCGGGAGCACTCCGAGGACATCAAGAAGATGGCTATAGCCCAGGGAATGTTGACGCTTCGCCAGACCGGGCTTTCCCACGTTCGACGCGGCGTCACTTCGGTGGAGGAGATCCTCAGGGTCGTGGCGTGATGTGCCGATGATGCATGTGTGGCATCGTCATCGAGCCGTCTGGGCGAAATACTTGTCGAACGCAAGGTCATGTCACGTGACGACATCGCCGCCCTGTTGGCCCGGGAGGCGTCCGAAGGGGTCAACTTCGCCAAGACCCTCATGGCCGAGCGGTGGGTCAGTGAGTCGGACCTGATCGGCGCGATAGCCCACCAGCACGGATTCGGTTTTTTCGACTTCGCCGGGGACATCCCCAATCCCGCCTTTAGGGATATGTTGGCGCCGGTCGACGCCCACCGCCTGAACTGCCTGGTGGTCGAGATGGACGGGGATGAGCTGGTAGTGGCAATGGGGGACCCGTCCGACCAGTCGATTCGAGCCGAGGTGTCCCGACTGACCGGCCTGGCCGTGCGCCCGGTGGCTGCCGTAGCGGCCGACCTGCGCCAGGCCATAATCCTCGCCGTCGGCGAACCGAACAGCGGAAGGGAGGCCGGGTCCGGCGCCGAGACCGCTGGACCCGGCAGTGCCCATTCTCCCGCTGGCGCTTCGTCGGCGGCGGGTTCTTCGACCTTGCCGGCCGGAGGTGAGGGTCAGGATCGGTCACTTGAGCCCGGCAGCGAACTTCATGTGAACGAACTTCTCCAAGTCTTGGTGGAGACCAAGGGTTCTGACCTCCACCTCACCACTGGCATCCAACCCTGCATCAGGATCGACGGCCACCTGCGGCCCTTGCTCGAATACCCGGTCTTGAACGGTTCGGAGACCCGGCGGCTCATATTCGGAGTGCTCACGCAGCGCCAGAGGGAAAAGTTCGAAGCCGAGCTGGAATTGGACACCTCTCACGCCGTGCCCGGGGTCGGCCGCTTCCGGGTGAATGTCTTCCTCCAGCGCGACAGCGTGGGCGCGGTCATGCGGGCCATTCCCTATGAAGTTGTGCCGCTCAAGCAGTTGGGCCTGCCTGATGCCGTCGGCGGCCTGGCCGAGCTACCCCGGGGGCTGGTACTGGTCACGGGGCCCACCGGGTCGGGCAAGTCCACCACCCTGGCTTCCCTGGTGGACGTCGTCAACTCGACCAAGGGGGTCCACATCATGACGGTGGAAGACCCCATCGAGTTCCTCCACACCCACAAGATGGCGGTCATCAACCAGAGGGAGGTGGGGGAGGACACCACCTCTTTCGCCCAGGCCCTGAAACACGTCCTGCGTCAGGATCCCGACGTCATCCTGGTGGGCGAGATGCGGGACCTCGACACCATCTCGACCGCCCTTACTGCGGCCGAGACCGGTCACTTGGTCTTCGCCACCCTGCATACCCAGGATGCCCCGCAGTCGGTTGACCGGGTCATCGACGTCTTCCCGGCCCACCAGCAACAACAGGTCAGGGTACAGCTGGCCTCGGCACTACAGGGCATCGTGACCCAGCAACTTGTGCCTTCGGCCGCCGGGCGGGGCCGCTCGGTGGCCTGCGAAGTGCTCATTGCCACTCCCGCCGTGCGCAACCTCATCAGAGAAGGCAAGACCCACCAGATCTATTCGGCCATGCAGGCGGGCGGCAAGTACGGGATGCAGACCATGGATATGTCACTGGCCGCGTTGATCAAGGCCGGAGCGATCACGATGGAAGCAGCCCGCGAGCGTTGCGCCGACCCCGAGGACCTCAAGCGCCTGGTGGCCTCGTAGTGCCCGACACCTACACCTACAAGGTGCGTGACAGCACCGGCAAGGTCGTGCAAGGGGCATTGGATGCCGAGAGCCAGGGCCTGGTCGTCAACAAGCTGCGACAGATGGGATATGTGCCCCTGGCCGTGGACAAACAATCGGGACCTGGCCTCAAGACCGAGATCAAGATCCCCGGCATCTCCGACCGGGTGAAGCAAAAGGAAGTGGCTGTCTTCTGCCGGCAATTTGCCACCATGGTCAATTCGGGGCTCACGTTGTTGCGCTCTCTCAGCATCCTGGCCGAACAGACCGAGAATGCCGGTCTGGCCCGAGTGCTCAACCAGGTCCGCCAGGAGGTCGAGTCCGGGTCATCCCTGTCGATGGCCATGGGCCGCCATCCCAAGATCTTCAACCGGCTGTTCGTGGCCATGGTTCGCTCCGGCGAGACGTCGGGCGCCTTGGATCAGGTGCTCTTGGAGTTGGCCTCGACCATCGAAAAGGCGGTCGAATTGCGCCGCAAGATCGTCTCCGCCATGACCTACCCGGTGGCCGTGCTGTGCCTGGTGCTGGTGATCCTCACCGCCATGCTCGTTTTCGTGGTACCCCAGTTCAAGTCGATATTTGCCAGCCTGGGCGGGAAGCTGCCCACGCCCACCCTCATCCTGATCGACGTGTCCAACGTCCTGGTCAAGTTCGCCCCCTTCGTGCTGGTGGCGGTGGTGGTGGGGGCTGTTACCTTCAGGTGGTGGATCAACACGCCTCCGGGTCGAGCGGTGTGGGACCGCTTCAAGCTGCGGGTGCCGCTCCTCGGCAACCTGGTACGCAAGACGGCGCTGGCCCGCTTTAGTCGTACCCTGGCCTCGCTCTTGTCCTCGGGAGTGCCCATCTTGGAGTCACTGGAGATCACCAAGGCCAGCGTGGGCAACACCGTGGTGGCCAACGCCATTTCCGACATGCAGGTGGGAGTGCGAGGAGGTGAGTCGCTGGCCAAGCGACTTCCCAATCATCCCGTCTACCCCCCGATGGTGTACCAGATGCTGGCCGTGGGCGAGGAGACCGGAGCCATCGACACCATGTTGAACAAGGTGGCCGAGTTCTTCGAACAAGAGATCGAGGCCGTGGTGGCCGCCCTCACCTCGCTGCTGGAGCCGTTGCTCATCGTGGTGCTGGGGGGCACGGTCGGAGCCATGGTCATCTCCTTGTACCTGCCCATGTTCAACGTGATCAAACTGATCAAGTAGCAGCGGCCAGACGGCCCAATCGGAACGACGTCTCGTGGTTGGCCGCGCTTCACGCGACCGATCCGAACCCCGAGTGGCCGCCCGTTTCGCTCCCCTGCGAGCCGGTGTCGATCCACCCTTGATGGGGGGCGACGATTATTTCTTAGCTGGCTGGAGTACCTTGCCAATTGCGCGATTGGTACACCGCTTCTCGCGTCGTACGGGAGGTACGAATGGCTAACTTGACCCGACGGTCGTTCCTGGCCCAAGCATCGGCCGGAGCAGTAATTGCCGGGGCGGCAGTGACCGCCCCATCTCTTTTCACCGGGGCCCAGGCTTCTGCCAGCCCCCGCCCAACTGGTTCATCCGGACCCATCGCGACCACCGATGGCCCGGTAGTCGCGTACCTGAAAGACGCCAGCTCGGGCAATATTTCGATCCTGGTCGGCAGTCGGGAAATCCAGTACCAAGATCCCCATTTGGCTTCGGTACTCGCGGGCATGGCTCGGTGATGGGCACCATGTTCACGCCGCTCGTCGCGGCACGTCCAGTCTTGGGCCGGACCATCTCCGCGCCGGCCCCCATCCCCACTATTGAATCCGAGGTGAGCTGTGTCATCGCATCGTGAAGCACCTGCAATCTCTATGGATCCGGCCGCTGACAGCAGCGACCTCTACGCCTTCGTCAGCCCCGACAATCCAGAAATGGTCACCATCCTGGCCAACTACGTCCCCCTCCAGGCCCCCGACGGCGGGCCCAACTTCAACGTGTTCGGCGACGACGTGCTCTATGAGATCCACATCGACAACACCGGGAGCGGCACACCGGCCATCACCTATCAGTTCCGGTTCACCACCACCATCACCAACCCCAATACATTCTTGTACAACACCGGACCCATCACGTCGCTGACCGACCCCAACTGGAACCGTCGCCAGAGCTACAACGTCGTCAAGGTCGACGCCTCAGGCAAGTCGACAACGCTGGCCGAGGGGCTTTCCTGCCCGCCGTGCAACGTCGGCATCCGCTCCACGCCCAACTACTCCAAGCTGTCGGCGGCTGCCACTTACCGCCTCTCTAGCGGCGAGATGGTCTTCGCCGGTCAGCGGGCCGAGGGATTCTTCGTCGATCTCGGGTCGATCTTCGACCTTGGTGCATTGCGTCCGTTTGAGAATCTGCACCTGATCCCATCGGCCGCGGCCGTGGGCGTCAACGCCTTGGCCGGGGTGAACGTCAACACCATCGCCATCCAGGTGCCCGCCACCGCACTGACCCGGGACAACTCCCGGCCCACCAATGCGGCCGACAACCGTTCGGTCATTGGCGTGTACACCACGGCCAGCCGCCAGCAGGCCCGCATGTACGACACCAACGGCACGGGGGCAATCTCCAATGTCGGCCCCTTCGTGCAGGTGTCGCGCCTGTCGAACCCCCTCGTCAACGAGGTGGTGGTGCCCATGAGCAAGAAGGACTACTTCAACAGCCAGGCGCCGGTCAACGACAGCCAGTTCGCCGCCGCCGTTTTGCATCCCGAGTTGGCCGGACTCCTGCCCGTGCTCTATCCGGGAGTGTTCCCCAACCTGGATGCCTACAACAAGGCGGGCAAACCCCGAAATGACCTGGTCGCCATCTTTGTGACGGGGATTCCCTCGGGAATCATCCCCGGCTTCCAGAACACCCAGGGGGGAAGCGTGCTGGCCGAGGAGTTGCGCCTCAACATGGCCATCCCGCCCTCGTCCAACCCCAGCGCCTACGGACTGTTGGGCGGGGACTTGGCCGGCTTCCCCAACGGGCGCCGTCCGGAGGACGACGTGGTGGCCATCGAGCTTCGGGCCGTGGCTGGGGCCACGATCCCCTTGGTGGACAAGTCCTACACCCCGGACAAGGCGGCTGGGGCTCTGACCGACGGCACAGCTCCCAATCCAAGGGCGTTCCAGTCCACGTTCCCGTACTTGGCTGACCCCCACGACGGCTACGACAACCCGCCGGCGACGCCGCCCAACTCCTAGGGGCACGCCATCAACGACTTCTTGGTCCTAGACGTTGGTGGAGACGTCGGTGCTCTCCTGGTCTTGACCTCGGCCGAACTGGTCGAGGTCGAGATCGAGGTCAGCCCGACCAATGGCGCCGCCCGGATCCACACTGTGGTGCATCCCCAGCGGCTGGTGGGAGGCGAGGTGGTGCACGCCGCCTTGTTCGCCCAGTTGACAGCCGGCGAATACACGTTTCCCGACTGGCCCGAGCGCCACCCGGGGACCGTCACCATAAAGGGGGGTGAGGTCACCGAGATCGACTGGCGTCACCTCCCCCTGGTGTCGTCACCCGACCAGTCGGGCCATCGACACCTCCATTCAAGCAACACCCCAACCTCACCCGGCCCCGCCCGGGCCGATTACACAGGAGTTCATCAATGAACGATTCCACAGGAGTTCGGCAATGAAGGCTCACATGGAGAAATTGATCCAGGGGGCACGTAGGGCCGGGGCGGTGGCCGTCATGTCCCTCACCCTGGTGGCGACCTTTTCCGCCGCCGGCCTGACCGTGGCCTCGAGCGCTTCTGCCCAGGGTACGGCCAAGGCCAATCCCACCATCAAGGTTGAGCACCACGCCGGCGCCACCCGAGTCATCCGCAGTGACAGTTCCTGCCCCCTAAGCCAGGGCTATTGGCTGGCGGCGTCTGACGGTGGGGTCTTCGCCTTCGGCCAGGCCGGCTTTTACGGGTCATTGGGCTCTACCCATCTCAACGCACCCATCGTGGGAATGACCCCTAGCTTCGACGGCCGGGGTTATTGGTTGGTGGCTTCGGACGGAGGAGTCTTCTCCTACGGCGATGCTCCTTTCCTGGGTTCGCTGGGGGCGACCCATCTAAATGCGCCCATAGTGGGCATTGCCGCCACCCCCGATGGCCAGGGTTATTGGTTGGTTGCTGCTGACGGCGGCATCTTCTCCTACGGCGATGCGGCCTTTTATGGTTCGCTGGGCGCCAATCACTTGAACAAGCCCATTGTCGGGATCGCTGCCAGCGTTGACGGCCGGGGCTACTGGTTGGCTGCTGCCGACGGCGGTATCTTCGCCTTCGGAGATGCCACTTATTTCGGTTCCCTTGGCGGTACCAATCTGAACAAGCCCATTGTGGGGATTTCCGCCGCTAGAAACGGAAATGGCTACTACCTGGTCGGATCCGACGGCGGTGTCTTTGCCTTCGGTGGGGCCACCTTCTACGGCTCGGCGGGGGCTATTCACCTGAACAAGCCGATCGTCGGGGTAGCCGGAACCTTCCAGGGCAATGGCTACACGTTGGCGGCCAATGATGGCGGGGTCTTCAATTACGGGGACTCGAGCTTCTGTGGCTCCACCGGCAACGTCTCACTGGTCAAGCCGATCGTTTCGATCGCCTTTTACTAAGACCAGGAGCAGGTTGGGGGTTGAGGCCCGATTGCTCGCCCCCGACCGACAACCAGCCGGCCGGCGGGTCAGGGCGGCTCCGATATTGAAGGCCAAGATGGGTCGGCTCCACCCCCGGGGCCGACCCATCGGGTCAACTGGGCGGGGAGGGTAAGGCGGCGATCAAGCCGTCGGTTACAAGGCGGGTACTGATCCTGGTGCGGATGGCCCGGGCCACCTGCGGGTTGCGCCCGATGGTGGTCTTGATTGCCAGGCGCAGGGTGACGGAGGTGGAGTCCATGCCCTCGACTCCCCATACCTCGGGCTGGCCCAGGCAGGCATTGGCATAGAGGGAATCGGTGGCCACAGCGGCCGCTTCCTCCGCCAGTATGCGGGCGGCACCCTCTATATCCGTGCCCAGGGGCAATACGACGTCAACCAGGACGCGCGACCAGCCGAGCGAGTCATTGGCCACCTTGCGTACCTCGCCGTTGGGGAAATACCAGACCTTGCCGTCCACCGCTCGGATCTGGGTGACGCGCAGGTTGACATCCTCGACCGTGCCGGTCACGTCGCCGATGGTGATCGTGTCCCCGATCCCGTACTGGTCCTCAACGATGATAAAGAAGCCGGAAAGGACATCTTTGACCAGGCTCTGGGCCCCAAAGCCCAGAGCCGCCCCGATGACGGTGGCACCGGCGATGAAGGGGGTCAGGTTGATCCCTAGCACGCCGAGAATGGTCAGGATGGCCACTATCCATATGACGGTGCGCCAGATCGAGGCCAATAGATTGGCCACCGTGTGCACCCTGGTGCCGGCGCGGCGAGCCGGGTCGCCCAGGAGGCTACGCTGTTGGAGGCTTTGGACCACCCTGCGCAATATGCGGGAACCGATTCGAGCGGCAAGGAAAGCGACGACCAGGACCACGATGATCTTGAGCGGACCGGTCAGGAGCACCTGGGTCGAATGGGCCGACGAAGGGCTGGTCCCCAGGTGACGCAGTATTTCGTAGACGTAGCCGCTATCGGTCGGGTTGGATGCCGCGATGAACATGACAGTCATTCTCACCATCCCCATCGCCCAGGAGCGAACCCGACCGGACACGTGCTGACCTAATGGCAACCCAGGTACTTGATCCACGGGTGAGCCAGGGGCGCCGACTCTTGGGCCAGGTCGACCTGTTGTTGGTCGCCTCGACCGTCGTCATGTCGATCATCGGGGTGGTCATGGTGTACTCGGCCACCCGATCCAAGCTGGCCCTATCGGGTCTGGATCCCCACTACTACCTGAAGCGGCAGGCGGTCTACGCCGTCATCGGCATTGCCGTCATGATCATTGTGTTGTTGGTGGACTATCACCGCCTCGAAGAATGGGGGTTTGTGGCCTTCGGGGCGGTGTTCGTGGGTCTACTGGCCGTGCTTTCCCCGGTGGGCTCTTCGGCGCTCGGATCCCAGCGGTGGTTCCAACTGGGCCCCTTCCAACTTCAGCCATCGGCCTTCGCCAGCCTGTTGATGATCCCCTTCGTGGCTGCCTACTGCCACCGAGGTGGCGAGGCAATGGGGCCCAAACGCCTGGTCATCCTGCTCATGCTGACGGGGGTTCCCATACTCCTGGTGGCTCGCCAGCCCGACCTGGGCACCGCCATCATCATGGGAGTCATCCTTGTATCCATGCTGGTGGTGGCAGGCCTGCGAGGTCGTTACCTGTTCGGCCTGTTGGCTCTGGCTGTGGTGGCTGTCGTGGGGATGGTGCATTTCGGAGTCCTCCAGCACTACCAGGTCCAGCGCATCACCGGATTCTTGAATCAGTCCAATCCGGGAGCGGCGGGAACCTACAACCTGACCCAATCCAAGATCGCGATCGGTGGCGGGTCCTTGTTCGGGCATGGGCTGTTTCATGATCCCCAGACCAACCTGGCCTTCGTGCCCGAGCAGCAGACAGATTTTATCTTTACAGCAGTGGGAGGTCAGTTGGGCTTTGTCGGCGCCGCCTCTGTGCTGGCCCTATTTGGGCTTATCTGTCAACGCATCTGGAGGATGGCGCGTACGGCCAAGGATGATTTTGGCATGCTCCTGTGCACCGGGGCGCTGGCCCTGATCGGATTCTCGATTTTCCAGAACGCCGGCATGACGATGGGAATCATGCCCATTACCGGAATTCCCCTTCCGTTCATGAGTTACGGAGGATCATCGACCATCTGTTTTTTTGCCGCTGTTGGTTTGGTCCTGAATGTAGGAATGAGGCGCTTTCGATGACTGATGGCAAGGGCGACGCCGGCTTGGAAGGCACCGCGGCCCAGAGTGACACAGCGCCCCAGAGTGACACAGCGTCCCAGAGTGACACAGCGTCCCAGAGTGACGCCCTAGAGCGGGTGGAGCCGGTCACTGAGCCGGTCACCGAGCCGCCCAACGAACCGGCGGCCCCGACCCAGCACGAGATGCGTCTGGTCAGCCTGGCCGGTCTGGTGGTCGACCTACCGAGCACCAATCCCGTGGTCGTGCTGCGCGAGGTGGACGCTCCTTGGAGGGAGTTGCGCTTCGCCATCGGATTGGCTGAGGCCGTGGGCATAGCCCAAGCCTGGCGTCACGTCACCCTTGCTCGTCCCATGACTCATGAGTTCATGACAACGGTGCTGGACAAGTTCTCCCTGGCTGTCCAAGTGGTGAATATCGTCGCGGCGCAGGGCAAGACCTTTTTCGCTGAAGTCATTATCTCGGGCACTACGCCCGCTACCTCCAGGGTGGCCGTGCCGTGCCGTCCGACCGATGGGATCGCCATGGCGCTCCGAGCCCCGCTGATGATTCCCATCATGGTTCACGAGGACGTGATGGCCCATCATGGGGTGGCCACTGTCGAGGGAGTGTTGGGGCTAGATCCCGGCTGAGGACGGTGTGCGACGACCCAGGCGCCGCCCGGGGCGCCGGATGGTCCCGCTGCCGTCCTCCTCGCTCGACACCCTCACCACTAGGGCGATGAGTATGTAGTTGGCCAACAGGGAGGACCCTCCGTAGGCCACGAAGGGAAGGGTTATCCCGGTAAGGGGGAGGAGTCGGACCACCCCGGCCATGATGAAAAAGGCCTGGAAACCGAAGATCCCCACCAGGCCGGCGGTGAGAAGCTTGGCGAAGTCGGTCCGGGCCCGCAGGGCTATTCGCAGTCCGGCGGTGACCATGAGCACGTAGGCGATGACCAGCGATGTGGTCCCCAATAGCCCCAGCTCTTCTCCGAAGGCGGCGAAAATGAAGTCGCTCACCACCACTGGGATCAGGCCGGGATGGCCAAGCCCGAGCCCGGTGCCGGCCAGCCCGCCAGTCCCCATGGCGTACTGGGCCTGGACCATCTGATAGCCCGTACCCTGGGCGTGAGCGAAGGGATCGAACCAGCTGTTGATCCGAACGTGGACCTGGGCGAAGAGATGGGCGGCGACAAAGGCGGCCAGGACGAAGAGCACGGCCCCGATGACCAGGTAGGCCACCCGGCCCGTGGCCATCCACAGCATGGTGATGAAAATGACAAAGACCAGCAGCGAAAACCCGATGTCATGCTCGGCCACCATGATCACGATGGACATGCCCCAGGCCGCCACGATCGGACCAAAGGTGCGAGGATCGGGCACCAGCCGGTTGCCTACCCGCATTGTTGCGACAGACAGCAATTCCCGTTTCTCTACGAAATAGGACGCGAAAAAGATGACCAGGGCGATCTTGGCCAATTCCACCGGCTGGAAGGTGATTGGTCCCAGCCGGAGCCATAGGCGAGCCCCGTTGATGTTTTCCCCGATGTGGGGGACCAGGGGCAATAGCAACAAGAACACGCCACCGAATCCGAGAAGGTAGCGATAGCGGGCGAGGTCCCGGGAAAAGCGCACCACCACCAACGTGACCACGTAGGCGGCAATACCCACGGCCGACCAAAGGGCCTGCAGCGCTGCCAGGTGGTAGTCGAGGCGGGCGATCATCACGTACCCCAGCCCGTTGAGCAGGGCGGCGACCGGCAGGATGAGGGGGTCGGCCCTGGGAGCCAGGATGCGGTTGGCTATGTGCGCTATCCCGGCCAGGCCAAAGATGGCGGCCAAAAAAGGAAATATGTGGGTGGGGATGGTGGCCGACTTGCCCAACGAGGCAAGTATGTAGGCACTGAGGACCACCAATGATCCGAGGATGAGCAAGCCCAGTTCGGTCCGTCGCCGATCAGCTCCAAGTGACCGGTCGGATCCAAGGGAACGGTCGGCACCGGCGGTAGAAGTGGCGGTTGCCTTCATCCGAATTCGGGCTCGGACCAGTCCGGAAAGATGTCGGGCAGGTCAGCTGACGGGCTCATCGAGAATCGGGCCGGGCGCTTCTCGAGAAAGGACATGACGCCCTCGGCCGCGTCGGGGGACGCCCCCATGGAGGCGATGCCCCTGGAATCGACCCGGTGGGCGTCCATCGGGTGGGGGGCGCCCAGCATGCGCCACATCATCTGGCGGGACAGGGCCACGGAAGTGGGCGAGGTGTTGGTGGCTATCTCGCCCGCCAGGGTCCGAGCGGCGGGCATCAGGTCGGAGTCGGGCACGACTCGGCTCACCAGCCCACCCTGCAGGGCCTCGGTCGCCGGGAAGACCCGGCCGGTGTAGACCCATTCGGCTGCCTGGGAGATCCCCACCAGGCGGGGCAGAAACCAGCTCGAGCAGGCTTCGGGCACCAGGCCCCGGCGAGCAAAGACGAACCCGATGCGGGCGGATTCAGCGGCCAGTCGGATGTCCATTGGAAGTGTCATGGTGATTCCGACCCCTACAGCTGGGCCGTTGATGGCGGCGATGACCGGCTTGTGGCAGGCAAAGATGCGAAGGGCCACCATGCCGCCCCCGTCCCGAACCAAGCCCTCGGGCGGCCCGGCGTCGGCTCGGCGCGACCGGTAGTTGAAGGTGTCGGCCCCCAGTCCCAGGTCGGCTCCGGCACAGAACCCACGACCCCGCCCGGTGACGATGACAGCCCGCACATCGTCATCGGCGTCAGCTCGGTCGAATGCGGCTATCAGCTCGTGCTTCATCCTCTCGGTGAAGGCATTGAGTCGATCGGGTCGGTCGAGCGTGATGGTCATGATGTTGTCGGCGGTCTCGACGGCAATGTCGGCCAAGGCGCCGTGGTCTTGGTCGTGGTCCTCGGTCATGGTAATGCTCCTATCCGGACTTGGGGGCTCGGCCCGATTCCTGGGCCAGTTCGGCCAATCTGACGGCCCGACGCCGCTGGCTGTTGGGTTCGACCTTCAAGGACAAATAGGCCGCCCCCCCGATGGGAATGGGGAGCCAGAAGTTGACCAGCCTCCAGGAAATGACCCCCAGCGTGGCCACGGCCCGCCCCGCCCCGAATCCCGCCAGGGTGGGGATGAGCACTCCCTCGATCACTCCGAGGCCTCCAGGGCTGATAGGGATGACGGCCAACACGTTGGCCAGACCGTACGCGACGACGAGGGCGTCGGGGGAGGTCAGATGGCCAAAGGCAGCTAGAAATACCCACAGGCTTGCCATATCGAAGGCCCAATTCGCCAGGGCCCACAAGACGGCCCGGACCAGTAGGTGCCGGTCGGCCCCCAGCTCGCGCAGCCGGTCGGCCAGGCGGTGGACCAGGTCCTTGATGGTTTGCTCATTCAAGAATGGGAT
The DNA here is from genome assembly GCA_050742455.1 of Acidimicrobiales bacterium. Taxonomy (GTDB): domain Bacteria; phylum Actinomycetota; class Acidimicrobiia; order Acidimicrobiales; family JBOGIG01; genus JBOGIG01. Next base: position 30,184 of record JBOGIG010000088.1, read on the forward strand.
ACGGCGAGCCACCGAGCCCAATACCTCGGCCGCCCACTCCTCACCCTTGGTCAATAGGGCGACCAGGACACCGAAGGCGGCCAGGAGGAACACCCCGACCAGGGCGGCCGAAACGTACAAGGGGTCAAAACCCCGCAGGGGGATCGACACCACCAGCCCGATCCACAACAAGGCATTGAGGACCAGCGCAGAGCCGATGCCCTGGGTGGCAAGGGCAAAGCCAGCGTCCGCCGGGCGCACCCCGTTGGCGGCGAGGAGCCGGATGGCGATGGGGGTGCCACCGGCGGTGCCGGCCGGGACCACGTGGCTAACGGCCAGGCTGGTGAGGTCAATGCGCAACAGGGTGAAGAGCCGGGGCGACTCCCGGGGCAGCACGGCCCGGGTCAGCTGCGCATAGGAAACCAGGGCGCACACTTCCAGGGCCACTCCCAGCCCGACCAGGGCAAAGTTCACCTGGTCGAGGAGGTGAAGGGTCCGCCTGGCCCCGTTGAGCTGGGGTACCACCAGATATTCGATGACCAACAGGAGAACGAAGGCGTAGATTCCCCTGCGCAAGGGCTTGGGGATCAGGCGCTTTCTCACCCCGGTACTCGTTGGTCCACCCCTCCATGCTGGCACGGACCGACCGAGAAGGTCGGCATCGCACACCGGCGGTGGATAGCCACCGGCACGGACCTGGGCGGAACGGACTTCACCACAGCAGGATCAGACCCCTAAGCTCGACCAGGTGCCAGTTCTTGTCGTGCTCCCCACCTATAACGAGGTCGAGAACATCGCCGAAGTCCTGCGCCGGATCCGTGAGGCCGATGCCACCATGCACGTCCTGGTCGTCGACGATGCCAGCCCTGACGGCACGGCGGCAGAGGCCGAGAGATTGGGGGCGGTCTCTGGCGGGGTTGATGTGCTGCGCCGACCGGCCAAGTCGGGGTTGGGGAGCGCTTACCGGGACGGATTTGCCTGGGGTCTGGAGCGGGGATTCGACGTGCTGGTCGAGATGGACTCCGACTTGTCCCATGACCCGGCCACCTTGGTCGATCTGGTGGCTCCCATCTCGGAGGGGGCGGACCTGGTGGTGGGATCCCGATACGTACCCGGTGGATCGATCCCGGCTTGGTCCCCGCACCGCAAGGCTTTGTCCCGAGCCGGGAATGTCTATGCCGCCTTCATGCTGGGCATGGCGGTCAAGGACATGACCTCGGGGTTCAGGGCTTACTCGGGGGCGATTCTGGGGCGGATCGACATGGGGGTGGTGCGAGCCGACGGATACGGCTTCCAGATCGAGATGGCCTACCTGGTTGCTCAAGCCGGGGGACTGGTCACCGAGATCCCGATCCGCTTCGTCGATCGGGTGCGCGGCCAGTCCAAGATGTCGATGCGCATCGTGGTCGAAGCGCTGGGGTTGGTCACCTGGTGGGGTCTGCGCCGTCTGGTGCGGGTGCGACCAAGGTCTGCAGATGTCGCACGAGCGCCTCGTTGACGCTCGCCAAGGCCAGCAGCTGATCCTTGGAGAGCTGATCGAAAACATGGGTGCGGACCGACTCGACATGGCCGTGTGAGGCCCGGTCCAACACGGCGAAGCCCCCGTCGGTGAGGACGGCCAAGGCGCCCCTTTTGTCGTTGGGACAGCGTTCCCGGCGTACCCATTCGAATTCGACCAGGCGATCCACGGCGTGGGAGATCCGGCTGCGCGAGGAGGTGGACCGGCTGGCCAGCTCGCTCATGCGCATGCACCACTCGGGCGCCTCGGACAGCCGGACCAGGATCTCATAGTAGGTGTGGGGTAGGCCGGCCTCCTTTTGCATTTCGCGGTCCAACTGGTTGAAAAGCATCTGATGGGCAGTCAGGAAGGATCTCCAGATTCTCTGCTCGTCGTCGTTCAGCCATCGCGTCACGTCAACAGTCTAGGGAGTGATTGAGCGCTCAAGGAGGGTTTACCCGAGCCCAACCCGGGAATGCTTTCGCCGGGAGAACCGTCGAGGAATATTTTGCCCTGAAAGGTAGTTGAAGACTCAATGAATGTGCTAGACCAAGTCAGATAGTTGAAAGTTCTATAACAAAGGAGAGCCATCATGGCCAATGCCCTCGACATCACAAAGCCCATTCCCGACTACGTCGCGGGAACCTGGGACATCGATCCAGTTCACTCCGACGTGTCCTTCACCGTTCGCCACATGATGGTGAGCAAGGTCAGGGGCAACTTCAAGTCATTCTCGGGCCAGATCATCACGGCCGAGAATCCCTTGGCCTCGTCGGTCACGGCCGAGGTCGACCTGGGTTCGATCGATACAGGAAATATCGACCGGGACAATCACCTGCGCTCGGCCGACTTCTTCGAGTCCGACGCCAACCCCAAGATGACATTTCGTTCCACGGGCATCAAGGCCTCGGGAGACGACTTCATCCTGGACGGGGAGCTCACCATCAAGGGCATTACCCGCAGCCTGCCCCTCCAGGTCGAGGTAAATGGCCTGGGGCCCGATGCCTACGGCGGCACACGGGTGGGCTTTTCGGCTACCGGAGAGATCAACCGCAAGGACTTCGGCGTTAATTTCAACGCCACCATGGAGACCGGTGGGGTAGTGGTGGCCGACCGGGTGAACTTGCACCTGGAAATCGAAGCGGTCCTGAAGACCGCCTGACGGAGCGAGGGCTACATCGGTTCGGCCGGGTCGATGTAGCCCTCTGGCTCGCGCAAGAATCAGAATGTTTGTTCCAGATCAAAGGAGCAGTCGTGGCCATAGTGCGTCTAAATCATGCTGTGCTCTTCGTGGGCGATGCCGAGCGCTCGGCTCGATTTTACGAGGACGTACTCGGGTTCCGTCGGCTCGATCTGTTGGACGCAATTCCCGGGGCGGTGTTCCTTCAGGCCCAGGGGTCAACCAATGACCACGACCTCGGATTGTTCTCCGTTGGCGAGTCTGGTGATCGGCTGCCAACGGGCGGGCGGACCGTCGGTTTGTACCACTTGGCCTGGGAAGTCGACACCTTAGAGGAGCTGGGCAGGCTGGCCGAAAAGCTCAAGGGGGCGGGAGCCCTGGTCGGAGCGAGCGATCACGGTACGACAAAGAGCCTCTACGGCCGCGACCTCGACGGAATCGAGTTCGAGGTGCAATGGATGGTTCCCCTCGATCTGTTGGATACACAGGCCCTGGCCGCCAGCCGGATCATCAGCCCGCTCGATCTGGAATCAGAAAAGGCGCGCTACGGTCCGACGACGCTCGGAGGGGTGGGCAAGTCCAGCCCAGCATCGGTGGCGAAGCCTGCATAGGGCGGGCAAGTCCAGCCCAGCATCGGTGGCGAAGGCTAAATGGGGGCCGATCAGCCTGCGATGCCGTGGTTGGACAGGGTACCGACCTTCCACCCCAGC
>JBOGIG010000089.1:0-3232 GCA_050742455.1 Acidimicrobiales bacterium
CTCTCCGTATAATTCCTTACATGGCCGACACCGCCGTCCAAAGCTCCGGGGACACCGTCACCGACGGCGTGCCAGGCGGTGCTGCCCGGTCCGATCCAGGCAGGTCCGAACCCCTTCCGGCTGATCCCGCCCGGCCCGATCCAGGCAGGTCCGAACCCCTTCCGGCTGATCCCATCCGGTCCGATCCCGCTTTGGGCGGACGCTACGGGTCGTGCACCGATGACGAGCTGTGCGAGGCCATAGGCCAGATCTATGGGGCCGAGATGGTCATGCGCCGCCAACTCATGGAGATGGTGGCTACCTACGAGGCCCGGGGTGCCTTCGTGTCCGATGGGGCCCGGACCATGGCGGCCTGGCTTGTCGAACGGCTAGGCCTGTCCCACTTCAGTGCGCGCGAGCTGGCCCGCGCTTCCGAGCGGCTGGGGCACTTTCCCGGGTTGTCCAAGATGATCGGGGCGGGGGCACTCTCCTGGGATATGGCCGTAGCGGCCCTGGATCTGGCCGACTCGACCGGACAGGACGTAACCCTTGGTCCGCCTGCCCAGCCCGACACCGACGACAACTCCAGTGATGGCGCCCCCGACGATTTCGCGGATGCTGATAACCCCGCCGATGCTGATGACCCAGCCGACCCGGGTGACGGGGCCGATCCTGATGACGGCACTGGCCACCATGGCGGGTTCGTGGACTTCGACCCATCGGGGCGATATTTCCTGGGACCGTTCGAGGTGGGCGGCCTGAGCGCCGCCAACCTGGCCCGGCTGGCCCGGCGCATGCGCCACATGGATCCGTCCCGCTCGATGGGAGCACACCGCGACCGCCACCTGAGTTGGCGCTCGGGTAGCGATGGGACCTGGAGGGTTTCGGGCCAGTTGGCCGATGTCGAAGGTGCAGTGGTAGCCAAGGCGCTGTCCAGTTTGGCCGAGGGCTATGGTCCAGAGCCCGAGACGGGACGATACGAATCCTTCGGGGCCCGCTGCGCCGACGCTCTGGTGGAGTTGGCCGGGGCTGTCATCGGCGCCGACGCCGAACCCGATCGGGCCACCGTGGTTATCCACGTCCAAGATCAAGTGCTCTCGGGGATCGCCGGGGGATCAGCAGAGGTGGCTGAGGGTGGAGCCATCTCGGGTGAGTCGGCCCGGCGACTGGCCTGTGACGGGCGCTACTCCTACGTGGCCGACGGCCTCAACGGCTCGGCGCTTGGCGTAGGACGCACGACTCGGTCCATCCCGCCGTGGCTGTACCGGGTGTTGCGCCACCGTGACGGTGGTTGTCGCTTCCCCGGTTGTGGCCAGACCCGGCTCATCCATGCCCACCATGTGCGCCATTGGGCCAACGGGGGGCCGACCGATCAGGGAAACCTTTTGTTGCTGTGCCGCTACCACCACCGATTGGCCCACGAAGGCGGCTGGTCCATCACCGGGGACGCCTGCGGGGAGTTGCGATTCATCCGTCCCGATTCGAGTGTCTTGGACCCGCGGCGAAGTCTGCCCCAAACCGAGGTACTGACGCGCCTCTTCGGAGGCGATGGCAGGGACGGAGGCGGGCGCGAGGACAGGGGCGGAGCCGGGGACGGGGGTGGAGGTCCGGGTTGCTCCTCACCTATCCGGCGGCCACAGTTCGATGGTTAGTTCAGGCATGGGGAAGTCATCCGTGTTTGCCGTCGCCAACCCTGCCCCGACTCCAACGGCCGCGGCCGCAATTAGGCAGTCGGCCTGGTGCAGCGTCACGCCCCGCGGGGCGAACTCACGTCTCCATCTTCCGGCCAACATGCCTTCGGCAACTCCGAGCGGTGCTACTCGCAGTCCTTTGAACAGGCGACGGGCCAACGGCTCTTCGCTGGGGCGCAACCCCCTCCAGATCTCCTCGACCGAAACAGCACAGACCCACGGCTCGGTCCCTACCCTCCTCAGGCCCGTCAGCCGGGAAGCCGCCGATCGGCCCCGTAACGCATCGATCAATACGGTCGAATCCAGGAGGAGGCGGCTCACCTCAGCCGGTTCTTCGGCTGTCGCCCCGCCGCTGGGCCCGTACCCATGCCGCAGGGTCATCGTCCCACTCATGTCCTACGTCAGACAATTGGCCGACGGCACCCTCGATGTCTTCCCAGCGCAGTTCGTCTTCCAATCCTCGGCGCACCATCTCGGCAATAAAAGCACTCCGACGGCGAGGCCCCACTCGACGGTCCAGCTCGGCGATGAGGTCATCTTCCAGTGCTATGTGCACTCTCATGGGCCTTTCTTAGCACACAGGCTCCCCTCTCGCCTTGTCGGTCCTTCGACTCTTGTCGGGAGATGGCGTCTTGTTGGGAGGTGGCGTCTCGTCCTGGCCACTACCTTGCATGTCATGGCCCGCGCCCAGTCGATCGTCCTCGTAAACACCGGCTACGGGAAGGGCAAGTCCTCGGCCGCCTTCGGAGTAATGGGAAGAGGGTGGGCCCGGGGCTGGACCGTAGGGGTGGTCCAGTTCATCAAAAGCGGAAAATGGAAAGTGGGCGAGCGCAAGTTGGCCGATCACCTGGGCATCGAGTGGCACACATTGGGCGACGGCTTCACCTGGGAGTCGACCGACCTGGACGAGACGGCGGCCAAGGGTCGCCACGCCTGGGAGGTGGCCAGGGACAAGCTGGCCTCGGGGGACTTCGACCTTTTGATCCTCGATGAGCTCACATACGCCGTGAAGTACGGCTGGGTATCGGCTCAGGATGTGGTGGACGGGGTGGTGGGCCGGGCGCCCAAGACCAACGTCGTGATTACCGGACGGGATGCACCCGAGGAGTTGATCGCCGTGGCCGACACTGTCACCGAGATGCGAAAGGTCAAGCATGCCTACGACCAGGGCATTGTGGCCAAGAAGGGCATCGAGTACTGACCATGTCGAGGCTGGGGCCGCGCTTGGTCATCGCCGGTACCCACTCCGGGGTGGGTAAGACAACGGTGGCCACTGGCCTAATGGCCGCCCTGTCGGCGGCCGGTACCAGCGTGGCCTCAGCCAAAATAGGCCCCGACTTCATCGATCCCGGCTATCACTGTCTGGCCACCGGTCGGCCCGGGCGCAACCTGGACCCGTGGATCTGCGGACCGGAGGCCATGGCGCCATTGGCCGCCCGGGCTGGGGCGCCGGCCTGGGCTGGCGAGGGGGGCGTGCTGGTGGTCGAAGGGGTCATGGGACTCTTCGACGGCTCCGCCTCGGGGGGACCGGACTCCTCTACCGCCCACGTTGCCCGGCTGCT
>JBOGIG010000090.1:0-4438 GCA_050742455.1 Acidimicrobiales bacterium
CGCGATCGGCCAACCGATCGGTCTCGATCGGCCGGAACAGCCGGCGCCGGACGATCTCGAAGCCTTCCTCTGCCGAGGCCGGCCGCCATGAGGATTCGACCCGGCCGATGACGCTGCGAAGCCGGCGAAGTGCTTCTGCCCCGCCCGGTCCCCCGAGCTCGATGCTCGACCCCCCAGAGCCCTTCGCGCCGGGGCCTCCCGGCTCGGTGGAGACCGAAGCGGGAAGGCTAACGACGAGGAGCGCCTGATCGATGGCCCTCGACGCCTCGGTTAGTGCCTGGGCGAAGCTGACATGAGCTTCGAAGCTGCCGCCCACCAGACGCTCGTCGGTGGCATAGAGCTGTCGGGCATAAGCCACCCACTCGTCCACGAGGATGAGACAGGGTGCGCAGGCGCTGAGTAGCTCTGCCAGGGCGTCACCCGGGTTCGTGCCGGTCCGGTCGGCGTCGGCGACCAGGGCATAGCCTTCCTGGCCGGCAAGCTGAAAGGCGAGCTCCCCCCAGAGGGTGGCCACCTCGGTGCCGTCGGGCTTGACCGATCGCTGGCCGGGGGCAAGTCGCGTCCCGACGAGCGCGGCGCGCTTCACCGGCGGCAGCGTGTCCACCCCCGTCGCTCGGACAAGGTCAGCCAGCTCTTGGGGAAGCCGGTCGAGAGGCGTGGCTGAGCACAGGTGCCAGAGTGCGATCAAGGTGTGGGTCTTGCCGCCACCGAAGGTGGTCTGCAGATCCACAACCGGAACACCGCCTGCTCCGGTCAAGCGCCGGGTAGCCTCGGAGATGAGCTGGCGCAGCCCTTCGGTCAGGTACGTGCGTCGGAAGAACTCGACCGGATCGGAGTACTCCGCGCCACCGGCGCCGGAGGCCACTTGGTGGAGATCGGCGGCGAACTCGGCCAGTCCGTAGCGGCCTTGGGCAACGTCGTCGTGGGGGGCGATCACCTCCCGCCACGGACGGAGCCCGGCCACCGCGCCAGTGGTCGCCGGAGACAGAGTGATGGCCTTGCGAGCCTCGGTCTCATAACGCAGGCGCATGAGTTCGGTCTTGGAGCGCCCTATGGATTCGGCCTCGGTCGCATCCGCCGAGATCAACAGGCGTTCGATCGAGTCGAGAGCCCGGTAGGTGTCGTCGGCGCTGAAGGCGTCGTTGTGGGCCCAGCGGTTGCGTATGTCGCGCAGCTCGAAGACAAGATTGCGGTCCGAGCGGGTGAGGCGATTGCGAAACGCAGAATCCCACGCTTCGGCCATCACCTTCAGATCAAAGGCCGGATCTCGGAGCGATCCCGGTGCTGATCCCCGTGGTCCTGAGTCTCCGAAACCCTCGATCCAGCCCTCCCCATGCACCGAGCGCATCTGGCGATCGACGAAAGGTCCCAGGCCTTCGGCGAACGCCTCGAAAGCCCGCCCGACACGCTCGCGGTTACTCGTCGCCACGGTCGGTCTCCAGTTCAGATCGGACCGAGGCCACGAGCTGTGCGGCAAAGCCGGCGAGGTGGTCGGCGATACCGCGGTCGGCTTGGACCAGATCGTCGGCGTAGCGGCCGTCGATGGTCCACGGGTTGAGCTGCTTGAGGGCTTCGCTGTCGACGTTGGGCAGACGGCCAGCGCTGCGGCAGGTGTCGTACAACTCCAACAGGTTGTGGGTCTTGGCGAACGGGAACTCAGCGTCGATGAGGGTTGCCTTCAGCGCCTTCTCGACGACAAGGTGAGCCAGGAAGCAGACCATCCGGCGAGGCGAGTCGCTATCCCGCTGAACGGCGCGCATCGAAGCGAGGTCATCCTCGACATTACCAAGCCAGCGGCGGGCCTCGTCGTGGTTGTTGTCAGGTAGCTCGGGCATAGACGACCCGTCCTTCGCGAATCGGCCAGTAGTGCATCGAACCGATGACGTCGCGTCGGCGGTAGCACTCCCGTTCGTCGGTGACGAAGATCTGTACCGGTACCCGAGGGCTCACCACCCCGCCGAGTTCAGCCTCCCACTCCCGTCGCTTGGTGTAATCCAGCGACGGGAGCACGACCATCAGGTCGATGTCGGAGTCCGGCCCATCGTCACCTCGGGCCACCGACCCGAACAGGATCACCTGTAATGGGTTGCTCGCAGCCACGATGGCTTCCACGATCTCTGGTACCCACTCAGCCAGCTTGCGGCCCTCGTAGAGGGCCTTGTCATCGCGCACCTGATAGTGGGTCTGGCTCACGGCGTCAACTCTGGCTGCATGGCTTCTCGTGGGGCGGCGGCACGCCGGGCGATCTCCGGCCAAGAGGTGACGAGCGCGTTGAAGCCCAAGGCGTCCTCGGCCCAACTACGACGCTCGCAGATTGCGTAGAGCCGGTAGGCGAGGTCACGGGCCGCATCACCGAGCCCCCCGATACGGCGGACGAGGTCGGCCGCAACCGCTTCACTGCCTCCGTCCCACACGGCTTTTACGAGGTGTTGGGTTACCTCCCAAACCGGTACCCGTGCATCGCTTGTCGGATCCCAGCCTTCTGCCAGCTCCGCCCGGCGCAGCAGTCGCACCCGTCCTGCCCTGGCGAGGAGGATCCCAGCGTCTTCGAGGCCCTTGACCGATACGTTGGTCGCTCGGGCCAAGCCTTCTGCCGGGTCGTAGCCGGCCTCGGCGAATCCGTATTGCTCGAACCACTTGATGGCGAAGCGGGTGTGGGCGTCGAACTCGCCTTCCTGCTCGGCGAGCACTTCGTCCAGCACCTGGTTGATCAGCGCCAGAGCGCTCCGCACCGGCATCGGCTCGCCAGTCGATTCGATAACCTTGGCGTAGCGGGAAAAAATCGCCATACCGGGCCCGATCGCGGCTTGGGCGAGGTCCACGGGGGCGATGTTGCCCTGTTGCAACTCACGGAGCGCTCGGGGTAGTTCAGCGTGCAGTGCTGCCAGGAAGCCCCGGCGATCGGTGATGCCTGCGGTCTCACTACGGGGACGGCAGGCGAGGACGATCGACGAGGCCAGCGCGTTGCTGGCGTTGTCTCGCAAGCGTCCTACTCGCTCCGTACGCATCGGCCACGTGGCCGTGACGGCAAGTCCGGAGCGAAGCAGCCCGGCGAGCATCGTCTCCCAACCGGTCGACGCAACCCCGCTGTCGTCCTGCTCGGTCTGTTTGAAGGCGTAGAACACGGTTAGGGGATAGTCGGGGTCGGCGACCTTGCGCAGATTAGCGAAGACTCCTTCGAACGCCTCCTCGAAGCGGTGCTCGGCCTTCTGTTTGTCACCGTTGGTCCGAAATGGATCAGCCACGAGTTCGGCAGTCTTCGGCGTGAGCATCGTGGCGAAGAGGTCTGGATAGGTGTCCGAGAGAGGGCGCCGGAGCCATACGTAGAAGAAGTCGGATAGATCTGCATAGCCGACGTTGTCGTAGTAGGGAGGGTCGGTTGAAATGATGAGGTGACTAACTGGGTGTGCGACAAGGGCATCAGTTTGTCGGACTTCACCCTGAACTAGGCGCGTCTCCCTATGAGCGAGAACATCAACAACCCACGCAACGGCACCCGTGACGTTACCTGAGGAGTCACTGAAGAGATTCGTCTCGCCGAAGTCCCACAGCATTGGGACAGCTTGCCGCCCGCCGAACGTACTTTCGATGTTTTCGCCACCGTTGTTCCAACGGCAGAGGACAGTTGAGCGATCTGCGACACGACTCACAACAAACGCCAAGTACGTGGCCACGGCGTCCGCATAATCCGGTTCGCCCCGGTCATCGATGACCCTTTGACGTGCCTCACCAACGAGATCGGAGAACGTACAAAGGGCGGTGAGCTGGCGGTTGGTGAAAAGGTCGGCATGGTGGGTCATGCCGTAGCCTTGGACACGGAAGCCGAGGGCCTGTGAGGGTAACTCGGTCTCTGGAACGTTCTCCGGCCTGACCACATCTGCCGCCTTGACGTGTTCGGGATCCGGTGGCAGGTATACACGTTGCCGATCGCCCTCGGCCACGATGGCCATGAGTTCGGCTGCCATTCGGCCGGCCTTGCCCTCGACCCGGACGTGGGCGAGCGGCACTGGAGTATTGCACACCAGACAGGTTGCCCCGGTGCGTCCGACGGTGCCTTCGACTGGTGGGCCCGATGCCCCATGGCCGATCTCGAAGCGGACCGCCCCTCCTGCGACGACCGGTCGGACCCAGGCCTCCTTGCCCTTCTTCTTGCCAAGCCAGAACGATCTGACGAGGGGCATCGTTGCCCGACAGGCGGGGTTCGGGCAGGTGACAGTGCGTGCCCAGATCCAGGCGATGACGGTGGCCTGGCGGCCGTCGGGGAGAGTGGCCGACGGGTACATGTGACCGATGCGCCTCTCTGCCTCTCCGCGCATCCAGGCCCCGTAGTAGCGGACGTCCTCGGCGAGGCCCTGTGCGCCCTTCCAGGTCTCGACGTCCAGTCGGCCATTGTCGCGGGGATGCGCCGGTGGCTGGTCGGCGAAGCGGCCGGGGAGCT
>JBOGIG010000091.1:0-34479 GCA_050742455.1 Acidimicrobiales bacterium
GGTTGAAATCCTGCTGGATCTGCTCGAGGGTCTGCAGTACCTTGGCCAGTTCAGCTGGGTTATTGACCTCCCAGTCCCTTTGCGGTGCAAGGCGAATCCGCGCCCCGTTCGCCCCGCCACGCTTGTCAGTGCCGCGGAAGCTTGCCGCCGATGCCCAAGCGGTGGAGACCAGCTGGGAGATGGACAATCCCGTTGTGAGGATCTTGCCCTTGAGAGCAGCGATGTCCTCGTCCGTCATCAGTTCATGATCGACCTCGGGGACAGGGTCCTGCCACAGTTGCGGCTCCGGAACCCACGGGCCGAGGTAGCGCGAGACGGGTCCCATGTCGCGGTGCAACAGCTTGTACCAGGCCTTGGCGAACGCTTCCGCGAGCTGGTCCGGGTTCTCGTGGAAGCGCTTCGCGATCGGCGCATAGATCGGATCCAGCTTCAGCGCAAGGTCCGTCGTCAGCATCATCGGGGCATGGCTCTTCGACGGATCGTGAGCATCGGGAACGGTGCCCTTGGCCGAGGGATCCTTGGGAGTCCACTGCTTCGCTCCGGCGGGACTCGTCGTCAACTCCCAGTCGTACTTGAACAAGGTGTCGAGGTACCCGTTGTCCCACTTCGTCGGCTGGCTCGTCCAGGCGCCCTCCGGCCCGCCGGTGAGCGTATCCGCGCCTTTGCCACTACCAAAGGTGTTCCTCCAGCCGAGGCCTTGCTCCTCTAGGGGTGCACCCTCGGGTTCGGGACCGACGTACTCTGCTCGGACTGCACCATGGCACTTGCCGACCGTGTGGCCACCGACGATGAGCGCAAGCGTCTCCTCGTCATTCATCGCCATACGACGGAAGGTTTCGCGAATATCCCTGGCTGAAGCCAGGGGATCCGGGTTGCCGTTCGGGCCCTCGGGATTCACGTATATGAGGCCCATCTGCACGGCGCCGAAAGGAGTGGCGAGCTCCCTGTCGCCGCTGTAGCGCTCATCCCCGAGCCAGGTGTCCTCAGGGCCCCAGAGAATCTCGTCGGGCCCCCAGATGTCCTCTCGCCCGAAGCCGAAGCCGAACGTCTTGAAACCCATCGATTCATAGGCGCAGTTGCCGGCGAAGATGATCAGATCGGCCCAGGAGATCTTTCGCCCGTACTTCTGCTTGACCGGCCAAAGCAAGCGGCGGGCCTTGTCGAGGTTCGCGTTGTCGGGCCAACTGTTGAGGGGGGCAAAGCGTTGAGCGCCGACGCCGCCACCGCCCCGGCCATCGGCGATGCGGTACGTGCCCGCGGCATGCCAGGTCATCCGGATGAACATCGGCCCATAGTGGCCGTAGTCGGACGGCCACCAGTCCTGCGACGTCGTCATCACCTCGAAGATCTCTTGCTTGAGCGCGTCGAGGTCGAGAGTCTTGAATTCATCTGCGTAATTGAAGCCCTCGCCCATAGGGTCGGACACAGGTGAGTGGTGGTCGAGAACCTGGAGGTTCAGCTGATTCGGCCACCAGTCCCGGTTCGTCCGGGGACGATGCGGCGTGGGAGCCGGGGAGGGGATTACCGGGTTTTCGCTTTCGCTGCCGCTGTCAGACATGTCGTCCCTATCCTCTTTCATCGGTATCTCCTGATGGCTGGTAACCGTGACGTGGTTGCTGTCAAGCGTGTGCTGTGTTGCTCAGCTTGTCTCTCGTGTTGCGTCCGATTCGGCCGCGGAACGCGACAGCGGTCCGAGCCTCCTTAACACGACAGAGTATCTCTAGTATTAGGATACGTCAAGAGAAAGAATGAATCTAATTCTTTGGCTGAGATACTGTCAGGCAACGGAGCGTGAGGAGGAAACCATCAGCGAGCTGGTCCAGCGATTGAGGGAACGGGGATGGCGGCTCACGGCCCAACGAAGAGTGGTGGCCGAGGTTCTAACCGGTAAACACGTCCACCTGAGCGCGGACGCCGTCTACAGCCAGGCTCAGCGCCTTCTCCCCGAGATCAGCCTGGCAACCGTGTACAACACCTTGAACGAGCTGGTGGACATGGGCGAAGTACTGGAGATCTCCACCAGTGACGGCCCGAAGCGCTACGACCCAAACACCACTGCTGCTCATCACCATTTGTACTGCGTCGGATGCGGAGCCCTCCGCGACGTCAACCCCAAAGGCACCGATGGGTTGGTACTCACAGCCAGTCAACAGCACGGCTTCAAGCTGCTCGATGTCGACATCGTGTTCCGAGGCCGCTGCCCCAAGTGTCACACCACCGCCACTCAAACCACCATGACCTGAAGCACTCGTCAGCCGGCGTCCAGGCCGCTGCGTCCTCGGTGGTGACGATGTGTCTCCCGAGAGCCGTACTGGTTGTCGACGCCGGCCCGTCGTACGCCAACGTCGACGCCGACGATGCCCACCACATCCAATCGCTGGAACTTCTACAGACACATCCGGGCCCGCTCAGAGTTCTGAGCCGGCCTGAACGTCACCGCCTCGCAGGCGCAGGCCACCCAAGCCCAAGTTGTCTGGCGACTGACGATAGGCGCTTGTCATCGGTCCACAACCTGGCATCCGGTGTGAGTCTCGTCGCGGCAAGAAGCTGCGCGTCGACATAGCCGATGCCGACCCCGTGTAAGGCCTCTTGTTCGATCAGCCTCAAGACTTCGTCATCGCTGGCCACGGTGGCTTGTGGGAGCCGGCGGAGCAGCCCAATGACCTCGCCTCGGGGAGTTAAGTTGCCCAGGGCCACCTCTCCGACGACCCAAGGGTGGCCAAGGATGGCAATGTCGTAGAGCAGACGGGTCAGCTTGGCGTTGCCGGACCGCAGGTGGTCTATCCAGACTGAAGTGTCGACCAGAATCAAATTGGGTGAGCCCGACGCCGGGGAACGTCGGCAAGCGAGGGCTCCGATCCGCCCAGGCGGGCCAGCCGGCGAGCGCTCTCACGTTCGATCAGAGCTCGGAGCGCCTCTCGCACCAGAGCGGTCTTCTCCGTGGAGCCGGTCAGACGCTGGGCCTCAAAGAGCAGATCGTCGTCCAAGGACAGCGTTGTACGCATGGCAACCTCCTGGAGAACCATCCTACTAGGCATCAATTGATGACGTAATACATGCTCCGACCTTGGGAATATTTTTCGCCTGCTCAAATGGCTGTCCCGTTGGCCCGCTCACCAATCGCGTGCCCGGCCAGGCCCTGGGGGACGTGCCGGTCGGGCGGTACGGTTGTCGGGTGACCGAATTGGTTGGTTCTCTCTCGGGTGGCGGCCATCGGAACCGCGCCGGTTTCGGCACCGGTCGGAACATTCAGGTGATCGCCAGCTGTGGCGTCCACCGTGATGCTCCCCCAAATTCGATAGCTGCGTTCGAGGCCGCTATTGGCGACGGATGCGACATGACTGAGACGGACTTTCGTCGATCGGCGGATGGCATCATCGTCTTCCACGACAAGGAGATCGACGGTCGTCCGGTGCTCGGAATGACCAGGCAGGAGATCGGCGTGGCCACGGGTTTCCTGCCCCCCACGCTGATGGACTTTGTCGAATGCTGCCGAGGCCGCATCGCCGTGGACTGCGAGCTCAAGGAGGACGGTCTCGAAGAGGAGATGGTCGAGGCGGTCTGTGCCCACTTCTCGCCTGAACAGTTCCTGTTCACCTCGTTCTTGCCCTCGGTCCTGGAGCGGATCCGCCAGCTTCGGCGCCATGTCCCCACCGGGCTGTTGTCCATGCGCGGCCTGACCGAGCACTTCGAATTGCACCCGGAGTGGGAGGATCGGCGAAGCGCCGCTGAGATCCTGGACACGGCCCGGGAGGTCGGCGCCGACTATGTCCTTCCCGACTTTCGTGACACCGAGCTGCTCGAGGCAGGCGCCAGTGGCGGAATCGACATCATCGCCTGGGCGGCGCGGACCGAGCCGGAGATGCGCGGTCTCCTCGGCTGCTCCACACTGCGAGGAATCATCACCGACCGGCCTGACCTGTTGATGCAAATTCTCAGGCCAGACGGCCCGGAGCGACGCTGACCGAGGCGCCAGCGGCGGGCCAGCCCGATTAGCCTCGCACCCCATGAGGACTTTGCGGCGCGCCCTGATCGCCCTCGGCGTGGCGGGCGTGGTGGCCGGGGCATTGCGGTTCAAGGGCTCGGGTGGGGTGCCTTCCCAAGGTGGGGGATGGCGCGAGCTGTCCGGACCCGGCCTTCGGTAGGCGGGAGCCGAAATGAAAGCATTTGTGGTGGGGGCCGGAGCTGTGGGTGGTCGGGTGGCCCGCACCGTTGTCGACAGCCCGGCCTGCCACGAGGTGGTCATCGTGGAACAGGACCACTCCCGAGCCGAGTTGGCGGTCCGGACGTTGGGTCCATCGGCCCGGATGGCCAGTGGCGTGGGGCCCGAGGTTCTAAGGGACATGGCGCCCGGTGACGTTGTCATCCTGGCCCATCCGGACGAGCACGCCCCATGGGCCGAGGTGGCTCTGCAATCGGGCGGTCACGCCGTGTCGGTGTCCAATGCCGAGGAGGACGTAAGGGCCCTCTTGGCTCTGGATGCCCCGGCGCAGCGAGCAGGCTGCCACCTGGTGGTCGGCGCCGGCTTCTCGCCCGGGCTTTCATGTGTCCTGGCCCTTCACGCTGCCTCGATCTACGACCAGGTTGAGGAGATCCATGTGGCCAGGGTGGGTACCGGGGGCCCAGGTTGTGCCCAGCTCCACCACCGCCTGCTTCATGGCCGCAGCCTGGACTGGCGCGATGGCCAATGGGTGCGGGCCCAAGCCGGAACAGGGAGGGAGTTGTGCTGGTTCCCTGATCCGGTGGGGGGTCGGGACTGTTACCGTGCCCAGCTCCCCGATGCGTTGTTGTTGGTGCCGGCCCTGCCCGGCCTCCGGCGGGTCACCTCGCGCCTGGCCGCCACTCGCCGGGACCGCATCACCCGGCTCTTTCCCATGATGCGCAACCCCCATCCTGAAGGTCTGGTGGGCGCCATCCGGATCGAAGTTCGTGGCCGGCGTGGTCGAGTCCGGGATGTCACTGTCTATGGCGCCTATGACCGCCCTGCCCTAGCCGCAGGAGTGGTCGCCGCCGTGGCCGGCCTATGGGCCTCGGCGCCCAAGGCGGGCCAGGCCCTGGATGGGCCGGGCGCCGGAGGATTAGCCCAGAAGCTGTCGGACCCATCGGGGTTCCTGGCAGAGTTGGCCCTGCGGGGAGTGCGCGCCGCGACCTTCGTTGGGGGGGACCAATGATCGGCCCACCCGGCCCCGCTCTTGCCCCCGGGGCCCGCCGGGCCGCCGTGGCTCACCATGAAGATAACGGCGGCTAGGTGGTCAACCTGGGCCCGGTGCGGTGAGGGATAGCGTTAGGGCGTGACCGAAGGGACCTCTACCGGCTACTACCAAGTGGCTCGGTTGCTGGCCGGTCGATACCGGCTGGTCAGCTTCATCGCACGGGGAGGCATGGCCGAAGTTTGGGAAGGCCACGATGAGCTGTTGGCCCGATCGGTGGCGGTCAAGCTACCCCTGACTCACCTGTCCGGTCAGGCCGGCTTCACGGAGCGCTTCCGGCGTGAGGCAGTCGCCGCGGCCCGCCTAAGTCACCCCAATGTGGTGGCCGTCTACGACATCGGCGAGGACGGGGACGACAGCTTCATTGTCATGGAACGGGTCTACGGCTACACGCTGCGCCAGGTACTCGACGGTCGCCATGGCCTCGACGTGCCGTCCAGCGTGGCCGTCGCGTTCCAGGTGGCCTCGGCCCTGGATTTCGCCCATCGCCACGGGGTGATCCACCGCGACGTCAAACCGGCCAACATCTTGATCACGGCCGACAACACGGTGAAAGTGGCAGATTTCGGCATCGCCAAGGCGGCCATAGGACCGGACGCCACCCAAACCAGCGTGACTTTGGGCACGGCCCGGTACATCTCGCCCGAGCAAGCCGAAGGTCACGTGCCCGACGGGCGCTCCGACCTGTACTCGCTCGGTGTGGTTCTCTACGAGATGTTGTGCGGGCAGCCACCGTTCCAGGCCGACAACGAGGTGGCTCTGGCCATAAAGCACATCCGCACCGACGCTGCCCCGGTGGCGGAGCTGTGCCAAGGCGTTCCACCCTGGCTCGAAAAGGTCGTAGCCCAGTGCCTGGCCAAGAGACCCTCGGATCGGCTTTCCGGCGCCGGGGAGTTCGCTGCCGTGTTATCAGAGCAGGCCGCGGCCAGCAGCCTCTGGGCCACCAGCCCGAGCGGACCCGGACCCCAGGTGGTGCCGAGCGCCGAACTGTTCGCCCACTTACCCAAGTTGGCTCCCCTGGAGCCGAACTATCTCATGGGCACCACGGCAGCCACCGCTTTCGGGTCCAACGTGTCGGCCACAACCGGGGGCAACGAGCCGGGGCAGAGCACATCGGGGCCGTCGGGTTGGGATTCGACCGGGATGGTGGGCCTCCCTTCGGCTCGTGGCGGAAGTGATCCGACCACTGCTCTGTCCGACGCTGTGGGTCTATCGGGCGTTGTGGGGACCTCGTTCGCCCCTGGGGAGGTCACATCAACCACAAATGGAAGAGTCCGGAACCGCCGAAGCTCGGGGAGGGCCGGCGAAGCTCACCGGCGTAGGTGGGTCCCCTCGGTGGTCGGGGCCATCTCCGCCCTGGCAGTGGTCACCGTGGCCATCTTGGGCTTCACCCTCATGGCTTCTTCGGGCGGCGGTCCCACCGCCCCGCCCACCGCCCCGGCCCCGGCGCCGAGCACCACCTTGACCATTTCTTCAGCCATTCCCTTCGACACGGCGGTCGGGGCTGACATGTCCAGGGAACGAGCGGGCATAACCAACATCTTTGACGGTAATCCCGATACCTTCTGGGTGACCCAGACCTATGCAAGCCGCAATTTCGGCAACCTGGCCGAAGGCGTGGGGGTCGTGTTGAACCTGAGTTCCACCCACAAGTTGGCCAAACTGGTTGTCGACACCCCTACGCCGGGCTGGAACGCAAGTGTCTACGTGGCTGGCTCGCCCCAGGCGACCTTGGCCGCTTGGGGCCGGCCGCTCGACACGATGTCTGGCGTAGGATCCGTCGCCACTTTCGATCTGCACGCCACCACCGGTTCATCGATCCTGGTGTGGATCACCCTGCTCAGCCCGAACGACCTGGTCAAGATCGCCGAAGTCCACCTGAGCGGCACCTGATCCTGCGTCGGCGGCACGGCTCGGCCGCCCCCGCCCCCGCCCCGGTGCGAGGGCGGAGCTAGCCGTCCCGATGGAGGAGGAAGGTCGCCGTGGCCCGGCTTACCAGACGCCCCTGCACATCGCGCACGAAAGCCTGGGCGTAAGCAACCTGCTTGGCCGTGCGGGTCGTCTCGCCCCTAACTGTCAGGTCCTGGTCTGCCTCTGCCACCCTCATGGTCTCGGTCTTGATCTCCAGGGTGGCCCGGGTGCGATCGCGACCGGCAAGGCCCGAGTTGATGGCGAAATTCATAGCCGCGTCGAGCAGGACGGAGTGCACCCCGGCCTGGACGATGCCGTGGGGGTTACAGGCCAGGGCGGTGGGCTTCCACGTTGCTTCCACCCACCCGCCATCGTCGGCCACCCCGTAGGAGGTGAAGGATCCTCCGAGGGCCTCGATGATGGCCATGCCACCGTCTCCCAGCCAGCGGTCCATGTTCTTCATGGCGCTCACGGTAGCCGCTTGGCCCAGGGGAAGGCTCGGGTCGCCACGTCCCGGTTGACCGGGAACTGGTGCGGAGGTCAAACTCTTGACTGATCGGTCCAGTCGGGCGTGGAAGCGCTCGGTGACCCACGACCAAAGTTCAACCGAGGATTAGGAGCCGCAATGGCCACCGCAGTGATCGTGGACGCAGTCCGTACCGCCGGAGGAAAGAGAAACGGCAAGCTTCGGGGTTGGCACCCGGCTGATCTGGCCGCGGAAACCCTCAAGGCTCTGGTCGAGCGCAACAACCTGGACGCTGGTCTCATCGAGGACGTGATCATGGGCTGCGTCATGCAGGTGGGCGAGCAGTCTCTCAATGTCGGTCGCAATGCTGTCCTGGCTGCCGGATTTCCCGAGTCTGTGTGCTCTACCACCATCGACCGCCAGTGCGGATCGTCACAACAGTCGGCCCATTTCGCCGCTCAGGGCGTGATCGCCGGAGCCTACGACGTGGTGATCGCCGCCGGGGTGGAGTGCATGACCCGTACTCCCATGGGCTCCTCGGTGGTCAAGGACCTTGGTTTCCCCTTCGGCCCCAAGGTCATGGAGCGCTACGCCCCGGTGGGCGGCCTGGTTGGTCAGGGCATCTCGGCCGAGATGATCGCCGACAAGTGGGCTTTGTCCCGAGAGGACCTGGACGCATTCGGGGCACAGAGTCAGTCGCGCGCCTACCAGGCCAACGCCGAGGGTAGGTTCCAAAACGAGATCATTCCAGTGGTCGTCAAGGATGACGAGGGCAAGGACACCGACGAGATGCTCAGCGCCGACGAGGGGATCCGGCCCGACACCACGCCCGAAACCCTGGCCAAGCTCAAGCCTGCTTTCAAGCCCGACGGCAAGGTCACGGCGGGCAACTCATCGCAGATAACCGATGGGGCCTCCGCTGTCCTCATCATGAGCGAGGAGAAGGCCAACGCACTCGGACTTCGTCCCCGAGCCCGATTCCACACCTTCGCTCTCGCCGGTGTGGACCCGGTAACCATGCTCACCGGTCCGATACCGGCCACTTCCAAGGTGCTGGAGCGCTCTGGACTGGCCTTGTCCGACATCGACGTTGTGGAGATCAACGAGGCCTTCGCCTCGGTCGTGTTGGCCTGGGAGAAGGAGCACCATCCCGACATGTCCAAGGTCAATGTCAACGGAGGGGCCATCGCCCTTGGCCACCCGTTGGGCTGCTCAGGGACCAAGCTCATGGCCACCCTGGTCAACGAGCTGGAACGCACCGGCGGCCGCTATGGGCTGGAGACGATGTGCGAGGGTGGCGGCATGGCCAACGCCACCATCATCGAGCGTCTGGGCTGATCCGCCGACACTAGATCCCCGGGCCGGACCCCAGGGCCTGGACCTCCCGACCGGGAGACGGGACGAGGGGATTACTGTCTCGACCAGTCCGAAGCCATTTTGTCCCCAGCTTGTCCACAACTTGGGGATAATTACACAGCTGTAGTCTCGTTACCCGCCGGCCGCAGGGAGGCTTCAGCGGTACTGGGTAGCCACCAGGAAGCCGCCGGAGATCAGGAGAAGTCCGGCCAGCAAGTAGTAGTTCGACGCCCCACCCGGCATCAGCCCGATGTAGTTGATGATGATAACGATGGGTCCGGCCAGCAGAAGGAACATCATCAGCACGGGTACCCACTTGGGGCTGACCTTGGCCGTGCGGGGGATCGGGGGGGTGTAGCGCCCCGAGGGGGCAGGTCCGGCCGCCCTCGGAGGGGTGCGACCTGAACCCTTGGGCGTTACCCTCCCCGTGGTCTTGGCCGGACGGCGGTTGGGCCGCTTGGCCGATGGTGACTCTGCCGTGGCAGGTGCGGCGGAGGGCGCAAGATCCTCAGTGGCGCCGAGCGGCGGGGTGCGCCGGGAACGGGCCCGCTTCTTGGTAGCCATCCATGGCAATCTAGCGGGTATCGTCAGGGTCCATGGGGCCTCGGGTCTTGGTCATCGACAACTATGACTCCTTTGTCTACAACTTGGTTCAATATCTGGGTGAGGCGGGGGCCGAACCCGTCGTTTGGCGCAACGACGCCATCGACCTGGCCGGGGCTCGGGCCGTGGCCCCAGACCTGATCCTGATATCGCCGGGTCCGGGACGCCCTATGAGCGCGGGGGTGAGCAACGACGTAATCCGGCACCTCGGCCCCACCGTGCCCACCCTGGGGGTCTGCCTGGGCCACCAGTGCGTGGCCGAGGTGTTCGGGGGCGAAGTGGTTCCGGCTGAGGTCATCATGCACGGCAAGACGTCGTGGATCCACCATCGAGGCGTTGGAGTCCTCGCCGGAGTGAGCGACCCGTTCGAGGCCACGCGCTACCACTCACTGGTGGTCAAAGAGGATTCGCTGCCCCCCGACGTCGAGGTTACGGCCCGTAGCGCCGAGGGAGTGGTGATGGCCCTGCGCCACCGTCGCCTACCCATCGAAGGGGTCCAGTTCCACCCGGAGTCGGTCCTCACCGAATCGGGTCGCCATATCATCTCCAACTTCCTGGCCAGCGCTCGTCCACCCAGCTGAAGCCGGTACCGAGGCCTAGTGCGGTGACACCGTGCCATGAGACAAACAGCCATATCGCGCGTCTATTTCAGTGTCCCTACACCAGGATTAGGCAACCTGTCGTGGTCAGGAGATCGCTGGGGAGCCGGCGTCCACGAACTGGGCGCGCAGCTCGCGCTTGAGCACCTTGCCAGTGGCGTTGCGGGGGAGCGCGTCGACGATCGCTATGTCGGCAGGAACCTTGAACTTGGCGAGTTGCCTCGCGCAATGCTGCTGGACCGTTGTCCGGTCGACCGTGAGGCCCGGCTTCAGCACGACGACTGCTAGACCGACCTCACCCCAGCGATCGTTGGGCACGCCGATGACCGCCGCCTCGGCCACCTCGGGGAGCTGGTAGAGCACGTTCTCCACCTCGGCCGGGTACACGTTCTCGCCGCCGGAGATGTACATGTCCTTCCAGCGGTCGACGATGAACACGAACCCCTCGTCGTCGCGGCGGGCGGCGTCGCCGGTCTTCAACCAGCGCCCCTCGAAAGCGTCCGCGGTGGCGTCGGGAGCGTTCCAGTAACCCGGAGTGATGTGCGGCCCGGCGACCCACAGCTCGCCCATCTGGCCGGGGGCGCAGTCGGAGCCGTCCACGGCGACGATGCGGAACTCGGTGTGCAGCAGCCCCTTGCCGACGGAGCCGATCTTGCGGAGTGCATCACCCGCGTCGAGGAAGATGCACGCTGGGCTGGTCTCGGTCATCCCGAACCCCTGGGAGATCATTACGTCGCGATCGATCCACGCCTTTAGGATCGCCTCCGCGCACGGTGCCCCGCCGACCCCGGCGAGCCGCAGGCGCGACAGGTCCGTGCTGGCGAAGTCCGGATGCTGCATCATGAACTGGTATGGCGCCGGGACTGCGAAAAAGTGCGTGATCCCGTGCGTGGGATCACCGAGCACGCGAAGCGTTTCGCCGGGGTCGAACATCTTCTGGATGACGACCGTACCGCCGGCGTGGAGTACCGGGTTGCAGAAGCAGTTCAGGCCCCCGGTGTGGAACAGCGGCAGTACGCTCAGGTGGACGGTGTCGAGCCCGATCCCGGCCGGGATGCCGAGGTTGACCGCGTTCCATAGGTTCATGCCGCAGGTGATCATCGCCCCCTTCGGCAAGCCGGTCGTGCCCGAGGTGTACATGATCGTGATCACATCGTCATGGGTGAGCACGACCCGCTCGACCGGTTGGTCTACCGCTTTCGTGACGGCCTGCTCGTAGGGGCTGTCAGGGGAGCCGCTGTCGACCATCAGCAGTTCGGTGATCGAGCACAGTCTTTGCAGCTCCTGAGCGACGGGGGCGAACTCGACGTCGTGGACGAGCAGCCTGGGCGAGCTGTCGTTCACGATGTACTCGAGCTCGCTCACCGTGAGGCGCCAGTTGAGCATCACACAGATCACACCGGTGCGGGCGCAAGCGAACTGGATGTCGAAGTACTCCACACCGTTGTGGGCCAGCAGCGCGATGCGGTCGCCGCGGCCGATGCCGAGCGATCCGAAGTGCGCCGCCACCGCGTCGGCGCGCCGATCGAGCTCACGGTAGGTGAAGCTGCGCTTGGTCGCCAGGTCGCGGATCGCCTCCTTGCCCGCCCGCTGGTCGGCATGGTGGGCGATCCAGTCATAGGCGCGCACCGCCCCACGACCGGGAGGTCCGGAGGTGGTCAACGGGGCCAGCACCTCAGGATCCGTGTGAGCTCGTCGCTTGGATTCGGTCCCGGAATCGATGTAGTCGCCGCGTCATCCTCCTCGGTGCCGGAAATAAGCCTAACGGTACCCAAAGAGTTCGCGAACACCCCCCAAGCCGGGACTTAGGTTGACGGCGGGCCCAACGGCAACGTCGTAGAGGTGCTGGTCGTGGTCGAACTCGGCACGCCGATGGTTATGGTCACGGTGGAGCCGGGATCGGCGGGAGAGTTGGCCGTTGGGGACTGATCGATGACGGTGTTGTACTGGTTGGGATCCGACACCGTCTGGGTCTGTTCCTTGACCTTGAACCCCGCTCCGGACAAGGTGTTGGAGGCCTGGGTGGCGGTCTTTCCTATGACGTCGGGGACCGGGTTCTTGGCCGGTCCCGAGGACACCACGAGGTCGACGGGCTGGGAGGGATTGATCATGGTGCCCGCTGGGGGATTGGTGGAGATGACCTTGCCCGCGGCCACGCTGGTCGAAGGCTGATTTGTAGTCGTGCCCACCTTGAGGCCCTTCTGGCCGAGCAGGTTGCCCGCCTGGCTGGCGCTTTGGCCGGTGACATCGGGCACGGCCACCTGACCCGGACCGCTCGACACAGTTAGCGTGACGGTGTCGCCGGCCTTGGCCGATGCACCGGATTTGGGATTCTGGGCGATGACGTTACCAGCGGGCACCGATGCGCTGGGGGCGGAGTTCTGGGTGGCATTGAGCCCCTTGGACGTCAGGATGTTTACCGCGTCCGCCGCCGACTTGCCCGTCACATCGGGAACGGTGACGCTGGGTCCCGGCACGACCACGGTGATGGTAACGGTGTCGCCCCGGGACACCGAGGTGGGTGGCTTGGGGTTCTGGTCCGTGACCGTTCCAGGCGTGCCTCCATTGGCCACGTCATGCTCGCTCACCTTGAGGCCTTTGCCCGCAAGAACACCGTCGGCTGCCTGCTTGGTCTGGCCCACCACGTTGGGGACCGTGAAGGTGGATGTCGATCCCGAGGTGTTGAATACCCCGAGTGTGCGACCGAAGAGGAAGATCACCACGCCCAACAAGATGAGCAGCACCACCAACAGGATTAGGTAATTGCGGGTGTGACTGGGCCGGCCCTGATTATCGAAGCCGCCGCCCGGACCGAAGCCGCCCGGCGGGCCACCCGGCCCTGGAGGGACTGCTGGGGTAACGGTGGTGGCATCAGAGCTCAGACCCACCCCGGCAACTGCCGTGGTAAGAACACCGGTTGCCATGGTGCCCGCTCCCGCGACCCCGGGGGCCACCGCCAGGACGTCTCGGCCCTGGTGGAATCGCATCAGGTCGGCGCGCAACTCCAAGGCGTCGCGGTAGCGATGGGCCGGGTCCTTGGCCAAGCACTGGAGGATGATGGCCTCGAACCCGGCCGGGATCGCCGGGTTCAGGCTACGAGGGGGAGGGGCGGCCTCCTGGACGTGCTTGTAGGCGATGGACAGTGGGTTGTCGCCGGTAAAGGGGGCTCGACCGGTCACCATCTCGTAGAGGACCACGCCGAGCGAGTAGACGTCCGAGCGAAGGTCCACGGCGTGGCCCTGGGCCTGCTCGGGGGAGAAATACGTAGCCGTGCCCATCACCGCCCCGGTCTGGGTCAGGTTCTCGTCGGAATTGGCCGCCCTGGCGATGCCGAAGTCGGTGACCTTGACCTCGCCGTCGGCGGTCAAGAGGATGTTGCCCGGCTTGACGTCACGGTGGACGACGCCGTGGCGGTGGGCGTAGGCCAAGGCGGCGGCCACGTCGGCCCCTATTACTGCGGCTCGGTCGGCCAGCAGGGGTCCTTCGGCCCTCAACACCTGAGAGAGGGGCTTGCCGTCAACGTATTCCATGACGATGAAATAGGTTCGCTCCGATTCGCCCCAGTCGAATATCGACACGATGTTGGGGTGACTGAGGTTGGCCGCGGCCTGGGCCTCCCGGCGGAAACGCTCCACAAAGGCGCGGTCCACGCTCAGCTCGGGGAACAGGACCTTGAGGGCAACCGGCCGGTCCAGGAGCAGGTCGTGGGCCAAAAAGACCTCGGCCATCCCGCCCCGGGCGATGAGGCTGGCCAACTCATAGCGCCCGTTGTAGACGGAAGGTGATTCTGGGGCCATGGGCATCAGAGCCTAATGGGCCGGCGGAGCCAGGGCCGCTACCAGCATGGCCCGGGCGATAGGTCCGGCGATCTCAGCCCCTGTGGGGTTGGGTCCGAAGCTCGGTTGGGGTTCCACGGCCACGGCCACGGCCACGGTCGGGTTCTGTGCCGGGGCGAATGCCACCATCCACGTGGTGTTGCTGGTGCCCGCCCCCTGGGCGGTGCCGGTCTTGGCTGCCACCTGGGTCCCCGGGATGGCCATGTTGGTGGCCGTCCCGCCCTGGACCACCCCGATCATCATGGAGGTGACGGTCCCTGCGGTGGCGGCCGAGGTGGCCTGGAGCCAGGAATGCGGATGGTAGGTCTCGACCACGTTGCCCTGGGTGTCGCGTATCTGGGCCATGACGTGAGGGGTCATGATCGTGCCCTTGTCGGCAATTGCAGCGGCCACCATGGCCATTTGGAGAGCGGTGGCCGAGACGTTTTGCTGGCCGATGGCGGAAAAGGCCAGCCCCGGCAAGTCACGGGCGAACGCCGACGGCGGCGGGAAGGTGGATGCGGCCGGGGACGGGAGGTCCAAAGGAGGGTGTTGGTCAAAACCGAATCCGTGAGCCTCCTGGTAGAGCTTCTGGGCTCCCAAGTCAAGCCCTATCTGGCCATAGCCGGTGTCACAGGACACCTTGAGTAGTTCGGGCAGCATCCCGCCGCAGGCTTCGTGGGCAAAGTTGGACAAGGTGTGGGTGGTGTTGGGCAGGGTGAGACTTCGCAGCACGGGGTAGGACTTGGTGGCCAGTTGGGGGGCCAGGTCCAGCACGGCTGCGGTGTCGACGACCTTGAACGTGCTCCCCGGAGGATAGGAACGACGAAATGCCCGGGCCAGCATTGGCTGGCTGGGGTCGGCCTGATAGGCGTTCCAGGCTGATCGGATGGTGCTCGAGACGTGCGCCACCAAGGGGTTGGGGTCATAGGAGGGCGATGAATACATGGCCAGTAGGGCGCCGGTGGTCGGATTGATGGCCACCACGGCCCCGTGCTTGGACCCCAGCTGCGAGGCGGCCAGGGATTGGAGGTGGTCCGAGATGGTCAGTGTCAGATTGCCGGTGCTGGTGTGGGGCCCGAGGAGATCCTTGAGGTTGCGCAGGGGAAGATTGTGCCCGGTGAGCTGGGCGTCGTAAGTGGCCTCGACCCCGTCGCTGCCGTAGATGAGCGAGTCGTAGCCCACTATGTGGGCGAAAAGCGGGCCGGTTGGGTACTGGCGCTGGTACTTGTACAAATCGTTGCTGGGCACCGACTTGGCCACCACCACCCCGTCGGAGGACTGGATATCGCCCCGGGCCACGGCAAAGGAATTGAGTACCGTACGGACGTTGCCCGGCGCGTTGGCCAACTTGTGGTGCTGGCGCAGTTGGAGGTTGTTGAGCTGTAAGAACAGCAGGGCGAACAGAACCAGCAGGGCGATTCCCAGCCGGCGGATCTGGCGGTTCATGGGCCGTCTACCCCCGCTCTCCAGGGGCAGAACCGATTCGGTGGCGTCATTGGGTCGGCACCGGAGCCGGGATGGTTGAGCCACCGGCCGGGCTGGTGGTAGATCCGTTCGGGATCGATCCCAGGGGGTAGCTCGACGGGGTGGTCGGGTTGGTGATGCCCCGGGCTTCGCTGCGTAGATTGGCCACGTAGGCCTGGGCTGCACCGAGGGAGGATTCGGGCATACCCCGACGCAGGTCGTCGAGCCGGGAGGGCAGGACCTGGGTGGCGTACAGGCTTGTCGTCTTGGCTACGGTCGGCTTGACCCACAAGAACCCTCCCACCTGGCCCTTGTAGATGGTTACCTGACCGGTGTCCAGGCCCACGTAGTAGGAATGCTCGGCATACCAGATCACCAGTCCCACCGCCCCGGCGATAACGGCCATCACTGCGGCCACAAAGATCGTTACCCGGGGAGTGATGCGCCGCCGGGGACGATCCCGGGTCGCTCCTCTGGAGGTGGGACCGGGTGCTGCCAGACCCATGGTGGTGTCCCCTACCGCGGGTCCGCTACCCCTTGGCCCGCTAGCCCGTTCACCGGGAGCGACGGGCCCACCGGCCGGGTCGGCGGCTTTGGATCCCGCACCGGCCCCCGCACCGGCCCCCGCACCGGCCCCCGCACCGGCCCCCGGCCGGGACCCCGACTCGGCCCCCTGTCCGGACCCGGACGGGTCATTCAGCCCGGCGGTGGTGGAGCCGGAGACTTCGGCGATGTCTATTATCACTGCGGTTATGTTGTCGCTGCCGCCATGGGCTCGGGCCAGGCTGACCAATTGGCGGGCAGCCTGGGTGGGGTCAGCGTCCCTGGTGAGGACCGAGGCCATCTCGGAGTCGCTGACCTCGTTGGTGAGGCCGTCGCTGCACAACAGGTAGCGCTCCCCTGCATGGGGGGCGACCTCCCACAGGTCGACCTTTACGTCGGGCTCTATGCCCAAAGCCCTGGTCACGATGTGGCGCTTGGGATGAATGGCCGCCTCCTGGGGGGAAAGCTCCCCGCCCCGGACCATCTCCTCGACAAGGGAGTGGTCCTGGGTGATCTGACGCAGGTGGCCCGAAACCATGACGTAGGCCCGCGAATCGCCCACATTGACCACGGCCAGGTTCTCCGAGCCGTCGGTCACGATCAGGGCCAGGGCACACAGGGTGGTGCCCATGCCTCGCAGGGAGGTATCGCTGAGGCTCTTCTCCCAGATCACTGTATTGGCGTGGTGTACCGCAGCGGTCAGCTCGATCGACGATCTCTTTCCGGCGTAGTCACGGGCCAAGGTCTCCACAGCCATAAGCGAGGCAGTCTCGCCGCCGGCGTGGCCCCCGACCCCGTCAGCCACGGCGAAGAGGACCTCGGCCTGGAGGGCCTGGTCCTGGTTGGTTTGGCGTACCTTGCCCACGTCGGAGGCAGCGCCCGACCGTAGTTGGATCACGGGGCTGCTTCCAGGGTGGTCCGTCCCACCTGGACCCGGTCCCCGGCGGACAACTTCTGAGCCGCCTCCAGACGCTGTGCGTTCAGGTAGGTGCCATTGGTGGAGCCCAGGTCTTCGACCCAGTAGTCGGCGCCGTTACGGTAGATCCGTGCGTGGCGATTGGAAACGAAGTTGTCCCTGGCCAAGGACGCACCGCACTCACGAGAACGACCCAGTACCAGTTCATCATTCAGGATGAAAACCAGCCCGGCGACTTCGGCTGGTTCCACCACTCGGACCCGGGACGGAGGCCGAACCGAGTTGTTGGGGCCTCCATGCTGGCTCGGCACGGTTGGCCCGACAGGCTGTGTCCCGGGCGCAACACCAGGCGCCCCCGGCGAGGGTGGCGGCGGGATGGGGGGAGCGGCCAGGGCGGCCCGGGCCAAATTGCGCCCCCGCCCCGCCCGGGCGGCATCGTGGCGTTCCTCCTGGCGGGACTCGGACATCTGGATCCAGGCGACTCGCAAGACCCGGAGGAAGAACAGCCAGAGCAAGGCGATGAGGAAATACTTCAGGATGTTCAGCAGCGATTCCGACACGGCTCAAAGGGCCTCGAACACCAGGGTGATCGCGCCCATGGTCAGGCGGTCGCCATGGCTGAGGCGTGCTTCGGAAATGCGCTCGCCGTTGAGCTTGGTGCCGTTGGTGGAACCCAGGTCGCGCAGCACCACGTCGACGCCCTCCCTGGCGATCTGGGCATGACGGCGGCTGACGTTGGGGTCGTCCAGGGGAATGTCGCAGTCGGGCAGGCGACCGCAGGTGAGCGGCTCGGGTCCGATTCGGACCCGAGCGCCGTCGGGTAGGACCACGTTGGCCGGGGGGCCTCCATCGGGGCCGGTTTCCATGGTCCCGGCCACCAGGAAGACACCGGGATTGAGGCTGGCCTCAGCCGTCACGTCGATGGTGACGGGACCCAATAGGGTGTAGGACTCGGCCTGGGCATGCTCCCGTACGGCCTCGACGAGCTCGGCGACAAGGGCATCCTGAAAGGACTCGAAGCGGGACATGTCCTCAGACGACAGGGCGATAGAGAAACTGTTGGGCGCAGTGGTCGAGTGAATCCCTAGGCTGCGCTGCAGGTCCATTTCCCGAGTCAGGCGTCGCCCGATCTCCACGGGTTGGAGGCCCGAGCGCGAGGTTCTGGCGAATGCACCCTCGACAAGTCGTTCCAGCCGTCGTTCGAACTGCGCTAGTCCCATGGTCATAACCAGCCTATCGGTCCTTTCCCACGAGTTCGTGGCCGCAATCGTCGACTAGGGTTTGGTCGCTGTCCCGGGCGAGTGGCGGAATTGGCAGACGCGCAGGATTCAGGTTCCTGTGTCCGAAAGGATGTGGGGGTTCAAGTCCCCCCTCGCCCACCCAGACGGACGCTTTGGGATCGTCCCGGTTACGATCGGATCGTGACCCCGTCGCAGTTCTCCACCCGCCTACTGCAGATCGTGTCCGATCCCGAGGTTCTGTTGCGCTTGCCCGAGCCGATCAGGCTGGCCTCGGGTGAGATGAGTCGGGACTTCATCGATGCCAAGCTGGCGGTGGACGATGCCGATGACCTGAGCTTCGTGGCTGCCGCCATGTTCGGAGCGGCCTGCCAGGTGGGAGCCCAGTTCGACGCCGTGGGAGGACTGGTGCTCGGCGCTGCTCCCTTCGCCCTGGCCGTGGCACAGGCGGCCCGGTGCAAATGGTTCCTGGTGCGCAAGGAACCCAAGGGCCGTGGCACCAACCTTTGGATCGAGGGAGCCCGGATAGGCCCAGGGACCAGGGTCATGCTGGTTGACGACGTGGTGACCACGGGCGGCTCGATCCGCCGAGCCTATGAACAAGTTACGGCCGAGGGGGTCGAGGTTACCTTTGCCACCACCCTGGTCGATCGGGGCGAGGAGTCGGCGGAGTTCTTCCGGAGCGTCGGCGTGGCCTACGTCCCCATGCTCACCTATCGCGATCTCGACATCGAGGCTGTGGGCGGCTTACGGCCCAAGCAAGCCGTTCAGCGGCCCGGTTAGGCCGGTGAACGAGCCTGGCAGTGCTGGCAGGCTCGGCAACGAGGGGGGCAGGCCGGGTAAGAGGGGAGGGATCCCGATGGGCGCCAGCAGGCTGCCCAGACTGTCGGTTCGCCCGGCCAGGAACGGGACCAGCGGGTACACGGCGTTGTAGGGCGTCATGCTCGCCCCGGTTCGGTTGGCGACGACCTGTTGCAGTGGGACGGCCCGTGCGTCGAAGTACGTCAACGGCTTGAGGCCGAGTAGGACCTCGGTGGTCTTGTCGATGGAGGGAAACGAACCGGTCTGACTTGACACCTGGCCGCTCGGGCCGAGCTTTCGGGCCATGCCGCCGGCAGTGAGCAAGAAGGTGCGGTGGATGTCGACGTGGTCCCCGGTGAACTGGTTGTCATCCTCTGTGACGAACACGATGGTGTTCTTCCAGAACGGGCTGTGGGACAGACCGTCGACGATCTGTCCGATGGCGTAGTCGTTGTCGGCCACCATCGACTGGGGTGTGGGGTCGAGGGGATTCAACACGTTGGACACCACATAGGTGTGGTTCTCCGGCAGTTGCATGTAGGTCAGGTTGGGCATCGATTGCTGGCACTTGGCGTCGCCGTTGTGGCTGGCCATGCACGTGCGGTACGAAGACTTCCAAGCATCGAGGCTGAATTTTTGGTAGTCGGCCTGTGAAAAGGCGATGGGCTTTAGGAAGTTGGGCGGCGGGGCTCCGTCCAGCAGGTCCCAGGCGTGAGAGATGGTCCGGCCGTGAAGGAACATGGCGGCCCGGTCAACGTCGGGCCAGGCGAGGTCGCTGGATACCCCCGATCCAGCCTCACCCCATAGGTTCTGGGGCACCTGATCTCCGGCCGCAGCCACCGGCGAACCGGGGTTGATGTCCGTGCCGAGCAAGCGCACCGACAAGCCGGCGCGGTAGGCCTCGTTGATGAGCAGATTGCGGGGGTCGAGCATCGTCTGTTCCTGGGCGTTGACGGCCGGATCGGTGGGGCCGGACAAGCTCAACGGTGGGGCGGCGTACTGACCGTTCGAACGTTGCCCCCGCAGGTTTTGTGAGTAGTCCATGCCCCAGGTGAGTTCCCGGTCCAAGGTGGTGTACGAGCCCGACAGCCAGGAATGGCCCAGTGTCGAGGCTTCGGCCCCTTCGTTCCAGAAGTTGTCGTTCACGCTGTAGGACTGGGCCAGGAGGTGCTGGTTGGTTGTTACCGCGGCTCCGTACAGGTTGTAGACGGGGCTGGCGTTGGCCTCCGGCAGCGTCGCCCCGGTATCGCCGAAGTACGAGTCAAACGTCTTGTTCTCCGCCTCGATGACCACCACATGTAGGTCCTTGGGGTTGATCGTGCCCTTGGACACGTCGCAGAGGACCTGACTTTGCACCGAACCTCCGCCCGGTAGTGGTGCAGCCAGGCATGGGTTGGTGGCCGGGTCGGGAAAAGTAGCGCTCAGCAACGGGGCCATCTGGTCGTTGTTGACCACCAGGGACGTCCAGCGGTTCAAGGATCGGCTCAGCTGCGCTGAGCCCGACGGAAGGTCGATGGCCGAGACGCTGCCCTCGGTGGAGGACCCCACCAGTGGTTCCAGCTGGCCGTAAAAGCCAGGACCGGCGCCCCGGCCCCTCAGGTTGGCCACATAGAGCCGTTGGCCCGTTCCCGACGGCTCGGGGCCCACGGCCAGGGCGTCGGGATACCAACCGGTGGGGATGTAGCTAGCCGCGGTGGTTACGGCGTGGGTATGGCCGTTGAAACTAGCCATCACATGTTGGGGAATGGCCTGCAGGCGCCCGGCCGAGACATTGAACACTTCGACGGCGTTGAGGCCGGCCAGGGTCACGTAGAGGTAGTGCCCGTCGGGCGAGAAGGCGGTAGCCACCGGCTCGGCCCCCAGTGGTTGGCCCGGGCCAGGCGACACCGAGATGGTCTGGGTTCGCGTGAGGGTGGCAGTGGCGGGATCGACGGACAGAACGCTCAATTGGTCCGAGCCGGTGTCGGCCGTGACCAGGGTGGCGCCGTCGGGCGAGAGGCTGAGTCCGGTCGGTCCGGTTCCCACCGGAACTACTTGAACTTCTTTTCCGGTCCCGGTGTTGGGGTCGAACTTCACGACCGAGATGGTTCCCACCCCAGCTCCGCCGCTGCGGGAAGGGTTGGTCTGATCGGCCCAGTTGCTCACGTACAGGGTGGGTGGGGCCGTACCCGATCCGGGTCGGTAGGCAATCTGGTAGGCATCCCGGCCCACGGGGATGGCGTGGGTGGCGGGGTGGAGGGCATCGGGATTGCTCACGTCGATAGTGTTGATCACCGAGCAGATGTTCGAGCCAGGACACGGCGCTCCCCCGGATGCGCTACGGGCCAGTGAGTTGGGGACACTCAGGTTTCCGGCCACGGCCAGCCAGTGGCCCGCCATGGTCATGTTCCCTGGGTAGCCGGTCACCGGAATGCCCAGGTTGGGCAGATCGGGCACCGGCCCGGCCAGGCGCACGTCGAGGAGGGCTGGGCCCACTGCCTTATACTGCCAAACGGCGTTGGCCGGGCCTCCCGATACCCACACGTTTCCGGCCCGGTCGGCCAGCACCCCCTGGAAGGTGTCAGAGGCCAGGGTGGGGACGGGGACCAGGCTGGATGCGTCGATGTGAACCACGGCTTCCTCGAAGATCCCCGACGTGGTGGCGTAGATGCTCTTTCCATCGGGCGATACGGCTACGCCGGTAGTCCCCCGATTGGTCAGGACCTGGGTTCCCGCCGGGTTCAGGGCCCATCCGTTGGGCATGCGGTTTGACCCGGGCAGGGGATCGCTAAGGGTGGGCACGCGACCCGGTGAAGCTGCGGCTCCAGTGGCGCTAGCCAGTCCGAATATGGCCGAAGCGAGTCCCAGTCCGATGGCCCCGAGGCGGAGCCCCAGTGAGGACGAGGTTGTCGAGAGACCCGACGATGATGAGTGACCTGACCCGGACGTCATTCTGCAATATTCGACGCCTTACCTGGCTGGGCCTTCACGCACCGTGGCTTTGGTCGGCAAGGCCCGCACCGGCCGCCTTCACAGGGCCGTAAGGGGACCCCCAAGGACCTGGTCGATCAGGCCCCGGCCCGCCCGCAGCAAGGTGAGGTCAGTTGGTGGACACGCAGCCCTGGGAGGCCCCCAGCAGCCGCAAGCCGGTCAGGTCTCCGGCGTTGTAGTGGTCGGGCGAGTTGGCGGTGAAGCTGGGATGCATGATCTGGTACGGGTCTTGGGTGTGGCCCAGTCCCATCACGTGGCCCAGCTCGTGGAGCAACAAGGGCTCCCAATTCGAGGGATAGGTCCGCCCTGGAGCCAAGCTGGTACCAGCATCGAGAGCCACGGCGCCCGAGAGGTAGACGTTCTGGCCGGCCGAGTTGGGGGCATATGCGCTGCCCCCCTCGCCGGCGTCCCCGGGAGCGTTGAGGAAGTCGGTCTGGCCCTGGTGTTCCCAGGCAATGAGCACGGGGGCGGGATTGGCCAGCGTGCCCCAGTTGCGCTCCAGTGAGGGGAACTCGCTCGACGCCCCGTCATAGACGAAGTTGATGCCGGTGGCGCCCGAGAGGGCCGAGATGGCCTGTTGCACCATGGCCAGGGCGCCCGGGGGAGCTTCGGAGCTGTTGAGAACGTAGTGGATGGGAGCACAGGCGTTGTAGCGGACGGGGGTCCCATCGGCGTTGGTGTTCTCGAAGGTATAGCTGGCCGGGTTGCCGCTGGCGGCAGGGGAACTGGAGACCGAGCTGACCGCAGGCGGAGGGGCGGCCGTCGAACTTGCCTGGCCGCTGTTGACGCCCTGGGGCCAGGCATCGCCGTAGTGCAGGACGCCGCCATCGGCCGCCACCATCCAATAGCCGGCGCCGTCGGGGGTGGTCGACATGCCCACGATGGGACTGGAGAAGGTCAGGTTCCCGCCCGAACCGTAAAAGGCGGCGTCCCCGAAGGAGAAAAGCCCGCCGTCCGAGGCCACCAGGCGATAGCCATTCCCGGTGGGGGAGGAGGTCATGCCCACCACGGGGCGGTTCAGGCGCATGGCCCCGGTGGAACCGAAGAACCCGGCATCCCCGAAGGCGAAGATCCCGCCGTCCGAGGCCACCAGCCAGTAGCCGCCACCGTCGGGGGTGGCGGCTATGCCCACTACTGGGTTGTTGAGTCGCATGGCCCCGGTGGAGCCGTAGAAGGCGGCGTTGCCGAAGTTGAAGATGCCGCCGTCCGACGCTGCCATCCAGTAGCCGTTGCCACTTGGGGTGGACGCCATTCCCACTACGGGACGGCTGAGTGGCGTTCCCGACATGGAACCAACATTGGTGGCGTCGCCGAAGGCGTAGACCGCGCCGTCTGACCCGGCCTCGAGTACCCCCTGGCCATCGGCGCTGTGGGTGATGGCCACCACCGGCGAGGTGACCGCCCCCGAGTGAAGATTGGGGGGTGTAGCCGTGGTGGCGACGCCGTGATGGGGCCCTGTGGTGCTGTGGTCATGAGAAGCAAGAGCAGCGCCCGCGCCGCCGATGTTCATGGTGGTGGCAGCGATTAGGGCTGGTACCAGGAGTGCTATGGAGAGTACTGCTAGGGCTGATGTGACGAAAGGCGGGAGACGCCTTGGAGAGTGTGAACCCCCAGCTCGACTATTCAATTGTCCTGCTCCTCGATCAATTCACAACTCGTCGTATCTCGACGGCCATGCCTCAAGGCGCGTGGATCCAGGGGTCTTGTCTTCCGGTTGTCAATATTCTGGTGCGATCAGGGGGCGACGTCCCTACCCCACTGCCACACCGCCGGCGCCCCTACAGAGCCAGACACCTCTTGGTGATGAGTTTGGAATCGGCAGGGGGGCGAAACTTCTTTAGCTTTGGGGCGATTTCTTTCGAAATGTCTCTTCCGCCCGGCGGGCCACTTCTCGGAGGGGAAGGCCGAGGGCGGCCGCGGCCCGGGCGGCGTCTTCGTGTTCGGCCTTGGCCCCATGGGGTCCGGCCTTGACCCGCACGGAGCAACCCTGCACGTCGACCAGGTAGCTCTGGCGCGGCGAGACCCATCTCGTAGGACGTTGGATCCGTATTCCCAGCGTTCCCGTCTCCCGGGCAAGGATCTCGATTACGACGGCTACATCGGTCGGCCGGCACACCACGTGCAGGCTGTGGGCGGGTCGACCCTTCTTCATGACAATGGGAATCAACCAGGCATCCAGCGCCCCCCCGTCCATTAGCGCTTGGAGGGCATGGGCAAGCGTCTCCCCGGTCACGTCGTCCAGGTTGGTTTCGAGGGTGCACACCTCTTGTTGGAGGCTGCCGCCTGTTGAGAGGTCCTCGCCTGGTTGGAGGCCCAGGACCGGTTGGTTGCCGTCGAAGGTGGGCACGAGTCCCGGGCTCGCCTCTCGAGTCGTGCCGATTACCACCTGGGTGCAGTTAGGCAAGTCGTCGATCAGGCGTCTACCGGCGCCGAAGCCCGACGCCGAGATGACCATTGCTGGAATGGGGCCCAAGGGAGGGCTTGCCAGGGCCGAAATGAGGGCGGCTCCCGTCGGCGTGGTCAGCTCCACGTTGACGTCCCTTCCGAAGGTGGGGAGGTTTTCCAGGAGGCGAACCACGGCGGGGGATGGGTTGGGCAGGGCGCCGTGGGCGCTCTTGACCATGCCCAGGCCGGTGGCTACTGGGCTGGCACACACCTGTTCCACTCCGAGTACCTCCAAGGCGGCGCACGTGCCCACGATGTCGATGATGGTGTCGTGGCCGCCGAGTTCGTGGAAATGCACGGAGCCCAGGGGCCGGCGGTGCAGCTCAGCCTCCACCTCGGCCAATCGGGCGAACGTGGCGAGGGACCGGCGGGCCACCTCTGAAGGTAGGCGAGCTTGCTCGATGAGGGCCACAACGTTGGAGTAGGTACGTACTATTTCGTCGTCGATTACCGAGACCGAGGCCAAAGTGGCGGCCAGGCCACCCCTCAGCACCTGCTCGAACTCCACCCTCCACCCGGTCAGTGGAAGTCGACCGAGCAGGGAAGTGACCTCGTCGGGATCAGCGCCGGCGTCGATGAGGCTGCCCAGCGCCATGTCACCGGCGATGCCGGCGAAGCAGTGGAACCAGGCCGTGGTGTTCACTGGGCGGATACCGGACCGAGCCATCGCAAGATCGCCCCGGCGGCCCCGTAGCCGTTGTCGATCCCCACGACGCTCACCCCCGAGGCACACGAGGCCATCATGGACAGCAGAGCAGTCACCCCTTCGAGGGCGGCGCCGTATCCCACGCTGGTGGGCACTGCCACAACCGGGCCGGCCACGATGCCGGCCACCACGCTGGCCAGGGCTCCCTCCATCCCGGCCACCACCACCACAGCCTGAGCATCGGTCAGTTCGTCGATGGCGGCCAGCAGGCGGTGGATGCCGGCGACACCGCAGTCGGCCAGGCGCCGGGCCTGGACGCCCGAGGCAGCCAGAGTGGCCATGCACTCATCGGCCACGGGCAAGTCGGCCGTGCCCGCTGTGATGACCACGACGTCTTCGGGGCGCCGGGGCGCCGGCCTCCACAACACGGTCGGGCTTGGCATGCTCCCGTCCTGCCAACGGTGCCCCGACGGATTGGCGGCAAGGGCGGCCGCGCACTGGGCATCATCGGCCCGGGTCAACAGGACGGGTCCACCCGGCTCAGATAACAGTTCGGCAACGATGCGAGAGCAATGTTCGGGTGTCTTGCCCGGGCCGTAGACGGCCTCGGCCAGTCCCTGGCGCAAGGCCCGGTGGTGGTCGACTCGAGCAAAGCCCAGGTCGGCAAATGGGAGACGTCGCAGGCGGCGGGCAGCCTGATCGGCGGTTACCTCACCTGAGGCCACTGCGTCCATCAGCTCTTTCAGTTCGGGTTCATTCATGGCTGTTCACTATCCTGCCTGGATGTGGTCCCCTCCGCCCATCCGGGAACTCCAGTGATCAAGGTCGGCTATCTCGGTCCCCCCGGGACTTTCACCGAGGAAGCCCTGCTGGCTCATCCCGAATCACCCGACTGGGTCCCCGTGGCCCTGCCCACTTTCGATGACGTGCTGGGGGCGGTGAGCTCGGGCGAGGTCGACCGGGGCTTTGTGGCCATCGAGAACTCCATCGAGGGAACGGTCAACGTCACCATAGACAGCCTGATATTTCAGACCGACCTGCTCATCCAGTCCGAAATCATCCTCGACATTCACCTGCACCTCATGGCCGCCGAGAAGCTTCCTCTGGAGAAGGTGCGCACGGTGGTGTCCTTTCCCCACGCCAGCGCCCAGTGTCGGGGCTTTCTGGCCCGGGAGTTGCCGGGCGTCGAGGTGGTGGCCGCCAACTCCACCGCCGACGCCGCGGCCCATGTGGGTAGGGACCGCCCGCCGGCCACGGCCGCACTGGCTCCCATACTTTCGGCTCGTCTATACGGGCTGGAGGTTCTGGCACACGGTGTAGAGGATCATCCCGATAACCAGACCCGCTTCGTCGTGCTGGACCGAACGGGGGTGCCTGCGCCCACCGGGCATGACCGGACGACAATCGTTTGCTTCCAGGACGCCGATCGGCCTGGGAACCTGCACGGCATCCTCGGCCAGTTCGCCGCTCACAACATCAATTTGACCAAGCTGGAGTCCCGGCCTACCAAGAAGGGCTTGGGTGAGTACTGCTTCATCATCGACCTGGAGGGTCATATCGAAGACGAGGTGGTGGCCGCCTGCCTGCGGGACCTTCATGCCCAGATGGACCGTCTCAAGTTCCTCGGTTCCTACCCGGCCGCCGGACCTCACGGTCCAGTCCGGCGGGAGGAGGCGAGCCGCTCGTGGCACGAGGCCGATGAATGGATCGCCGCTCTTCGGGCTCAGGTTCGTCGGCTAAATTAAACGGTACCGCCCGATTTTCCAGGGCCCGGGAGGGGTGGCAGAGCGGCCGATTGCGAGGCTCTTGAAAAGCCTTGGGTTAATAGCCCCGTGGGTTCAAATCCCACCCCCTCCGCTGGTGAGGTCGTCAAGGTTTACGGCGATCGAAGCCCGATCGGCCTTCCTGCAGAAGACGAAGGCGCAACCGACGTCACCGCGGTGGCGTCGGTTGCGCCTCGTCGAGAGGTCGCTGACGGCTAGGTCGTCGTTGGAGCTTACAGCCCGCCGAGAAGGCCTCCCAGAACCGGGCCAACTACCGGCACGCTCTTGACGATGCCGCCGAGGCTGCCCACTACGGGAAGGTTGCCCAGGTTAGGCAAGCTGCCGACTCCGGGGAGGGAACCGACGATGGGCAGGGAGGGCGCGGTGGTCGTGTTTGAAGTTGACGAGCCTGCGCCTGTCACACTGCCCAGGCCGGGCAAGCCGCCCACTATGCCGCCCACGATCGGGCCAACTACCGGCACGGTATTGACGATGCCGCCGAGGTTGCCCACGCCGGGCAGGGACCCCACGCCGGGCAGGCCGGGAGTGGTGGGCGATCCGCCGGACAGGCTGCCGATACCGGGAAGGGATCCGACGATGGGTCCGACTACCGGGAGGTTGCCGAGGCTGGGCAAGCTGCCGACTCCGGGGAGGTTGCCGATCACGGGCAGGTTCGATGTCGGCGCACCGCCACCGGTCACGCTGCCCAGGCCGGGCAAGGACCCCAGACCAGGCAGGGACCCCAGACCGGGCAGCGACCCCAGGCCGGGCAAGGACCCCAGACCAGGCAGGGACCCCAGACCGGGCAGCGACCCCAGGCCGGGCAAGGACCCCAGACCAGGCAGGGACCCCAGGCCGGGCAGCGAGCCCACGCCGGGCAGGGACCCCAGGCCGGGCAGCGAGCCCAGGCCGGGCAGGGACCCCAGGCCGGGGATGAGGTTGGCGATTCCGCCAAGACTGGCGATGCCGGGCAGGCTACTTACGACGGGTAGTGAACCGAGACCGGGCAGGGACCCCAGACCGGGCAGGGACCCCAGGCCGGGCAGGGACCCCAGGCCGGGTAGCGATCCAACTCCGGGGAGAGTGGGTAGCTGAGCGGCACTGGTTGGATGGATGATGCCGAAGACGGCGTCGGCGTTGGAGAACTGGGTCGGGGTAGCGGTGGGATGCTGTGTGGCCACGACTGCAGCGGCAGCCATCGAGGTTCCCAATAGGGTTGCTGCAACGGCCTTAGCCAAGTTCGGTGTATTCATTGTGACCCCTTTTGTGTGTGGAGGACCGACGCTGTCATCCGTGGTGTGAACAGGGGTTTCGCCCTATCGGGTGTACATCCTCTTTTCTTTAATCATTTTATTTCGGCCCCAATCCATATATACGAATTGTGCAAAATGAACTTCGCACTATATGGGACGAACGGTGCATAGGTGCCGCCCGACGTTGGGCTTGAGACATGACGGCTAGTTTCTCGGGGTGGACAAATTCGATCCAGACCTCGCCCGGGCCACCGGGGCGGCCACGGTGGAAGGCCTGCGACGGCTGCTGGCCCGCAAGGCGGCCAATCTGATCCGCAGCGATCCCGAAGAGGCGGCCAAGGCTATCGAGATGGGCCTGGTCGACCGGCGCTGGCTGGACCGAGGCGAGGGGCCCGTGTCCACGGCCACGCCGGCGGAGGTTCTGGAGCGCTTCTTGGAGAGGGCGGTGGAGCAACGGCCGTCGCGCATGTCGAGTATTGGGCTGAGCGCCCTGCAACTGCTGGCGTCGCAAGCCGATGCCGGCGGGGGCGACCCCCAGCCCATCACGGTGGTTTTCACCGACCTGGAAGGCTTCACCTCCTTCACCGACTCCCATGGTGACGACGCTGCCCTGGCCCTGATCCAGGACCACCATCGCCTGGCCGGCCCGGTGGTGCGCCAGTGGGCGGGACGGATCGTCAAACACCTTGGTGATGGACTGCTGTGCACGTTCCCCGATCCCGAGTCTGGGACCCGGGCCTGCTTGCAGCTACTCGGCGTGGCGCCCGACCCCTTGCGGCTGCGGGCCGGTCTGCACATGGGCGATGCCATCGTGAGTCGTGGGGACGTGGTGGGTCAGGTGGTGAACGTGGCAGCCCGGGTTACCGACGTTGCCCGGGGTGGCCAGGTCATGGTCACGGCCGAAGCCGTTGATGCGATTGGTCACCATGCCGGGATCGAATTCGGCCCCATGCGTCACCGACGGCTGAAGGGCATATCCGACCGGGTGGGCATCTGTCAGGCCAAGTCATTGAACGCCGAGGTGAAACCGGCCTGATGGCCGAGCCTGACCTGCTGGTTACGTTCACTGGACCGGATCGTCCGGGCCAGGCCGGGAGACTCCTGGCCCGCATGGCCCAGTTGGGTTGGGCGATCCTCGACGTGGAGCAGGTGAGCATTCGCCGCCGCCTGCTCTTGGGGGTGCTGGTTGGAGGTGGGGACGTGAGCGACTCGGCCCGGCGCTCGCTGGCCGATGTGGCCCAGGATATTGGGCTGGCCACCGAGTTCGAGGACATAAGGCCCGACACAACCCCGCCCCGCCCCGCCCCGCCCCGCTCCCTCCCGCTCAATCAGGGACGCCTGCTAGTGACACTCCTCGGCGCCGAGTTGGGACCTCAGGTGCTGGGCTCGGTGGCCGACGCAATTGGGGCATCGGGGGCCAACATTGATCGAATCGTTCGCCTATCGGATTACCCGGTCTTTAGTTATCAGTTCGACGTGTCGGGAGCCGAGGCCGAAAGTCTCCGGGCCGTTCTGGGGACAGAGGCCGCCCGACTCCAGATCGACGTGGCCGTCCAGACCTCGGGACTTCACCACCGGGCCCAGCGCCTGGTAGTGCTAGATGTCGACTCCACCCTGATCCAGGGCGAGGTGGTGGAGCTGTTGGCCGAGCACGCCGGCGTTGGCCCCGAGGTGGAGCGCATCACCCATGAGGCGATGGCCGGTCACCTGGACTTCGAAGAGGCACTTCGAGCCCGCGTGGCGCTACTGGCCGGATTAGACGCCGCAGTCATCGATCACGTCCGCGACCACCTCCAACTGACCCCAGGTGCCCGCACCCTGATCAGAACGCTCAAGCGCCTGGGCTATGCGACGGCCATCGTCAGCGGCGGCTTCACCCAGGTGACCGATGACTTAGTGGCAGGGTTGGGGATCGACTATGCCGCGGCCAACACGCTCGAAATTCGCCACGGTGTCCTCACTGGAGGCCTAGTAGGGGCGGTGGTGGACCGGGCAGGCAAGGCGGAGGCCCTGGAGCGATTCGCTCAGGAGGCCGGGGTTCCACTCAGCCTGACGGTGGCGGTGGGAGACGGCGCCAACGATCTCGACATGTTGGCCCGGGCCGGTCTGGGCATCGCTTTCAATGCCAAGTCGATTGTTCGGGCCGCGGCCGACACCTCGGTCAGTGTCCCGTACCTGGACGCCATACTTTTCCTCCTCGGAATACCCAGGGACGAAATAGAACAGGCCGATGCCACCGACTCCGACGCCCGTGCCCCCGACGCCCGTTGACTCCGACGCCTGTGCCCCCGACGCCTGTGCCCCCGATCCCGGCTGAGGGAGGGCAGCCCGGCTTGGGACTGGCCGGCGAGATCACATGGATGAGCCCGGGTCTGACCGAGGTCAATCGCCTCGCCATGCGGCCTACCCTGGTTCCTCACCCCAGCGTCGCCTCGGCCCGAAGCGACAACCGGGACCGATCACCTTGGTATCGAAGCCTCAATGGGACCTGGCGTTTCCGGCTGATGGATTGTCCCCAGGCCGTGCGGTCCGACTTTGGCCGAGAGGACCTCGACGACTCGGACTGGACCGAGGTCCAGGTACCGGGGAACTGGACCACCCAGGGATTTGACCGGCCTCACTACACCAACGTGGCAATGCCCTTTCCCGAGGCACCCCCGCTGGCGCCCAAGGACAATCCCACCGGCCTGTTCCGAACCCGCGTTGAGGTGCCCGCCGCTTGGCGGGGCCGACGCATCGTGTTGCACCTGGGTGGAGCCGAAAGCGTGCTGTACGTCTTCGTCAATGGCAAAGCGGTGGGGATGGGCAAGGACTCGCGCCTGCCGAGCGAGTTCGACGTAACCGGCCACCTTCGACCGGGCCGATCCAACTTGGTGGCCGTCATGGTGATTCGTTGGTCCGACGCCTCTCACATCGAGGATCAGGATCAGTGGTGGATGGCGGGCCTTCATCGCGAGGTGTTCTTGTACTGCACCGAGGCCGTGCACCTGGCCGACGTTCACCTCAAGGCCGGCCTGGAGGCTGATGGCACACCGAAGCCCGGAGCAAAGGGTGATGGCACAGCGAAGCCCGGCGTGGGACTGCTCTGGGCGCGGGCCACAGTGGGCTTCGGGCCGGAGAGCGAACCAGGGCCGGGTTGGACGATCCGCGTCGATGTAGAGGATCTGGACGGGTCGCCGATCCTGGCCCAACCCTTGGTGGCGGTCGTGGCTCATGACCTTCGTCCCTACCTGTTCGCCGGTCACACCGCCACTGTCGAGGTCCGCCTACCTCAGATATTGGCGTGGTCGGCCGAGTGCCCGAACCTGTACCGGGTGATTGTCTCGCTCCTGGATCCGTCGGATCGCCTGGTGGAGGTGGTCAGTCACAAGGTTGGGTTCCGCTCCGTCGAGGTGGCCGGTCGCCGGCTTCTCATCAACGGTGCCCCGGTCTACATCAGGGGAGTCAATCGCCACGACCACAATCCCAGAACGGGCAAGGCCCTTACCCGGGCCGACATCCGGGCCGACCTGGTGGCCATGAAGCGGTTCAATTTCAACGCGGTTCGCTGCTCGCACTATCCCAATGATCCGGCCTTTTACGAGCTGTGCGACGAGCTTGGCCTATATGTCATGGACGAGGCCAACATGGAGAGCCACGCCTGGATCACGTCCTTGTGCCATGACCCCCGCTACCTGTCCGCCATCCTGGCCCGCACCACCAGAATGGTCCAGCGGGACAAGAACCACGCCTGTGTCATCGCCTGGTCGCTCGGTAACGAGAGTGGCTATGGGGCGGTACACGATGCCGCCGCGGCCTGGGTCCGCCGTTGTGACCCCACCCGTCCGGTCCATTATGAGGGGGCTGTGATGGGCGACCTGTTCGCCCCTGCCCCATGCACCGACATCGTGTGCCCTATGTATCCGTCCATTGACGCCATCGTCGACTGGTCACGCCGTGCCATGGACCAGGCCGCGCGAAGAGGCGGCAGGGGCGACCGTCCCCTCATCATGTGCGAGTACTCCCACGCCATGGGCAACTCCAACGGCAGCCTGGCCGACTATTGGGCTGCGATCGAATCCCACGACGGTCTGCAGGGCGGGTTCATCTGGGAGTGGAAGGACCACGGACTCCAAATCGAGCGGAACGG
The DNA here is from genome assembly GCA_050742455.1 of Acidimicrobiales bacterium. Lineage (GTDB taxonomy): Bacteria > Actinomycetota > Acidimicrobiia > Acidimicrobiales > JBOGIG01 > JBOGIG01. Next base: position 32,132 of record JBOGIG010000091.1, read on the forward strand.
CTCGACCATTTATGCCTACGGGGGCCAGTTCGGCGATGAGCCCAATGATGGGAATTTTGTGGCCGATGGGATCATGGGACCGGACCTGGATCCCCATCCGGCCGCCTGGGAGCACAAGTGGTTGGGCCGTCCGGCTAAGGTCAGCGCCTCGGCCACCGACCTGGGCCGACGACGCATCAGGGTCTTCAACACCGGGTGGTTTTCCACCTTGGACTGGGTCGGCGCCTCGTTCAGGGTCCTGGTCGACGGCATCGAAGTTCAAGCCGGCACGATGGTTCTGCCCGCCATCGAGCCCCAGTCGAGTGCCGTGGTGTCCGTTCCCTTCGATGTGGGCGTCCTGGCAGGCGGCCACGAAGCCCACCTGACCGTAGAATTCCACACCACGTCGGACTTGCCCTGGGCTCGGGCGGGTCACGTGGTGGGTTGGGACCAGATCGATCTTGCTGCGCTGTTGGCTCGGGCGGTCCGGACCCCGGCCCACGAGCCGAGCCGGGAGGCCCGGACCCCGGCCCACGAGCCGAGCCGGGCGGCCGGGGGATCAGCTGACACGAGGGAACGGTCCGAGGCTCCGACGGTTGTCGTTCGGTCCGGGCTGACAACGGTGGTGGCGGCCGGCGGGCGCCTGGAGGTGAGGCTGGGGACTGGAACCGGTCCCGCCATCGCTGCGATATCCCGGGACGGCCGACCGATCATCGAGCGTGGTCCCTCCTTGTGTCTGTGGCGGGCGCCCACCGACAACGACGGCATGATGCTGTTGGCCATCGACCCGGCCAAGGCGTGGGCCTTGTCGGGTAAGGCTTTGGAGTCCTGGCTCAACTGGGGCTTGGATCGGCTCAACTTCGGTACCTCCCCACCGCGGATCTCGAAGAAGAGAGGGAGCGTCGTGGTCTCCTCCACGACTCGGTGGTGGGCCGATCGGGGCGGCCCGGCCGCCCGCCACCGCCAGGTGGCCACCATCGGGGCCGACGGCGACGTGGTCTTCGACGAGAGAGTCACCATTCCCAAGCAGTGGCATGACCTGCCCCGGGTGGGGGTGTCCCTCGTGTTGGACGGAGGCTTGGAACGCCTTACCCGCCTTTGCCTTGGGCCGCACGAGAACTACGTTGATCGCTGCAGTGGCACGGTGCTGGGCTGTTGGACGTCGACGGTGGACGACCAGTATGTGCCGTACCTGATGCCTCAGGACCACGGCTGTCGGACCGGGACCCGCTGGCTGCGGCTGGAACCCGAGGACCCCGAGGCAGGCACCGGGATTGAGATCAGTGTGATTTCCAACGGGGACGAGGCCCATGGTCCGACCCGCCAGGCCGCGCTGCACTCCACTGTCGGGCACTACGACGCCCACGCCTTGTGGAAGGCCCGAGACTGGAGCGAACTGGAGCGCAGCAATGACATATTCGTCAATCTCGATGTGGCCCACCGGGGATTGGGAACCGCCAGCTGCGGTCCCGACACGCTGGCGCCCTACCGGGTGGGGCCGGGGGTGCACGCCTTCTCGTGGCGGATCCGGCCCTATCTACGGCAGTCCCTGCGACCCGCAGTAGAGCCTTGACCGGTGATCCTCAGCGGCGGGCCCACATCAAGATCCGTTTGAACGCATAGAAGTAGGGCGCTTGATCACCGATTGTCTCCAGGAGATGGGATCGGTAGCGATCCACAAAAGCGTCGAAGTCATTGGGCGAAAGCAGGCGCCGGTAGCGGTTCAAAGTGGTCCCCTTCACCCATTCGACGACATCTCCTGACGAGGCCAGGTGGTGACCATAGACCTGGAGGCGGACCGTCTGATGCCGAAAGTCCAAGTCGTCGAGGAGTTGTGCGTAGACCTCGGGGGCCAGCACCGACTCCCGGACCGGATCGGGGGGCGGCTCGCCACCAAAAGCCTCCATGAACCTGGGTTCGTGGGCCACCTCGTCGGCCATCCGATGAGAGACGTGGTCGCTGTTCGCGGGGACCTGTACGGCCAGCTGGCCCTCCGGAGCCAGACACTGCGACCAGCGGGACAATACTCCTGGGTGATCGGGGACCCATTGCATGGCGGCGTTGGAGAAGACGACGTCCCACGGCCCCTCGGCGTCCCGAACGGACAGGCCGTGGGGGAAGTCGGCGATGTCTCCTACGGCGAATCTCAGCTCATTACCGGCGAATCCTGCGGCCTGTTCGAGCATGGCCGCAGAGTTGTCGATCCCCAAGGTTTGGGCACCATCCCATTGGCCATGCAGGGAAGCGGTGAGCTCCCCCGTTCCACAGCCCAGGTCCACCACCCGGGGCGCGGTCACTGGGGTCACGAGTTCTACCAGGTCGTGAAACGGAGCAGACCGTTCGGCCTTGAACCTCAGGTACTGATCGGG
>JBOGIG010000092.1:0-6090 GCA_050742455.1 Acidimicrobiales bacterium
CTATGTAGGTGGCTGCATCGCCAGCAAACAGGGCCCTGCCCCGCGCTACCATGCTCCGGCCGGCCAGGGTGGTGACCCGATCCAAGGTCGGGATCAGGTCTTGGGTGCAAGTGACATAGGCGGCCACACCGCTGTGGTCCATCTGTGCCGCATTCTCCCGGCCGTGACCGGGAATGGGCAGGTAGGTGACGACGGGCAGGCCGGCTGCGAACGCCTCCATGCAAGTCAGGCCGCCGGCATTCTGCACCAGTACGTCGGCCGCGGCCATCAGGGCGGGCATGTCGTCGGTCCAGCCCAGCACCACACCGCCGGCATGGCGCTCCAGGCGGGCTTGGAGCGCGTGATTGGTCCCACAGACCACCACGGGTAGGTAACGCGAGGACAATTGCAATTGAGCGAAGGTGGCCTCCACGTCCCCCACCCCCCACGAACCGGCCACTACGAGCACGACCTTGGTCTCGGGCGTGACCCCCAGACTCGCTCGGGCCCGATCCCGGTCCGGTAGTTGGCTGGAGAAGCGCTCCGGCACCAGGGGTCCAGGCGAGTGTGACTCCCTTCCGGTGGCGCGTTCGGCGTGATCGGCGGACTGGGGATGGACGCACAGGTTCAGGTCCACGCCGGGGTGCACCCACAGTGGGTGCACGGCAAAATCAGTGACGAAGGTGGCGGTGGGGATGTCCAGGCGGCCCCTTTGGCGGTCCCGGCCCAGTACCAGCGAGGCCAACGGGTACGTGGACACCACGGCCGTGGCCTCCATGAGCCGGGCCCAGGTCCTGATCCGCCGGCCGAAGACGATGTGGACCAGGCCGATGGCGGGTCCGCACAGCCGGGGGACGAGGCTCCACAGGCGATAGGTGGCCTCGTAGGCCCAGGGAGCCGAGCGCAACTGGAACTCGAACACCTTCTTGATTATCCATCCAGCCCACGGCGCGGCGTCGAGAAAATCTCTCGTCTCGGCGTGAAAGCCCAGCTTCTCCAGGCGACGGCACAGTTCACGTGCCGCCCCGTCGTGGCCCGCACCCATACTGGCCGATACCACCAGGACTCTGCCTCTCACTCCGTCTACCCCTATCGTCATAGCGTCATGGTCCTGGCCGCGGCCCTCGGGTCCGCTCTTTTGTATGCGGTGGCTTCGGTGCTTCAACACACCAGCGCCGGCCAAGCTCCCAAGGAGCACTCGATGCGCGTGGGGCTGCTCGTAAATTTGGCATCGCGTCCAGTGTGGTTGTTGGGGCTTGTGGCCGACGGCGGCGCATTTGTCCTGCAGTTCATTGCCCTGGGACATGGCTCGCTGGTGCTGGTACAGCCCCTTTTGGTGAGTGGGCTGCTTTTCGCCCTTCCTATGGGGGCCAGGATATCCCACCGGAGGCTGACAGGGGCGGAATGGCTGGGTGCGGCCGAGGTGGTGGCCGGATTGAGCCTGTTCCTCCTGGCTGCCTCACCGGGCCTGGGAAGGCTACAGATCAGCGGTATGACCTGGGCATTTGTCGGTGGGGGAACCCTGATCCCAGTGTTTGTGCTCATAGTCGCCGCGCCGGCCGCCCACGGTCCGCGCCGGGCCGGTCTGTTGGGGGCTGCGTCGGGCGTCGCCTACGGGCTGGTGGCGGCTTTGACCCAGGCGACCTCCACCGAGCTTTCGGGGCAAGGAGCGGTGGCCACCCTGACTACTTGGCAGCCCTACGGGTTGGTGGCGGCGGGATTTCTGGCCCTGCTCCTGGTGCAAAGTGCCTTTCAGGCCGCTCCTTTGCAGTTCTCCCTGCCCATATTGACCGTAGCCGACCCTGTAGTGAGCGTGGTCATAGGAGCGGTGGCCTTTGGGGAATCCATCCGCGCCTCCCCGGTGGAGATCGTCCTGGAAGCGGTGGGGATGCTCGTCCTGGCCAAAGGGGTATTTCTCCTGGGTCGCTCTCCGCTGGTGGCCGGTGAAGGAGGTCCGCCAACCGGAAATGCACAGGAGGCTCCCATATGATTCCCAGAATGGCCCGGTATCAATGTTGGTATGAGCGCACCCTTCTACCTACCTTATGAGGCCCAAGATCCCCCTCGGGCCAAGCTCCGCCGTGGCCGGGCCGCCATCGCCGCGGCCATGGCGGGCTGCTTGATGCTGGGGGCCGGCACCACCGAGCTGGTGCTCAGTGCCACATCATCAGGCGCCGTCCCCACCGCAGTTGCGCCGGCTCAGGTCGTCAGTGCGGCTGGCCGGGTCCCGGGGACGTCAACCAGTTCCACGGCGCCGAATGTGGCGGCCATCCTGGCCCGGGTGCTCCCAGCCGTGGTATCAGTGCAAACCACGGCCTACCAGCCGGGCACCTACTTCAGCCCCGGAGGAGTGGTAAAGGGAGCCGGTACCGGGATGATTCTCACGTCTAGTGGAGAGGTGTTGACCAACAATCACGTCATCGACGGGGCCAGTGCGGTGACGGTGACCCTGCACGGGCAGACCAAGCCAGTGCCGGCCACGGTCATCGGAGCTGATCCGGTCCACGATGTGGCGCTATTGCAGATCGTGGGTGCCCATGGACTTCCTACTGTCACTCTGGGCAGTTCCAACGCCGCCGCGGTGGGCGACACAGTGCTGGCCATCGGCAATGCATTGGCCCTGGCCGGGGGGCCCAGCGTCACCGAGGGGATCATCTCGGCCGAGGGGCGTAGCATCAGCACCAACAACGGCGAGCACCTGTCCGGACTCATCCAGACCGATGCTGCCATCAACCCCGGTAACTCCGGTGGTCCCCTGGTCAACACCGCCGGGCAGGTGATCGGGATGAACACGGCCGTTGTCCAATCGGCCGGCGCCAGCCAGGCGATAGCGCAGAACATCGGCTTCGCCCTGGCCATCGACCAGGTCAAGCCCATCATCAATCGGTTGGCGGCGGGTTCGGGGGCCATGATTCCCACATGAGCAAGCCAGGCCGGGACCGATCCCCAGGCCGGATCCTGGTGGTGGACGACGAGCCATACATCTCGGATCTGCTCGCCGTCGCCCTGCGTTTCGAGGGCTTTGAGGTGACCACGGCCGGCGATGGCCGGGGCGCTCTGTCCGCCCTGTCGTCGAGTGCCTATGACCTGGTGGTACTCGACGTGATGCTGCCCGACATGGGAGGGATCGACGTTTGTCGACGGGCTCGCCAGGACGGCATCGAGGTACCCGTCATATTTCTCACTGCCCGCGACTCCACCGAGGACAAGGTGACTGGCCTGACCGTGGGCGGGGATGACTACGTGACCAAGCCCTTCAGTCTCGATGAGTTGGTGGCCCGGGTCCGGGCCCTGCTCCGGCGCACTGGGGCCGGGGCTTCAAACGGCCCGCGCCGATTGGAGCTGGCCGACCTGGTGATGGACGAGGAGACACATGAGGTCTTCCGGTCGGGTCAAACCGTCGAGTTGACCGCCACCGAGTTCAAGCTCTTGCGCTACCTCTTGGCCAACCCGCGTCGGGTTCTTTCCAAGGCCCAGATCCTCGACCACGTTTGGAGCTATGACTTCGGCGGGGAGGCCAACATCGTCGAGACCTACATCAGCTACCTGCGTAAGAAGCTGGACTGCTTCGATCCGCCCCTCATCCAGACCATCAGGGGCGTGGGCTACAGCCTGCGGTTGCCCCGCAATTGAGCTTTGTCCCTCCGCAAACGGCTCATCCTGGGCTTGCTGGTACTGGTGGGCCTGGGCCTCTTGGCCTCGGATCTGGCTACCTACTCGGCCCTGCACTCTTATCTCGAGGTGAGGGTAAACGATCAGCTGGCCCAGTCGCGCCGCCCCATGGAAAGGGTGCTCAACCAGAGCCTGGTGGCCGGTACCTCGATCGATACCGCCGCCCTGCGGGCCATAATTCCCCCCGATACCTATGTGGAGGTGCTCGACGCCAGCGGCACGGTATTGCTGCGCCTGCCTTCGGGTACCCGACATACCCCCGATCCCGCCCCTCGGCTGCCGGCCAAGCTCTCGGTGTCGCCCCCGTCCCGAGGGCCGGGCGGATCCGGCGATCTCACTGGATCCAATCCCTCCTCCTTTGTCACCGGGGCGGTGGGCGCGTCTGGATTTGAATACCGAGTCCAGGCCGTGAGTGTGGGCAATGGTTCGGTGATCCTGGTGGTGGCGGCCTCGCTCCAGTCCGAGAACCAGACCCTGCACCGCCTTGTGATCATCGAGGAGGTGGCCTCGGGGGCGGTGCTATTGGCATTGTTCCTGATGGCCCTGTGGGTGGTGCGCCTGGGCCTGCGCCCCCTTGACGAGATGACTGAAGCGGCGGGGGCCATTGCCGCCGGCGATCTGGACCGACGGGTGACCAGGACGGAGGAGACCACCGAGGTGGGACGCCTGGGAGCGGCATTCAACTCCATGCTGGTACAGATCCAGGATGCATTCTTACGTCGGGACCAGTCAGATGCCCGGCTGCGCCGCTTTGTGGCCGACGCCTCCCATGAGTTGCGTACCCCGCTCACATCAATTCGGGGCTACGCCGAACTATTTGGTCGCGGTGCGGTTTCAAAGCCCGACGAGCTGGCCTCGGCCATGAGCCGCATCGAATCCGAGGCGGCTCGGATGTCAACGCTGGTGGATGATCTGTTGTTGCTGGCTCGCCTGGACCAGGGAAGGCCCTTGCGCCGTGATCGGGTAGACCTGCGTGCCATCGCAAGTGACGCCCTGGCCGACGCTCAGGCCTCGGATCACGATCGTCCCCTGACTCTCGACGTGCCCCCCGTCCCGGTAGTGGTAATCGGTGATGAGGATCGCCTGAGGCAGGTGTTGGCGAACCTGGTATCCAACGCCTTGACCCATACCCCGGTGGCCACGCCCGTGATCATCAGGGTCATCCCCGGGGCCGAGACGGTCACCCTGGAAGTGGCCGATCAAGGACCGGGACTGGCCCCCGAAGCGGCGCGGCTGGCTTTCGAACGCTTCTATCGGGGCGATGCGGCTCGGGGCCGGGGAGGAGCCGGCCTGGGATTGTCGATCGTGGCAGCCATTGCCCAGTCTCACGGAGGCCAGGCCAGCGTGGAGTCGGTAGCGGGGCGGGGCGCGTCGTTTCGGGTCTCGCTTCCGTCAGCTCTCCCCGCGGTAACCGGGACGTAGGGTCTCGGCATGTTCATTCGTGACCAGGGCACCGGTGCGCCGATCCTGCTACTGCACGGACAGCCCGGATGGGGAGGCGACCTGGCTCCGCTGTGGCGGCGACTCCGTGAGCATCGCGTGCTGGTTCCTGATCGTCCCGGGTACGGGTCCAGTCCGGGCCCGGCCCTTGGCCCGGCGGGCAACGCCGAAGCCCTCCTTCGGGAGTTACCTGATCTTGACGGCGAATCCCTCACTGTGGTGGGGCACTCCTACGGTGGGGCGGTGGCGGTGGCCCTGGCCCTGGCCTGTCCCGAACGGGTGGCATCGCTGGTCCTGCTCGCTCCGGCCGTGACCCGATCAGCCATGGGCGTGCTGGACAGGGCCTTCGCCGCCCCGATCCTGGGGGAGGTGATGGCATGGGCCTCGGTGGGCGTTGTCGGCCGCCTGGCCCGACGGCGCCGAGAATGGTCGTGGCAGAGCTTCGTGATCGAACAGCGAGCCATCCTGGACGAGATCGATGGACTCGAAGCGGGGCTTTCGTCGATTGCGGCGCCGACGGTGGTGGTGGCCGGAGCCTGGGATCGGGTGGTGCCGGCTCGGGCCACGGCAGAGGTGTCAGCCCGGATCCCCGGCTCCGAACTGGTCCGGGTTCCTCGGGTCGGCCATCTCCTGCCCATGCAGGCCCCGGCCCGGGTGGTGGAGGTCATCGTGTCCCGCATGGACTGACCAGGGGCCACAAGCCGCATGCCGGTGCCATGGCCGAGATCGTCTATCCCAAATAACTACGATGCCCGGCAGGCCCGTCCCCATGATCCCCACGTTGAAGGGCAAGCGGAGCTACATTGCGCTCCGAAGTCCCCACAAAGGTCTCGGGACTGTCGAACATCGTGGCCATAGCAGGCGGTGGCCTGCACGCCCTGGCTCTCGATGGGTCCGGTTCCGTGTTCGCCTGGGGGGACAACTCGGATGGCCAGTTGGGCAACGGCTCGCTCACCGACTCCCACGTCCCGGTCCGGGTCTCCAATCTCAGCGGTGTGA
>JBOGIG010000093.1:0-4954 GCA_050742455.1 Acidimicrobiales bacterium
GTCTATGAGTGGGGCCATCCGCTCTCGATCCGCGGCCGGGGTACCATCGACAAGTACCACCCCGGTAAATCGCGTCGGGTCACGAAGTACGGCCAAGGCGCACGTAAGCGCCCCGAGTGACTCACCGGCCAGAACACATCGTTCGACATCGAGCGTGTCCAGGACGGTGAACAGGTCGTCGACCAGCGCGTTCGGCGTGATCGAGCTGGCGGGAGCAGTCGACGCTCCAGAACCTCGGTGGTCATAGCCGATACAGCGCCACCGCTCCTGCATCCGCTGGAACGGCTCCTGCCAAAGCTCCCAACTGCCGACCCAGCCTCCGTGGGCGACGAACGTATCTGGGCCGCTGCCGAATTGAACGGTGTTCAGCAGGTACCCGCCTGCGGGAATGAACATCTTTCAATGGTAGGCGCTGCCGCGAGTAGCGCCCAAGGTCCGGCGCTCTGTTACAGGTGTGCTGTCTGTGGCACCGGACCCGATGGGATGGCTGCTTCGGCCTGGCGACCACGTGCGCGTCGACCTCGCGCTGCGCACCTACACGCCGGTCCTCATCGATGCTGGCTTTCCCGAGCTCGACCTCGAGATCCCCTGGTGGGGAGGGCGACGGCTCTGCTTCGGCTTCCCACCCCGCTGAACCTCAACCCAACTACTGAAATACGGCTCCCCGAGGATCGAGGTTAGCGGCAACCTTGGAATCCCTCAGCGAAGCTCTTCCCGTCGGAGCCGAGAGGTCCTGGATTCAAGAGCCCGTTTACCCAATCCTCCTCTGGAGCGCTCTGGGCTGCGGTTAGCCATTGACCTGTGGAAGCTTGATCGTACGCTGTAACAATCGCGAATTGCTGGAACTGTGCACCAGGCCCACCGAGGGGGAATTCGGTGATCCAATCGGCGGTGTTGCCGTCATATGATGTGATCGCAGAACCAGCAAAATATTCTGCCACTTGACCATTGGTGAGGTTCTCAAGGTAGAACTTTACCTCGTTGAGCGAGCGGTCAAAGTACGTTGACGAGAATACAACATTGCCTGGCTGTATCGAAAGAGCAATTGTACCTGCGCCGTACAGCTCATAAGGTCCGACGTTATACCCACCTTCAAAGAGCTCCCAAAAGGGGGTCCATAGCGACACCTGCCCTGGGATACCTTCATTAAAGGCTATGCCCGATTGTTGAAAATTCCCTGTACTGGTCACACCACCGAGGCCCGTCCAGATCGACATGGTTGAAGACCCCCCGCATTGGGTGCCTACATTGGGTACCATCCAGGTTCCCTCTGCCGTGATCCAGTGTGTGTGGGAGCTACTATTTCCAGTATAACCTGACCAATTTGCATTTGCGCCATTACGCACCGGCTGAGATGTGCCCCTCGTGGACCCCGGCGGGCTCGTTCCGGTAGACTGCAGAGGATGCGAAAACAACGGACCACCTTTGGCGAATACCAAGTTAGGCACGATGGTATCACGGTACGCGCTCATAGCCTTAGTCCAAGATGCTAAGGCGCCCGCTGACGTTGGCCGGGGCGGAAATCCATAGTCCTGAAGTTGGGACGCTGAAGCGGACAAGGGCGCAAATCCCGATGGGGGAATAATCGTGGTCAATGATGAATGTGGTAGAGAGTAGGAGTAGCGGACGGCACCGTCGGCCTGCTTTTCCGTCCGCAAGCTCACAAGGCCTGACTGTATGGCTGTCGCCTGCGGCACAAAGCGACTTGATGTTTGCGGGACAGGTGGAATTGTCGTGGCCCCGGCGATGTCGCCCACAGCAAGGCTAGCTCCGACCAATCCCAGGGTGATGGATCCGATCATGATGTGCTTAGCGCTGCCCCGGCGCAGCCTCAGCCCCCTTGTATGCATTGTCTCCTCCGCATCATCGTTTCGGAGCGACTACAAAGCTTTCTAGAGCCGGAGCAGCCGTCATATGCGACTGCACAGCCTGGCGGAGCATCAGCAGTGCCAGGCGCCGATCTGGAGCTTCGTAGACCGAAGATTTGACTGCACAAAGATTGTATCGTGGCGATGCTAGGATTTCAAGGGTCCGAGATGATCCCATGGCAAACCTTCATACTTTCCCAACCGGATCCCCACATTGGATTCACGGGGCTGCTCTCTGTGTATCTCCTACTGTCGGGCGCCACGTTCCATGTGCATGCCCGGGGCCGTCTTCGTGACGCGCGTTCGGCGCCGCGGTAGATAACGTGGTGGGGGCGGCGGGCGTGAAGGCGGCGCCCTGGTCGCGTGCTCGGGACACGACACGCGGTGTCAGACTTAACGAGCGCCGCAAGTCCCAGACGCACCAGGCCATTCCCCACCCACGTCGTCGAGCGGGTGCTCACCGGTGCGCCCACCGTCGGTTGTCGCCAGCACGCTGATCGTCTGGGGACGGGGAATTGTCGATCGCCAAGTCGACGGTGCAAAAGATCCTCGCAGGGCACGGCCTGGCTACGAGAAAGCTGCGCCTGACAAGGTCGGACGCCATCGCGGTGGCCGCGACCGAGTTTGTGGCCGGCGCCGCTAGGACGGCCGACCCTCGGGGTATGGCTGGCGACCGGCGGTCGGGGCTAGCTCTTTTGCCTCGACAGCTTTTACATTGGCAAGTTGAAGGGTGTCGGCCAGATCGATCAGCTCCCCGCAATCGTCGTCTTCATCCGCTGGGCGTTCGTCATGAGCGTGCTCCATCCGGTGACCGCCACCCACTCCAATCGCGTTCCCACCGCCTTCGTGCTCACGGCCTCACGGTGCGGGGCCGCCACCTCGGATTGACTGGTCTGCTCTGGCTTCCGTGGAGACCAAATACTGGAAATTGGTGGCGCTGTCCGGATAGGCGGCAGCATGCAAAGGACCCGGTACCCCGCCGAGTTCCCCCGACGAGCGCTGGATTTGCTGGCCGGCGATCGCAAGGTCGTCGCTGTGGCGAGGGATCTCGGCATCATCAGTCCGACGCTGTACAACTGGCGACGACAGGAGCGGATCATCGAGGCGAGGAGGCCGGTCTCAGCGCCGGGGAGCGATCCGAGTTGGTGGCCGTCGGGCACCGGATCAACGCCCTGGAGACCGAGTTGGCCATCCATCGCCGGTCAGCCGAGTGCTCTTGAAGCAGCCTGCCGCGCTTTGAGGTGATAGCGAGTGGAAGGGGCCTGCTGCCTCGCTGACCGCGGCGGACTTTGATCGAATGACAGGGGTAGCGACTTGCCCGAAGTCGAACTATCGCCGTGAGATCGAGGAGATTGGCCGATCGACGCGCTCCCAGGCGGGACGCGCAGCACGCTGGGCGCCCGATCGGGCTCGAGCGTCGGCTCGATGAACGACCGGTCCGGCTCAGGGACCGGGAGCGAGGAACTCGGCCAGGGAGCGTCCGTCGGCGAAGGTGAGCATCTTCAAGATGTTGGTCGTCGTAGAGATGAGGGACCACTCACTCTTGGCGGCGTCGAGACCCCGACGCATGAAGCGCCGGGCACCGCGGTTCTCTTTCGCCTGGCCGAACACCGGCTCGACGGTGGACGAACGCGTGGCGTAGGTGGCGGCACCTTCAATGGTGCGGAGACGGTGCTCCATCTTCAAGAGGGTGCTCGCCTCCTCGGGCGGCTCTCCGACGGTCGTCCCCATCTCTCGCGCCGCCTGTCGCTGCTTCCAGTCCTTCGTCGTCGCGATCAGGCGGTCCGGGCCCGGAGCCACGGCGTTCTCCTCGGACCAGTAGCCGGCGTCGGCCGTCACCGTACCGATCACATCGGTGAGCTTGGCTGCCGCGGCGTTCTGCTCGACGACGACGATCATGGGCAGGAGCTGTGCGACGTCGTTGGCCTGGTTGGTCACGTCGGCGCCCACGATCACCTGGTTGGCGTTGACCGCAGCCTGAGCGTTGTACCCCTGGATCCAACCGGTCGTCGTCTTCATGATCCTGCTCTCGGGGTCGGTCGTATTGGCCTCGGGATCCTTGGGCGCCGGCGCCTCGGAGAGCCGGTCGCGCGCCTCTCGGAGCTGGTGCTCTGCCCGGACCACCTGCTCTGCAGCGGCGAGCTTCTCCAGAGCAGAGCCAGCCTTCTCTTCCTTCGCATGCGCCGCCACGAGGTCGGCTTCTGCCCGCACGAGCGCCCGTGCGGGGTCACCGGGAGCCCGGCCACGGGGCCGGCGCCCCTCCTCGGCATCCTTCGCCCAGCGCTCGGTCTGCACCTTCTCCGCTTCTTCGCGTGCGGCCCGCTCAGCGGCGATCTCTCGGAGCGCTGCCCGCAGGCGCTCGAGACGACCGCTCCTTGGAGCCGGCGGCTCCGGGTCCTCGCCACCGAGTGTCGGCTGGGTGGGTGCACCGTCGGCGGCGGCCGCCTCGGCCATGATCCGCTCGACCTCGTCTCGGATCGCCTGCTCGCGGCGGTTCTGGTCGAGCGCTGCGTCGGCGCCGATCTTGGTCCCGTCGATCGCCACCTGGCCCAGCGAGGCGAGCCCGAGCTTCGAGCACAGCGAGAGCACGTCGATGAAGGCCTCCTTGATCGCCTGCTCGTGGTCGGCGCGGAACCGGCCGATCGCGTCGTGCTCTGGGACCACGTCGCAGCAGATCACCTTCATCGCGAGGTCCTCCCTCACACCCCGGGCGATCCGGCGCGACGAGCGGGTGCCGGTCGCGTAGGCGTAGACCAAGAGCGCCAGCATCATCTCGGGGTCGTAGGCACGTCTGCCCACCCCGTCGTTCGGGTGCAACCGGTGGAACCTGGACAGGTCGAGCTCGGCTATGACATCGAGGACGAACCACACGAGGTGATCGGCGCCCACCCACTCCCTTACGTCGGGTGGCAGCAGGAGCGGCTGGTCCCGATTCGGCCGAAGGTAGGAGTAGGCCATACCTCCATACTAGTCAATGCAACTACAGAGTGCAACTCCACATACCCGAATAGTCGGTATTCCATTCTCCGACGTCGGCCCCGAGTGCGGGTCCGTGTCAGCCCGCCAGCTCATTTTGCGGCAGCCTG
>JBOGIG010000094.1:0-9859 GCA_050742455.1 Acidimicrobiales bacterium
GCCTTCTGGCACTGCGAGGGGTGACGGTGCGCTTCGGCGGAGTAGTGGCCGTGTCGGACCTGGACCTGCAAATCAATCAAGGAGAGCTTTTCTCGCTCATCGGGCCCAACGGGGCGGGCAAGACCACCGTGTTCAATCTGGTCACCGGGGTGTACCGCCCCTCGGCCGGATCCATCACCCTGGACGGCAAGAGCCTGGGAAGGCGCCAACCCCATCGAATCACCCGCTTGGGGGTGGCCCGCACCTTCCAGAACCTTCGCCTGTTCTCCAACATGTCGGTGCTGGAGAACGTCATGGTCGGAGCCGATGCCCGCCACCGCACCAGCGTGCCCGGGGCCGTGCTCGGGCTTCCGACCCATCGCAACGAGGAGCGGGATGGCCAGGCCAAGGCCATGGAGCTCCTGGAATTGGTCGGCGTTGCCTCCATGGCCGGCGAGACGGCGTCCAATCTCTCCTACGGGGACCAGCGGCGCTTGGAGATTGCCCGGGCGCTCGCCACCGAGCCCAAGCTGTTGTTGCTGGACGAACCAGCGGCCGGCATGAACCCAGCCGAGAAGGTGGGTCTGCAAACTCTGGTGCGTCTCATCGTGGCTCGAGGGGTGACCGTCCTGCTGATCGAGCACGACATGAGCGTGGTCATGGGCATAAGTGACCGGGTCGCCGTCTTGGACTTCGGGCGCAAGATCGCAGAGGGACCTCCCGGGGTAGTCCAGCGCGATCCGGTGGTCATCGCCGCATATCTGGGGACGCCGACCGATGTTGCTTGAGCTGGATGACATCCATGTTCACTATGGTCAGGTCGAGGCGCTCAAGGGGGTGTCCATCCAAGTCGAGCTGGGCGAGATGATCACCCTGATCGGAGCTAACGGAGCGGGCAAGACCACGACGCTGCGGACCATTTCGGGATTGCGCCGGGTGTCGTCGGGTCGGATCACTTTTGATGGTGAGGACATCACCCGCGTGGCCGGGCACCGTCGGGTCGAGTTGGGTCTTTGCCAGGTTCCCGAGGGTCGGGGCATCTTTCCCGGCATGACCGTGGTGGAGAACCTCGAGATGGGCCTGTACCGGCGCAGCGGTCGCCGGGGCAGGCGAGCCAAGCCGGACTTCGGTCGGGTCTATGACCTGTTCCCCCGCCTGGCCGAGCGGTCCAAACAGACGGGGGGCACGCTGTCGGGGGGCGAGCAGCAGATGCTGGCCGTCGGCCGGGCCCTCATGGCCGAGCCGAGGTTGTTGATGCTGGACGAACCATCCATGGGCCTGGCGCCCCTGGTGGTGGCCCAGATATTCGAGGTGCTGACCGAGGTCAACAAGCAGGGCACCACCGTTTTGCTCATCGAGCAAAATGCCGTTCAGGCCCTGCAGCGGGCCGACCGAGGCTACGTATTGGAAACGGGGACGGTGGCGCAATCCGGGCGGGCGGCGGACCTGCTGGCAGACGAGTCGTTGCGAGCCGCCTACCTGGGGGTGGCCAAGCCAGACCTGCCTGGCTGACCAGGCGGACCTGCCTGGCTGACCAGGCGGACCGGCTAGGCGGACGGCCAGGCGAGTGTGCCAGGCGAGTGTGCCAGGCGAGTGTGCCAGGTTGGACGCGACAAGGGCGCCCCAAAGGGGCGCCCTTGTCGCTTGATCGGTCAGTTCCTGACCCGGATCGAGCCTTATCCGCCCAGACTGGCGGGCACCGGGGTTATCCCACCACTGTAGGTGGAGATCGGACCGGTGTCGGCGGCCGTGTAGACGGGGCCAGACAGAACCAGGTTGCCCCCCGTGATCTTGCCCATCTGGGCTCCTATGAACCCGGCTGACGAGGTCTTGGAGTAGCGGAACGGCACAAGGCCCGGTCCGGCCAGGTTGCCCTTGCGCAGGGTATCGATTACCCCCTGGCGGGTCGGGTTGCGCCCGGCGTTCTCCATCAGCTTGACGAACGTGTAGGCCGCGCCCATCCCGTACTCGACGTTGCCGTCGAAGGGGAGGTTGGGGATGTACTGGTCGTGGATCTTCTTGAACAGTTGGATCCACGGGTTTGTCGTGTCGGTGGGAGACGGAAGGTAACCGTCGGTCACTATTCCGTTGAGGATGGAGCCGGTGGTCGCCCCCTTGGAAATGGCCGAAAGCAGGCCGCCCACCGTGGTGGGGTCGATGCCGACGCTTGAAACCACGACCTGGGGGTGGTAGCCGATGGTGTTGGCGGCGAGGAGGGCCAGAGCGGTGAAGGCCGGCACCGTGTACATGACCACCACTTGAGCGCCGGCCGACTGCAGGGCCGACATCTGGGGTCCGACGTTGGTGTTGGTGACGTCATAGCTCTGACGGCTGACGACCTGAGAGGCCGGAATCTGCTGATCCAGTCCCTTTACTCCACCCTGGCCGAAGTCGTCGTTCTGATACAGGTAGCCGATCTTCTTGCCGGCAAAATTGTTCTTGATGTACTGGCCCTGGATCTTGCCCTCAACCTCGTAGTCGGTCTGCCATCCCGACGTCCACGGGTACTTGGCAATGTTGTCCCAGCACAGGCAGCCCGAAGCCACGAAGAGGTCGGGTACGTGCTCGGCATTGAGGAAGGGCTCCACCGCGGTGTGGGTGGGAGTGCCCAGACCGTTGAATATGGCGAAGACATGGTCCTGTTGTACCAGCTTGCGTACCACCTTCACGGTGTTGGACGGGTTGTAGCCGTCATCCAGGTAGTTGTACTTGATCGACCGTCCGTACACGCCGCCCTTCGAGTTCACGTACTGAAAGAATGCGTTGGACGCCGGTGCTATCTCGTCATAGCCCGGAGCAGCCACGCCTGTAAGGGGCTGATGGCTGCCGATGGTGATGGTGGTGGGGGTGATGCCCGGAGCCGAGGCGGTGTTGGTTCCGCTGGAAGTATTCGGACTGTTCGATGCCCCCGGGGAGCTGCTGCCGCAGGCGGCGGCCACCATACTCGCCACGGCCAGCAACCCCACCAGTCTTATTGCCCTGGTGTGTCTTTGATTCATGGATCAATTACCCCCTGTGGTTGTTTGGATATTGATGAACGTCCGGTCAGCGCATCTAAGAGCCGAGCGGGCTTGGGCTGTTTCGCAGCTTGGGGACCATCGCCTTTGACGATGTGCCCAAGGCGACGCAGACCACCTTGGATGCCCTCGGGAAAGAGGATCATCACGAGAATCAATAGCACGCCATATGCGGCGTTGGACATGTTGGCCCCCGCCGTGGGGGAAAAGTGGAGCGACTTCGCCGCGTCGGTGACCCACTGGTTCAGGTACACGAGAATGATGGCGCCCCAGATGGCCCCGACGATGCTGCCCAAGCCTCCGACGACCACCCCGGTCAACAGCGACAGCGACAGCAACAACGAGTAGCCCGCCGGGGACACCAGCCCATTGCCGAGGGCCAGGAGCGAACCGCCCAATCCGGCACAGGCCGCGCTTACCACGAAGGCCAGGATCTGGGTCTTGGCCACGTGGATCCCGGCCACCGAGGCGGCGATCTCGTCGTCGCGTACCGCCCTGAAGGCCCGCCCGAACCGTCCTCTCATCAGATTGGCCACCAGTACCATGATGATGAGGGCGGCAAACAGGCTTATCCATGCCAACCAACGCTCGGGGGTAAAGGTGGGGCCGGCCCACGCAGGGGGGGCCAGGGGGTTGACGATGATCCCCTGCTCGCCCTTGAAGACGGACTCGAAGTGGACGAAGACCTCGGGCAGGGCGATGGCCAGGCTGAGGGTGATACCGGCCAGGTAAGGCCCCCGCAGCCGGGCGGCGGCGATACCGAAGATCCCGCCGACAAAAGCCGACACCCCGATGGCGATGAGAAACACCACCACCAGGGGGAATTGCTGGTGCTTGAGGACCAGGGCGGCGCTGTAGCCCCCTATGGCCATGAAGGCGCCGTGACCCAAGGAAACCTGACCATTCAGCCCGATGAGCACGGTGAGGCCGACCAGGACTATGGCGTAGGCGCCGATCTCGGCCAGCTGGAAGTCGGAGAACTGACCGACAGAGGAGCTGTAGAAGTAGAGCACGATCCCGCCAAGGAGGGCCACCAGGAGATGGCGAAGCAGCGGTTGGCGGGGCAACCGGGCGAAACCGGGAAACTTCCGGCCGAGAGCCATCAGACCCTCCTCGGGGTGCTCGAGGTGAAGATGCCTTCCGGCCTGATCATGAGGACCACGATCAAGATGACCAGGGCCGCCAGCGTCTCCAGGTCGGCCTTCATGTAGCCCCCTACGTAGGTCACCGCCAAGCCGATGGCCAGGCCGCCCACGATGGCACCCACCGGACTGTCCAGACCACCGAGGATGGCGGCGGTGAAGGCATAGATCAACACGGTGTCCAAGCTGTTGGGGTACAAGAAGATGCTGGGCGACACCAGCAACCCGGCCACTGACCCGGCCACGGCGGCCAGGGCCCAGCCGAGGGTCAGGATTCGTCCGACTCGGACACCGAGCAGCCGAGCCACCTCGGGTCCGAAGGCCGAGGCCCGCATCTTGAGTCCGATCGAGGTGTAGCGGAACAACACGACCAGCACGACGGCGATGGCCACCACCGCCCCGATGGTGAACAGGGAGAAGGGCGAGAAGGCGATGCGGGACGATCCGTGGCCCAGCTTGAAACCGGTGAGGGAGAAGGGGGCCGGGAAGGAGCGATAGCGACCGCCCCAGATGAGCCCGGCAATGGCCTCCAGGACGATCAGGAATCCCAGGGTGACTATCACGGCGTTGATCTGGGGCTTGTTGGCCAGAGGGCGGATGAGGACAGCTTCGGTCACGGCCCCGATGACCAACCCGGCGGCCAATGCGATGACGAAGGCCAGCCAGTAGGAGATGTGGCTGTCGATCAGGGTGACGGCGATGAACGTGGTGATCATGGCCATGCCCCCCTGGGCAAAGTTCACGATCCGGGTGGCCCGCCAGATGAGGACCAGGCTGAGGGCCAGGGCGGCATAGATCAGGCCAGAAGTTATTCCCTCCAACGTGAACGAAATGAAATCGTGCATCTAGCAATCACCCCCTTGTGTCGCTTCGGTGACAGCGGAGCCGGTGGAGCTGGTGGCCGGGCCTGGGACGTCCATCAAAATCCCAGGTAGTGATGGCGCAGGTCCTCGTCGGCGGCGACCACCGAGGCTGCTTCGGATATGACCACCTTTCCGAGAGACAGAACGATGGCCTGCTCGGCGATGCTCAAGGCGCTGCGGGCGTTCTGCTCCACCAGCAGCACGGTAAGGCCCTGGTCCCGGCTCAATTGGCCCAACAGGCTCATTATCCGGGCGGTGATCATGGGGGCCAGTCCGAGCGAGGGCTCATCGAGGAGGAGGACCTTGGGACGGGCCATGAGGGCCCGGCCGATGGCCAGCATCTGGCGTTCACCACCCGAGAGGGTAAATGCCGACCGTTTCCGACGCTGCTCCAAGGCGGGGAAGAAGCGGTACATCTCCCCCAGGGCATCGCTGCGGTCCTGGCGATCGGATCGCCACAAGGCGCCCAGGCGCAGGTTTTCCTCCACCGTGAGCTCTTGGATGACGCCCCGTCCTTCGGGAACGTGGGCCACCCCGCTGCGCACTACCTCTTCGACCGGCATGCGGGTGAGGACTCGGCCGTCGTAGGAGACCGATCCGGCCCAGGGCCGGACCAGTCCCGTCATGGTCCGCAAGAGGGTGGTCTTACCCGCGCCGTTGGCTCCGAGCACGGCGGTGATGGTCCCGTCGTTTAGGTGGAACGAGACGTCATCGAGGGCCGTTACCGCGCCGTATCCGGCTTTGAGGCCGGTTATCTCCAGCACTTCAGGCGTCGCTCATTCCGAGTCGGCCCGAGGCTTCGAGGGCCGCTACGTCCTCGCCCAGGTAGGCCTTGGTCACCACCGGGTCGGCTTGCACCGACTCGGGATCCCCGGTTGCGATGACCCGGCCGAAGTCCAAGACAACCAGCCGCTGGCAGACTGACATGACCAAATCCATGTGGTGTTCGACCAACAAGATGCCCATCCGGCCCCGCCACACCTCCAGCAGCTGAGCAAGCTCGTCCATCTCGGCACCGGACAGGCCGCTGGCCGGTTCGTCAAGGAGCAGGAGCCGGGGTTCGGATATCAAAGCTCTGGCGATCGATGTCCGCTTTTGCAGGGCGTAGGGCAGGGAACCCGGGGCTTGGTCGGCCACATCGGCCATCCGGAGTTCACCCAGTAGGTCGATGGCTCTCTGCCTCAGGCGCATCTCCGACCGGCTCGCCCAGCCCAGGCCCAGGAGGGAGGTAACCAGGTTGTTTCCCCGTGAAGCCCTGGCCCCCTGCATTACGTTTTCCAGGACGCTCATTCCCGGCCACAGGCCGACGCCTTGGAGGGTGCGGGAAATGCCGAGCGATACCAGGCGGTTGGGCCGCAGGCGTCTAACGGCACGCTCACCGATCTCGAGGTGGCCCGAGGTTGGGGCCACGAATCCACACGCCACGTTGAACAGCGTGGTCTTTCCCGCCCCATTCGGTCCGATCACCCCGACGATCTCCTCCGACTCGACCGACAGGGAAACCGAGTCAAGGGCCAGGAGGCCCCCGAAGCGGACACTCACGTCGACGATCGACAGTAGAGATGGACCTGACATTGGCGTGCAGTCTGACACGATCGAGACCCTTTGTGTAGGGTCGGCATGTCCCCTTCCCGGGCTGACCCGGTTCCCGGGATGGTGGCTCGAGCCTAGGAGGGCCGGCATGGCGTGGGATTTCTCTACCGAACCCGAGTTCGAAAGCAAGCTCGAATGGATGCGGACCATCATGCGGGAAGAGATATTCCCTCTGGAAACCCTCGGCCTGGATCACCCTTCGTTTATCGAGATGATCAAGCCCTTGCAGGAAGAGGTCAAGGGCAGGGGTCTTTGGGCCAGCCACCTGCCTCCCGAGATGGGCGGGGGAGGCATGGGTCAGGTCAAGCTGGGCTTGATGCACGAGATCCTGGGGCAAAGCGCATACGGCCCAGTCATCTTCGGTAACAATGCGCCCGACTCGGGTAATGCCGAGATCATCGCCGCCGGGATGGAGATGGGGGGCAACCAGGCCCACCGGGAGAACTGGATGCAGCCCCTCCTCGACGGGAGGATGCGCAGCGCGTTTTCCATGACCGAGCCCGGTGCGGGCGCCGACCCAACCTTGTTGTCGACCCGGGCCACCCGTGACGGGGATGAATGGATCATCAACGGTCACAAGTGGTTCACCTCCAACGGCTCGGTGGCCGACTTCCTGGTAGTGATGGCCGTCACCAATCCCGACGTCCACCCCTACCAAGGCAGCTCGATGATCATCGTGCCCGCCGCCACGCCGGGAGTGGACATCGTCCGGGATATCCCCACTATGGAGCATCCCGAGCCACATTTTGGGGCCTATGGGGGCCATTCCGAGATCATCTACACCGATGTCAGGGTGCCTTACGACAATCTGATCGGCAATGAGGGGGACGGATTCGTACTGGCCCAGAAGCGCCTCGGACCCGGACGCATCCACCACTGCATGCGTTGGCTGGGTCAGTCCAAGCGAGCGTTCGACATGATGTGCGAACGGGCCGTCTCCCGCTACACACACAAGTCCTTCCTGGCCGAGAAGCAGACGGTGCAGAACTGGGTGGCCGAATCCATGGCCGAGATGACCGCGGCACGACTCATGACCCTGCAGGCGGCATGGAAGATGGATCAGGTGGGGGCGCCGGCGGCGCGGGTCGAGATCGCCATGATCAAGTACTACGGTGCCCAGGTCCTTTACAACGTCATCGACCGGGCCATCCAGGTGCACGGGTCTTTGGGGTTCTCCACCGATCTGCCTCTGGAGCACATGTACCGAGCCGCTCGGGCGGCCCGCATCTACGACGGACCTGACGAGGTTCACAAGGTGACCGTTGCGCGCCAGGTCCTCAAGAACTACAAGCCGGTCGAGGTGCCGAGCGAGCACATACCGACCCGGGCGACGGCCGCCCGGGAGCGCTTCGCCGCCTTGCTCGATCAGGTCACCTCTGATTTGTGATGGGCCCACCAAATGCTCCCGATCGCACCTTGCTGGGCGAGGAGGCCATAACCCAGGCACTGGCCGGGTTGGCCTGGCAGCGCCGGGGTGCAGAGATCATCAAGACGGCCAAGCTGGGCTCGTTCGAACGGGCCATGGCCTATGTCAATGACGTGGCCGGTCTGGCCGAAGCGGTCGATCACCACCCCGACATCGATATCCGGTGGGACACCGTTCATCTCACCCTCACCAGCCACTCCAGCGGGGGCTTGACCCGGGCCGACTTCGAACTGGCGGCCGATATCGACAAGCTGGGGTGAAAGGCCTGGGCCGATCGGGTCGGTCCTGGCCCTATGTCGCCGTCGAAGACGTGGGCCGGCTACCCCATATCGTGGTGGACGGTTCCACCAACCCGACCACGGTGCTCACACTGTCGCACTGGCCCCACTCGCCCACTCCTCGGCGTTGGGCCCATGACCTGTCGGCCGGCATCGTCTTCAACTTCTTAGCTTCTCGACGGGGTAGGGGCGCCTTCCTGGCCTCCCGGCAGGGCGGGGGCGCCGGCGCCGTGGCCTGTACCAACGATCACTTCGATCAGGACGGTCTGATGGGGATAGCGGCCCTGGTGAGGCCCGAGGAGTCGTGGTCCATGCGCACCCACCTCATCGACGTGGCCCGGGCCGGGGATTTCGCCAGCTTTGCCGATCGTCAGGCCGGGCGGGTCAGCTTTGCCCTGGCCGGCCTGGCCGATCCCGCCATCACCTCCTTGGATCCGGACCTATTCGCTCGTCAGGTTTCGGGAGCCGGTCTGGCCGGAAGGCTCTATCCCGCCATGCTCCGGATCCTGCCTGACCTGTTGGCTCACCCAGACCGGTACCGGGCGATGTGGGGTGAGGAAGACGCGGCCTTCGAGGCGTCCCAACAGGACCTGGCGACCGGGCGGGTGGTAGTAACCGAGGACCCCGAGCTCGACCTGGCCGTGGTTCGGGTATCGACCGACGTCCCCCGGCGCCGGGCCACTCGTTTCTCCGGTCCTGCCGATGGGCCCGTGCATCCGGCCGCCCTCCACCGGACGACGTCGTGCTTGAGAGTGCTCACCATCTGGGGAGAGCACTACGAGCTCGTCTTCCGCTACGAGTCCTGGGTGAAGCTGTCCCCCCGGCGAGGGCTGCCCCGGGTAGACATGTCCCCGGCGGTGGCCGAGCTCAATGCCGATGAAGTATCGATGTCGGCCAAGACAACGTCGGGGGACCCGGCGGCCTTGGACCGATCGGGGCCGTGGTCGTTCAACGGGGCGGGGGCCCTGGTGGCCAAGATGACCACCAATCCGGCCAGCAGCCTCAGTCCGGATCATGTCCTGGGGTGCGTGCGCCGGCATCTTCTTACCGCCCCGATCGCCTGGGACCCCTACCGAGCGCGGCCCCGGCCTGAAGCCCATGGTGGTTGAATCCGGTCTGGAGGTGACGGTCGGTTCGCTGGCCGCGGGAGGCGATGGCATCGCCCGTCACCCCGACGGCCGGGTGGTCTTTGTGCCGGGGGGCCTGCCCGGGGAGAAGCTGCGGGCCGAAATCACCGCCGAGGCCAAGGGATATGTCCGGGCACGTCTGGTGGAGGTTGTGGATCCATCTCCGGACCGGGTGGTCCCGCCCTGTTGCGAGCCGGCTCGGGGTTGTGGTGGGTGCCAGTGGCAACACGTCGATGTCATGGCTCAACGCCGACTCAAGGCGGGCATAGTCATCGATGCCCTGCGGCGCATTGCCCACGCCAATGATCCTCCGGTGGACCGGGATGTTCCCGGCGTGGAGGCGACCGGCTACCGCACCACCTTGCATCTGGGGGTGGAGGGTGGCCGGGCTTCCTACCGGCGTCGCCACGGCCACGAAATGGTGGCCCCCGCCA
>JBOGIG010000095.1:0-20553 GCA_050742455.1 Acidimicrobiales bacterium
CCGAGGATTCACGGGCGGAGGACTGAGCCCAACTAGAGTCTCGAACGGAGGTTTCATGGTCGAGCGTCGTCGTACGTCCACTTCTAACTTCGGAGTCGGAAGACGCGAGAGCCACGATGCGACGCCCTTTTATGGTCGCTTCCGCCCGCCTGAGCTCACTACCGCCCAAGAAGTCCTGCCACCGAGGCCGGTGGTAGAGCCGTTCGTGTGTGGCGACGCCCGAAACATGGACGGTGTCGAGAATGGCTCGGTCGCTCTGGTCGTTACGTCACCCCCCTATTTCGCCGGGAAGGCCTACGAGGAAGAACTCGAACGAGAGGGTGTCCCCGCCTCGTATCTGGAGTACCTGGATCTGCTCCACGATGTCTTCGTCGAGTGCTCCAAGAAGCTCGAGCCGGGAGGGCGTATAGCGGTCAACGTTGCCAACCTGGGCCGAAAGCCGTACCGGAGCCTGTCGGCCGACGTTATCCGCATCCTTCAGGACGAACTAGGCCTTTTGCTTCGAGGGGAGTTGATCTGGCAGAAGGGCGAGGGGGCGAGCGGTTCGTGCGCATGGGGATCATTCAGGAGCGCGGCCAACCCGGTGCTGCGTGATATCACCGAAAGGGTGATCATAGCAAGCAAAGGACGTTTCGACCGGGCCCGCAGCGTCAAGGAACGCCAAGCCGACCAGTTGCCCCACGAGAGCACGGTGATGACCGAGGACTTTCTGGCGCTCACTCTTGACGTGTGGTCCATTCCTCCTGAAAGAGCGACGAAAGTGGGCCACCCGGCGCCGTTTCCGGTAGAGCTTCCCGAGCAGCTCATCCGCCTCTACACGTTCAAGGACGACCTGGTCCTCGATCCATTCATGGGAAGCGGCTCGGCGCTTGTGGCGGCGGCCCGGCTCGATAGAAGGTATGTCGGCTACGACCTAGACCCCACATACGTCGAGATAGCCAGGCGCAGAGTCGATGAAGCGCTCGCCCCCAATGAGCCCCCTGCACAACCGCGGCACAGGCAACCGATCACTCCGCCGTCGGCATCTGACGGCGAGGAGGACTTTCAGAGCCGAGCCACCCGGGAGGGCAAGGCGGCCCAGAAGCTGGCCGAGGAAGTTCTTGTCGATGCCGGCTTCAAGGACATCGAGCGCAACCGAAAGTTCCTCAAGACCGGGGTCACGGTCAACTTCACCGCCAAGGACGCGGATGGGGTCACGTGGCTATTCGACGTCTCAGGCGCATTTACGAGTCACCGGGGCGGATTGCTGCGCACCGACACAGTGTGGAAGGCCCTCGGAAAGGTGGCGGCAATCCGAGGCGTCTCCAAGGACATCCCGATCGTGTTCCTGACAACCCACCTACCGAAGCGTCCGAGCGAGGGCGACACCGCATTGCGGGCAGCCGGCCCGCTAGCCCTGTTTGATGCAATCGAGATGCTCTCGGACGAGGGACGAGGGCGCCTAGAGCGCTACGCCGGAGGAAAGCCGGTCGAACCCCTTCCGGGATTCTGGACCGACGAGGACCTCGCCCGGCTGAGCGGCTGATGCCCAAGGTGGCCGCGCACGCCGTCGTTCGCGGCGACCCGCCTCAGGTATTCATCGCCGAGGACCTCTCCATCTCGCTCGACACCGCCTACAAATCGTCATCGCGAGGCGAGCCGTGGTTACCTCACTCCATTCGCCTCGCCAACGGCGCGAAGCGGGTACGCCGGGACTGGTATGAGAAATGGCTAGCCAGGATGGAGATAGGGGACGAGCGCTGCCCCCCAGCCCATTGCATCACCACGTAGCGCTGAGCTTTGCCGCCGCCGAGGTTTTCGCACTCGGCATTAGTCCCTGATAGATGTCGAGGAACACGCTGAGCCGCTTGTGCCCGGACCATTCGCAGGCCACCCTGACCTCGATGCCCGGCGTGTTGAGCCACATCGAGCAGGCCGCATGTCGGAGATCGTGCAGCCGAAGCCGTTCGAGGGCCTCCTGCAATGCCTCTGCATCTTTTCGCTTAATGGCGCCGGAGTCGGCCCGGCAGGCGTATCGGTCGGCGAGTTCAGATCGGGCCGGATTCCAGACATCCCGGGTGAACTTGTCCCGATCCCATCCGGCGAAGGGCTCCTCGGTATCCGCCGTCCTCGCGAGGATGTCCCGGATTCGCTCGGCATCTCGGGATGGGATCGGTACCGTCCTGGACTCCTCGATTTCGCGCCCCTTGAGTGGTCCCCAGTCGGCGTCGTCGTCGGGATCGAGGAAGCTGGCGTCGATGCCTCGCCGATTGGTTCTGCGAAACCTGACTTCACAATCGTCAGACGAAAGGTCCAAGTCGCGGATGTCGACGCCAGCCGATTCGCCCGGCCGACCCCCGGCGATTCCGAGTAGCAGCACGTAGACCTCGGCTAACGGACCAAAGGAAAACTCCCCGCATAGGCGAGCCAGTTCACGAACGTGATACGGAGCGAGGACGATCGTCTGGTCAACCGGTCGGACGGTCGACCCGCGCCGGCCGCCCGCCGAGGAGCGGGTACGCGTCTTCAGTAGGGGCCAGGGATCGGCTACCCCGTGGGTCGCACACACCCACGCCCACATCTGGCGCACGTCGGCCAGGTGACGGGTAAGGCTCGACTGAGCCAAAGGACGGCCCGTCCGAGTGTTCGTCTTCCACCGGTCGATGTAGGACTGCCAGACCGCTGCGTCGACGTCTTGGACAGGAAGGGAAGCCTGGCTCAACCAGTCGTGAGCCTCGCTGTGCTCCTCCGGGACCGGAGTACCTTCGGGCTTCGGTGGCAACAATTGCCAGGTCAGATATTCCGCCAGCGCCCACGGGCTGTCGGGAGCTCCGCTGACAAACTCGACGATCGGCCTGGAGATGTACCGGAGGGTCTCCTTGCGGGATTTCGGCTCGATCGTGGTCCAGTGTGTCCGCCACCATTCAACGCATTCCGTGAAGACGGTGGGCTCGGCGCTGTCGGACACGGGCTCGACCAGCAATTCTAAGAACCGCTTCGCCCCCGGATCGAATGTAAGGCCCAGGGCGAAACCTGCCACGAGCTTGTCTCTCGCCGCACTCGCCTGCCCGGCCGAGTAGTGGCGATCGAACCAGCGGTGGCCGTCACAGGTGATGCGAAGGTCCCAGCAAGTCCGAGTCCTTCCTTCGTGCTCCCAGCCGAGGAACTCCCGTATCGCCCGACCCTGGCCATCCCGGATGATCTGGCCGTCCGCTCCGATCTGGTCAGGTCCGAACCTTGGACCTGAAGGGCGGGTCGTGGTGGAGCTCCTGATGGGTCCGACGACTGAAAACGACCCAGGCTTGAACGGGGTCTTCGGCTTCGGTGCCGATGGGGAATGGGTGCTGACTGCCGGCATCGTTCATAACTCTACGCAAATTCTGGGCCAATCGAGGATCTAGCAGGTCCAAGGCTGTCTCCGAAGCGGGCGAGGTCGAGGTGCTGACAGAGAGGCATGTCGGAGTCAGAGAGGCGGCTCGCTTAGACTTCTGACCTGCGGTTTTACCCCGAAGTGGCGCACTATACCGGGCGACAGGCACCTGCTACAGTATTGGGCAAGGAGAGGTGCGAGAGCGGCCGAATCGGACTCACTGCTAATGAGTTGGCTTGGGAAACCGGGCCCGAGGGTTCAAATCCCTCCCTCTCCGCTGTTGTTCTGTCCCACGACATCGTGGACAAACGAACCTACGAAGGCATGCGGACGAAGGTCCCGGCCTCGCTGATGGCCCTGCTCCATGGTCGGACTATCCGCCGTAGCCGGTCACAGGCTTGTTCGCCGATGTGGTTCCATGGGGCCGTGGCCATGGTGTCGGTAGCTTCCTCAACCCGGCTGCGGTGAGCCCGACCATCGGGGGTCAGTGCCCCGGCGTCGTCGAGCCATCCCCTTTGCACCAGGCCGGCCCGGGCTCTGTCCCAGTCGGCGTCGGGCCAGGCACGGCTTGACTGGAGCACCGAACTGGGGATGTCGCCCGTGCCGGCGTGGATCAACAGGGCCTCGATGCCCGATACGTCTTCGCTCACCATGGCGGCAATATGGCCATCACCCCGGAACTCCCGCAGCAGCGAGATTGCATGCCATAACACCAAGTGCGGTTCGTCGGGCCACTCCAGGCCGGCGTGTCCGGCATACAGGGGCCGCCCCTCGGGGCGACAAACCTGGGCGGCCGCCCGGGCCGTGTCGGCGGCGTCAGCCATATCGGAAGAATCGATGCCGGATCCGATCAACCGGCGCAAAGCCCGGTCTGCAGCGCCCTGTCGGGCCCAGATGATGGCTCCCGGATCGGCCAGCTCCCACGCTCGGGGAATGGCTTTGTGGACCAGGGATGGATTGAAGTTGAAGAAGGTGGCAACTACCACTTCGGCCGTAACCGCCCCCATGGGAGCCGAGCGCGACGCGAAGTAGCCCATCCGTCCCGGCTCCAGACCCACCTCTTGGTAAGCCTGGTCTGCCTCCGGCACGAAATAGATCATCCCGTGGTACGGCTCCAACGTCCGCCACATCTTGCGGGAAAGGGCTACCTCCGATGGGTCCGGTAGGGCGCCCTCGGACTGGGCGGGGCCCGGGTC
Organism: Acidimicrobiales bacterium; assembly: GCA_050742455.1. GTDB lineage: Bacteria > Actinomycetota > Acidimicrobiia > Acidimicrobiales > JBOGIG01 > JBOGIG01. Next base: position 4,546 of record JBOGIG010000095.1, read on the forward strand.
GGACGGGATTCGGCTATCGGGCTCGGCCATGTCAGACGTTGGGCTCGGCCCGGGTCCTGGTCGAGGCCGAGGACGATTCCAGGCTAGGTCTGAGCGGCGCCGACGAGCTGATGAGGGGGTGGAACGGGCCGCGATCGAGCTTGGTGGCCAGCCATACCAGGGGTACCCGGCCGATGGGGGCCAGGATGAGAGAGACCGCCGCGCCGACCAGGAGACCCACCACGACGTCGCCCGGATAGTGGACTCCCACGTAGACGCGGGCGAAGGCGATCAGAAGGGCCAGGATCAGCGAGACGATGGCCAGGCGCCGGTTGACCAGGAAGAGTCCGGCGGTGACGGCCCCGGCCACGATGGCATGGTCGCTCGGAAAGCCGAAATCGTTGGCCTTGTGCACCAGTACCTCGGCGTGCGTGAACACGGTGAAGGGACGGGGTCGGGCCACGGCTTGGGAGATGATCTGGCCGACCCCGTAGGCGACGCCAGCGCCGATGGCGGCCCAAACAGCCGCTGCAACGGCCTTGGGCGGGTTGCCGGTTGATCGGGCCTGCCACCAGGCCGCCAGCAACAGGATGGCGAAGAGGACGATGCCGTAGCCGGCGTAGTACTTCATGAAGCCGTGCAGCCAATGGGTGTTGACGGCGAAGTTATTGATGTCCTTGTAGAAGCGGGCGTCCAAGGTAATTTGGCCTTTGCGTTGTGGGGCGGAGTGGTTGCGGACTGACCTAGACAGGAAGGCAATTGCAGATCGGTCCCGTCCAAGCCTTGCACGCTCGGGCGCCCGAAGGGAATTTCGACGTGAGGGCCACGGCCCGATCGCTTAGCCGGCGCAATTGGGGCCGGACTACACTGTGCAGGTCAAACGACACTGTGCAGGTCAATCAACTGTTCAGGTCCAACGGCGCTCGTAGCTCAACGGATAGAGCATCTGACTACGGATCAGAAGGTTGGGAGTTCGATTCTCTCCGAGCGCGCCACGTAAGTCCAGGTCAAAAGAGTTGTAGCGGTTAGCCGACAGAGGCTGACTCACTCCATCCTCGCCGAGCATCAGTTCTCTCGCCCTGGGCCTGGCCGTTTGGTGTCTCACCTCGGTCGGAAGGGGTGAAAAGTTACGTCTTTGGTTCTTTGGTTGGACCAGGTCGACAATCCGGTCCTGGCTCGTCGCCAGCCGGAACGCCGCTGGCGACGTCGACGGTCCGGCGGAGCCGTGCGCACGCCGAGAGGCTCGCACGTGTGGTCCGGTAGTTCAGGCCACCGCCACTGGGTCAGTTCGGGCGTCGTCGCGCTCGAATGCTCGAATGGCCCTGACGCTGTACCAGATGAGAGCGCCGATCACCACCCACCCCATCAACGGTGCCACCGCGAGGAATCGGCCGGTCGACAAGGTCAGGGCCAACCCGGTGCGCAGCCCCATCTCGCCGAGGAGGGCCACACCCCACACGACCGTGACCCGACGGAACCGACGGGGCGCCCCAGGGCGATCCCAGATGGTGTTGAACTGAGCGACGGCCGCAGCATCGCCGTCGGTCGCAAACATGCGGCCGAGATAGAACATCGCCGGGAGACGGGCCAGCAACGACCCGAGGCAAACCAGGCCGAACAGCCCGGTGATCGCAGACTCGCGCAGTTTGAGCATCGTAGCGTCGCCGTGAAAGGCGAGAGCGCCGACCAGACCGAAGACGATCCCGATCAGGGTGATGATCCCCACTGGCTCTAACCGACCGTGGCGGACCCGCTCGAAGGCGATCTCGGCGACCGGGAATACCATGACCACCGCCAACGCAACCGCGTCCGAGCTCACATGCGAACGTAGGAGCGTGTAGCCAACCAGGGGCAGAACACCGGCGACGAGGATCTTCGGAGCAATGAGTCGAAGGCTTGGGACCATGTGACGGGCTTCGATCGCCGCACCGACGCCCGCATCGTGCGGGGTCCGGTCACTCACAGGCCAGCCGACCTGACGGCATGTCCCGAGGCGTCGACCCCGCACAGGTCCCGCCAAGCCCTGGGGATGCGGCCTCGGCGAAGTATGCCGGCGTCGATGACAGCGTCAAGGACCGGTCGAGTGGCGGCGTGGCGCAGCTCGATGCGCTGGGGAGTGCAGTTCGCGGCTCGCCAGGTGCCCCAAGGAGGAAGGCCCACCTCGGCGTACACGCCGGGATGGACCATGAAGCGGAACATCTGATCGATGGCGCGCGGGGAGACGTGCCTGACCACGAGGCGGTCGAGGAGGGTTGCCTCCGCCCACACCTCCGGCAGCACGGCCTTGGCGAACGACAGGTGCCGCGCTTCTTCCTGGCGGTGGTAGCGGTTGACCTCGGCCAGGAACGGGTCGGTCTGGGGATGCTCGGAGGCCATCTTCTGCAACAGGTCCGGGATCTCCTCCCCGCCCAGCACCGAGACGAACAACATGGCGGGCAGCCGCGTGATCCAGCGCATGCCGGCGCGCTCGAGGCGAGGGACGATCGGCCAGCTCGCCATCGGATTGCGGGATCGTGGCTGGAGCTGCGTCAGCACTCGCTGGAACAGCCGCTGATGGCGCGTCTCTTCGCCCATCTCGTGCAGGAGGTACGTGATGCGCGGGTCAGTGAGGTCGCGAGATGTGGCGATGAGGAAGGCGAAGCCAGCCTCGAGCACCGCCTCGAATCGCATCCCAGCATCCAGGATCGACGCCACCTCCTCGCATGACAGCACGCGCTTCTGCTCCGGGGTGAGCTCGAGATCGAGACCGTGCACTGAGAGAAGCTCGTCAGGAAGCACTTGGCCGTCGCCGACGCCACCAGCTAGGTCGACGTCCGGGTCGATGACCCGTTTCACGGAGATGCGCGACAGTCGCTCGACGCGCTCTGAGGTGGCGACGCGGGCTGATGAGGCGAGTGTTGCGGTCATTGGTCCATTATATCCTACCTTCGGTAGGTTTACAAGGTGGCATCTGTCACCACTTTGAACTGGGCAACCCCCGAGAAACCGACTTCAGGTAGGATCTGGGTCATGACGCAGGAGCCGAACCGGCCGGGGCGGCCGCCCGGTCGAAGCAGGGAACCAGCCGAGCGGCGACGGGCCATCCTCGACGCAGCCGTGACCGCCATCCGGCGCGAGGGTCCGGACGTCTCCATGGAACAGATCGCCAGAGAGGCTGGTGTGACGAAGCCGACGGTGTACGACAACTTCGACGGCAAGGCGGGGCTCACCGAGGCGCTCCTCGAGCGGTATGGACTTGAGCTGCTCCGGGAGATCGGCAAAAAGCTCTCCGGCCCAGCTTCCGCCGAAGACGTCATTCGTGGCGGCGTCGAGGCCCTGTTGACGTTCGTCGAACGCGAACCTGCGGTCTTCCGCTTCATCGTCACCGGGACCGGGACCCATTCGCTGATCGATGAGGCCGGCGGCGTGCTCTCCTCGCTGATCGGGGGAACGTTGCGCAGGGCTGGTGTCGATTCGGGCGCGGCGGAACTCTACGCCTACTCGGTACTCGGCGCCATCTTCGCGGCCACTGACTGGTGGGCAGCGCGTCGCACCATGTCGCGTTCTGACTTCCTGGACTACCTCGTGGGCATGCTCTGGAGCGGCCTCGAGCGCACCGGACTTGGCCGCGTCGACGGTCCGATCGACCTCACCGTCGTTGCCGAGGCGATCGCCGATGCCGAATCGCCGCAAGTCGGTACCGAATGTCCATGATTGTGAAAATCAGCAACTAGCGACTGAACGTAGTAACTACCGAATATAGGCAGGTCAGCACCACGGCCCTACCGGGTTTACACCGGCGCCTCGATGGGCCCAGCCATCCGACATTTCCGCTTTCAGTCCGGCCTGACCCAGGCTGAACTGGCTGCACCGATCCTGGATCACTGGAGCCGCTCCTCAGCGCAGTGGTGCTTCACGTGCTCGTCGGCAACGGCGATGCACACGCAAAGAACTACTTGCTACTCCACGAGCCGTCGGGCGGGCTCACCCCGGTCCCGCTTTACGACGTGATGTCTAACCTTTACCACGGGGACGATCGGCTCGACATGTACATCGACGATGTGGGGAGAACCGAACGCGCCACCCCTCCAGGATCGCCAACGAGGTATCGAAGTGGGACATGTCCCGCAGGCGAGCCGGTGAGATCATCGGGTCCCTGCTTGAGCGCGTTCCATCTGGCGTCGATCAGGCAGCGGCGGGGACGCCCGGGCTGCCGGACGAGATCCCCACCATCCTCAATGCTCAGTTACGGAGGCTCCGAATTCCGGAGCCATGACGTCAGGGGCTTGTCGTCAGGGGCTTGTCGTCAGGGCCTGACCGTGAGAACCGGCGTGATAATCAAACGCCCACAGACTTGGAACATATGGGTTGACGGCGGCAAGGCGCGGTCCATTGAGAATTGGGGACGTCCCAGCTCATGGTGCATGATGGCGATCGTCGGTCAGTCCCGGTACATGGTGGACATCGGGCCGAGCAGATCTACGGATCAAAAGGTTGGGAGTTCGATTCTCTCCGAGCGCGCAAGATGTTGCCCCAGCTCGGGTTCCGACCCTGCGGGACGCGCACCCTGGACAGACTGGTTGGTGAGGCGATGTTTGGATCCCGCCTGCCGGTAGCTGCCCATGGCTTTTAGGAGGGACAGGTCCCGCCGCCTTGGGACAGGAATCCCCGTAGGGGGAGCTGTCGGGAGGAGCTGCCGACACTTATGGCATCACAGCCCGGAGCCACCCGCCAGTTGCTTGTCGTGGTGTCCCAGTACGACAGGGAGCGGGTATCCAGTTTGAAGGTCACTCTGCGGCTCTGGTTCGCTTTGAGTTCAACCTTGTCGAATCCCTTTAGCTGCTGGGGCGGTTCGGGCACGCCCTGAGGCGACGGCAGTCCCACGTAGAGCTCGGGAACCGCAAGGCCGGCTCGGTTTCCGGTGTTGGTCACCGTCAACGTCACCGTGGCGGTGTTGGTCCCGTTGTCGGGAATGGACGCCACCGCCAGATTGGAAAAGGAGAACTTGGTGTAGGAAAGGCCGAAGCCGAACGGGAAGGCGGGCGCGATTCCCCGATTGTCGTAGCCGCGGTAGCCGACCATGACACCCTCGGAGTAGGTCTCCTGGCCCAGGAGGTCCTGCGGGCCGGGCAGGCCGGGGTAGGACGACAGGGAGCCGGCAGTGGGGATGTCCCCCGGACGCTGCGGGAAGGTGGCGGGGAGGCGTCCGCCCGGGTCGGTGTCGCCGAACAGGACGTGTGCCACCGCCGTGCCGCCGTCCTCGCCCGGGTACCACGCTTCGAGCAGGCCGGCAGTCGAATTGCGCCACGGGGTGAGCACCGGGGCGCCGGTTTCGAGCACGACCACGGTATTGGGGTTGGCGGCGGAGATCGCCCTGATCAGGGCGTCCTGGTTTCCGAACGCAAGTTGGGTGCTGAGCGGAGCAGGTGGAGTGGCCTGCCCACCGTCGCACAGGGGGGTCAGGGACATGCAGGGCTTGTCGACACCCTCGGACTCGGTGTCGGCCGCCACCACGATGGCAACACTGGCTCGCCTGGCGGCCGCTACAGCCTGGGCGACATTGCTGCCGTCGGCATAGGAGACGGGGATGCCCGATTCGGCGGCACGGTGCTGTATTCCGGCCAGGGCGGTGGTGGTGAGCCAGGGAGTGACCTGGGAGGATCCGTTGCCGTGGATGTACTGGTTGGCCGCAGGTCCGATTACGGCGATGGAGTGGTCCTTGCCCGCCGAGAGGGGAAGGACGCCGTTGTTCTTGAGCAGCACTGTGCCACCTGCTGCTACCCGATCAGCCACGGCGGCATCACCCGCCACATTGTCGAGTGCGGTATTGGCCACATAGGGGGCGTGATCGAAGAAGCCGTAGACGAAAAGGGTGCGAAGCGTCTCCAGTACGCGTTGGTCAAGGGTGGCCTGGCTCACCGAGCCGTCGGCCAGGGCCAGGTCGACCAGGAGGGGCGAGTAGCACGTGCCGAGAATGTCCAGGTTGGTCCCGGCGGCCAGATCGGCAGCCGTCTCGTGACAGGCGCCGGCATCGGAAAACACGAAGCCGCCAAAGCCCCAGGCCTGGCGCAGCGTCTGGGTCAACAAGGCCGGATCGGCGCAGGCGTACTGGCCGTTGACTTGGTTGTAGGAGCACATGACGGTGGCGACATGGGCCTGCTTGACGGCTCCTTCGAACGCGGGGAAGTAGATCTCGTGGAGGGTCCGTTGATCCACGACGGCGTCGACGAACAACCGTCCTCCCAACAACCCGGTCAGGGGTGAGACCCCGATCTGTCCCTCCTGATTGTTCGCCGCAAAGTGCTTGACGTCGGCCATGACCCCTTGGGCCTGGAGCCCATTGATCCAGCCCACCGACGTAGTTGTGGCGAGGTAGGGATCCTCGCCGTAGCCTTCGTAGGTGCGGCCACCGAGGGGGGTGCGCATTATGTTCACCGTGGGTCCCCACACCCCGTCGAATCCCCGATGGCGTGCTTCGATCCCCACCACGGCGCCGTAGGCATGGGCCATGTTGGGATCGAAGTTGGCTGCCAACGCGATACCGGCGGGCATGGCCGTGGCACCACTGGCACCGGACCCAAGTCCGCCCGCGCCCAGGGCCCCATCGGTGAACTTGACGGCCGGCAAACCGACGTCGGGAGCGGCCGCGCCGGTAAGGAGATTGACCTTGTCCGTCTGCGACATGGCCATCAGAAGCAGGTGCGCCCGGGTCAGTGGGGCGAGCGAGGTATTGCACCATGAATAGGTGCCGCACCGACTGGTAGTACCGGCGCGGGCAGGCGCGGTCGGCAGGACGACGACCAGCAAGGCGATCGTCAGTGTGGCGTGCAGGATTCGACCCGGACGCCGCCTGCTTCGCCCAGTGGTGTCCTGTCCCCAGATCAGCATGGTCCACCCTCCCCGGTCGGCCCTCAGCTCTTCTGGTCCAAAGGCGTGTTGCGGAACAGGATATCCACGGCGGGCTGATCGGTGTCGGCGAGGTTTCGAAGGCGATGTGACCTTGGTCCGGTGCCGCCAACCCGGTCCTCACCCGGTCCGAGCCCACATGCGCCGCGGCCACGCCGAGGCACACGGGTCAGTCGACCGTTACCTCACGGTCCGATGACACAAGCGCCGCGACCTCGTCCATGGCTGCCTCCAGGTCGGGCAGGTGGCGCTCGACGGCACCGGTGGGGGTGAGGAAAACGAATGTCACCCGCACCACCGGCTCACCGGTGGACGACCCCACGGCCAGGGCGTAGGAGGCGCCCTGAAAGCGATAATCGGCCAGACGACGCTGCAATTCGGCCGGATCGGAGCTCGCCGATGTCTTGTAGTCAATCACCACCAGCCCGTCGGGTCCTCGGTACAACAGGTCGATGTAACCCTCCAATAAACGGCCACCGATGGGGGTGGCGGCATAGACCTCCCGCCAATGCGAACAGCAGGCGGCCTGTCGCACCGACGGCGAGGACAAGGCGTCGGTCGCCAGGCGGCGCACTTCTTGGGCCCGGTCCACCACCGCCTCGGCCTGGCACTGGGCCGCCACTACGGCATCGAGGTCGATCGGGTCGGCCAGGCTTATGGTCTGGAGCACTCCGTGTACGGCCCGGCCCACCGATGTCCCGTAGCGACCCTTCAGCCAGGGGGGCAGGTCGAGATCTCGCGGTCTCTTCTGTAGTCCAGGATCGGGATCGATGGCCGGGTCGGGTTGGGCTTCATCGGTCAAGGCGGTGGCGGCTACGGCGCTGGCGTGTGACGCTCGGGCCAAGGCGGCGTTCCTCTCCGCCCTCCAGGCGGCCATCGGTATTGGTGGCAATGGTGACGGACGGACCCGGTAGTTCAGAGCCCCGCCGGCTCCGGCACCATCGGGCAGGTGATCCATGGCCGTGGCCATGCCGTCCACGAGAAGCTCGGCGTTGGTGCGAAGGGCGCCCGAGGGCGTCTTATTGCGCTGCTTGCGGTGCAAAGAGACCACCAAGTGGTCCCTGGCCCGGGTGCAGGCCACATAGAGCAGTCGGATACGCTCGTGCAGTCCCATCTGCTCGTCCACCGGGGCCCAGACCTGGTACTCGTAGGTGGAGACGCCTGCGCCGAAGCGGTAGCCCACCTGCCCCGTGGGGGGGAATACGACCTCGGCCGGTGCCCTCTGGCTCCTCGGCACCGTCGACATCCCCGAAACGATCGTGATGGGAAACTCGAGGCCTTTGGCGCTGTGGATGGTCATGATGCGTACGGCGTCGTCGTCGGTCTCGGGAAGGACCGACTCTGTCACCCCGGCGCCATCGGAGCACTGTTGATCGACCCATCCAAGGTACTGGCGCAAGTTTCCTCCGGTGGCCTCGCTCCAGACCCGAGCCTGGTCGATCACAAAGCGAAGGCGCCGCCAGATGTCGCGTGGCTTCCCCTCGACAAAGCCAAGCTCCATGGCCCGTCGATCCCGGACCATGAGGCCCAACAGCTCGGATGGGGCCAACCAGTGGCGCTGTTCGAAGACGCTGCGTAGGTAGGCCAGACCAATCCGCACCGGGTCGTCATCGGGCACGGTGTCGGGCTGATCGGTCAGGTAGCTCCACCGCCCTTTGCGCTGATGTCTGAAGCGGAACAGGTCGTCGTCGCCGCAACCCAAGAGCGGGGTTCGCAGTGCCGAGACGATGAAGAGGTGATTGGTTGGATCGTCGATGGCGCGCAACAGCATGAGCAGGTCCCGCACGGCCTGGCCGCCGTAGACCAAAGAGCTCGACTCGGTGCGAAACGGGATGGCGCGGCCCTCTAGTGACAGTTCCAGGAAAGGGAGGGAGGTCCGGGACGGCACCAGCACCGCCACGTCTCCCAGACGTGCTGTTCGCCACCCTCCCGCTCCGTCGCCTACCTGCCAACCCTCGTCCATGGCCCTGGTGATGGTGGCAGCCACTTCATCGGCCTCGGCGCTTCTCATGCGATCCGCCGGCGTCGGCCCCGGGTGGGGAGCTCGGCCCAACAGCGCCACTGACGGCCCGACATGGGGGGCGTCCCGGGTGGCCTCCAGGGCGGCGTAGTGGGGTTGGGAAGGCACCGGGGCGGTCACGTCGACGGGCTCTTTCATGAGTCGGGCAAAGGTGTCATTGACCCATTCGATGATGGGTCCGGAGGTTCTGAAGTTGGCTGTCAGCTGTACCAATCCGTCCCCCTCCGACCCGAAGCGCCCCTCGGCCGCCAGGAACGTCGAAATGTCGGCGCGCCTGAAGCGGTAGATCGACTGCTTGGGATCGCCCACGAAGAACAGGTGGCCCGGGGACACCTCGACGTCTTCCCACGGGTCCGAGCCGGCATGCATACCGACGGGCTCCGCAGCGGCCAGGCGCACGGCCAGTTCGATCTGGATGGGGTCGGTGTCTTGGAATTCGTCGAGGAGCAGGCGCTGGTAGCGCCCGTGCAGGCGGCTTCGCACCGCCGGACCGTGGCGGTCGTGGCGCAACAATTCCCGGGCCAGGACCAACAGGTCGTGAAACTCCAGCTGGCCCGCCCGGCGTCGATCCTCCGCCGCATCGATGGTGAATCGTCGGATGACGCCGCCGAGTCGGTGAGCGCAGGCGGCAGCCACTTCTAGGCGTACCGATTCCAGTCTCTCCGCAGCCCTGGATAGGTCATTGCGCACATCGGCCACGTCACGTGCGAACGAGGCCTTTCTCCCGATGTTGCCCACCCGGAAGCTGGGCAGCTTGTCGGGATCGAGAGCTTCGAGCAGGGCGAACTCATCGGTGGCGCCCTCCAGCGCGTCCAAGTGCTCCATGATCTGGTCCAGCCGGATACCTAGCCGGTCGGTGGGATCGAGGCACGGCTCGGCGCAGACGGCATTGATGGCATCCCGGGCGCGCATGAACAGAGGGCGCACTGGTGGGGGTTCGGACGCATTCTCGGGCACCCGTTCTTGTACTAGGTCCCAGTTGTCGTTGAAGGCCTCGGCCAAAGAGCGTAGGGCCGCGGGCCGCACCCCGGCCGCCATCAATAAAAGGATGGTGCGCTCCAGCCCGGGGTCGTCCAACATGGCGTCGCGGAACACCGACCAGCGTCTTTCGAAGGCCACCTGGGAGCCGACGTCGTCGAGTACTTCCACCTTGGGCGGGAGGCCTGCCTCCACCGGGTGCTCGGACAGGAGCCGCCGGGCAAATGAGTGAAGGGTTCCTATGGCGGCACCGTCGAGCTGGTCGAGGGCGATGCGGAACACAAACCCGGTCGGGTCCTCGGTCCCGGCCCGGGTTTCCAGCTCGACCCGCAGGCGTTGGCGTAGCTCGGCTCCTGCCTTCTCGGTAAAGGTGATGGCAGCCAGCGACGCCAACGGGACCAGACCGGTGCCTACCAGAGCCAATACCCGCTGGACCAAAGCGGTGGTTTTGCCCGTGCCCGCTCCGGCCTCGACGAACAGGGTTGAGCCGAGGTCCGTGGCGATCCGATCGCGCCCGGCCTGATCCGGTGGCGGAATTTGGGGCTCAGCCATCGCCCGTTCGCGCCTCATCGCCGGTGGCAGCTTTGCCGGGACCGCTGGAGGTGTCGCTCTCCATATGAGCCAGATCGGTGAATGGAGCCATTGTCGGGTCTTCCTGCTTGTGACGGAACCGACGTCGCAGATCGGCCACTCCCATGGAGTCAGGGTCGCAGTAGGGGCACGTGACCCTGGGGGTAGTGCTGGTGGTTCCCCCTTCCTCGGGGTGGTGGGGAAACACGCCGGCCTCGATCCCGGTCACCATGGAACCCATCGTGGTCGCCACCCGGTCAAGAATTTCGGGGGTGAGGAGGTAACCGATCCTCTTGAACTTGGCTCTTGCTGATACGAACCAGTAGTCAGCCCTGACTGGGGCATCAGGGGTGGCCTGATGGAGGCGGGCGGCCTGCCCGTACACGACGAGTTGAAGGCGGCGGCCGCCCTGGTCCGGGTCCTCCGAACTCAAACCGGCATAGCCAGTGGCGCTACCCGTCTTGTAGTCCACCACATGAAGCACCGACTCCCCATCCACGTCCACGCGGTCCGCCTTGCCCCTGAACCTGACCTGGCGTCCATCGGGAAGATCGATATCCACCGGCGCCAGGGCCGAACCTCCCAAGCCGAAGGCGAGTTCGGTTGCCACCGGATAGGTCCCGTTGCGGGCCCGGTATTCGTCGTCAGCGGTCAAGAAGCTGGAGAGATCGGCCAGGATCTGCCTCTTGGACTGCTTCCACATTATGGACCGTCCGGTCAGACCACGATCTTGATAGTGGGACGACACCGACTCGACGATCTCGACGAGGCGCTGCCTATCGGCCACCGTCCAGGCCACGCCGGGGGCCTGACGCCGGTCCGGAGAAGTGGCCAGAGAGGACTCGATGAAGCTCTCCAACACTTCGTGGATCATCAATCCACGGTTCTGGGGCGTGATCTGGACCTGATCCTCGGGCTTTTCGAACGCGCTCACCCCTAAGACGTTGTGCACCAGGTAAGCAAAAGGACACTTGGCCCACTCCTCCAGTCTGGTGGCCGAGGTAATGCCGGCGGCGGGCGAGGGGATGTTCAGACCAGCCAGGTTGCCGTCGAAGCGGGTGAATCGGTGGCTGCGCCGGCCAACGGCGACGTGCGATCCCGACTCCACAATGGGGTCGTCGGCCATGTCGAGGACGGTGTCGGCCAAGGTGGGACCCGGCTGGGCCAGCAGCGAAATGAGCCGGTGCTCCTGTTCGCTGGCTGGGAATGTGGTCTGGCGCAGTCCGGCATCGTAGGAGGCCACGTGTCTGAGCCAGTTCCGTCGGGCTCCCATCAGATCCTTGGACGACCAACTCTCTCCCTCGATGGCGCCGGCCATCCCGAGAACCCATCGGGACGGCATCCGGTTCAGGCTCTGGCGCAGGTCGCCGCGGGGAACGCACAGCAACTGCTCCTTCGCCCCGGCCAGGGCGGCCAGGAGGTGGCGGTGTTGGCGCTCCACACTCCAGGACCGAAGCCCCAGTTCCGCTCCAGCCTGGGCCCGATCGTCATCAGGCAGGAGGGAGTCCTCCTGGATCTGAGACGGAAAAAGACCCTCGGCCAAGCCGAGCACGATCACGAGGTCGAGATCCAGGCCCACTCCCATGGCCACCGGACCCACCAGCAGCCCTTGTCCCATGCGACCAACCCGGCCAAGGTCGGTGTCCAATTCCAGCTCCAGGGTTCGGGTGAACACTTCCAGAGTCACCGTGGCCTCCATGGCATCGAGGCAGGCCAGACGTTCCAGGGCGCGGTGCAGCCGTTCGGCCGCCTTGAGCTCAGCCGATGGCCAGTGTTCCCGTCCTGATCCGGGGTCCAACAGGCTGTCGACACGGTCGCCGGCCCACTTGGACATTGCCGACCAGGGTCGGGGATCTCCGGCCACTTGGGCCAGGTCGCCGATAATGCCCAGGACGAATTCCCTCAGGTCGCGCGAGAGAGAGGCGTCGGCCCGCAGGCTCTCGGCTCGCCACGAGGGTTCATCTGCGTCGACAGCTGCGGCTTGAGCGTGGGCTCGGGCCTGGGCTTCGAGGTCGTCGGCCAATGTGCTCAGACGCCGATCCCACTGGTCCCTTCCGGAGACCACACCGCCTTGGCGGGATACTCGTTCCCAGGCGGCCACGGGGATGGCCTTATCCTGGTAGTGGAGTCGGGCCGCCGACAGCCAGGCGAACACGTCGTCGCGCCGGTAGCCTCCCTCCGGAAGGGCCAACAGCCCGAGCAAAGATCGCCCCGCCATCCGGGCGGCAAGCGGAACTACGGCCGAACCGTTGTAGCGAATTCCTGCCGCCGACAAGTGCTCGTGGATCAATCGGGCGTAGGGATTCGCACTGGCATAAAGGATTGCCATGCGGTCCAGCGCCTTGCCCTGACGGGCCGAATCGATCACGGCCCTCACTGCGGCCCGGACCTCCTCGTCGCTGTCCGATGCCGTCAAGATGGTGCTTCGATCCGCCCCCACCACCGACAGAGGGTCATGATCAATCGGTCGATCCCCCGATGCCCGATCCGCCCCCATCCGCTCCAGGCACCTGACCACGTCGCGGTCCGCTCGGTCGTCGCCCGTGGTGCCGGCCAGGACCACCATCTCGCCTTGGCCGGCCAAGGCGGCCAACAGCCGTCCGCCGTGGCGCGAAACCTGCTGGGGCAGATAGACGACGACTGCGCCAAAAGAATCGGAATACGATGGATTGGCGCCCAGGACATAGATGGCAGCCTCGATGAGATCCTCTTCGTCATAGAAATCCTGGGCCAGGCAGCGGCGGGCGTCTCGGTGAAGACTCACTACGTCAAGGCTTCGTGTACCGGCCCTGGACAGGTTGTCCAGGGCTCCATCTGATAGGTCACGCAGCTCTCGGTAAGCCGACAACAAAGCCATCTCGGTGGCCGGATGTGTTGCCACCGAAGCAAAGACCCCAGGCGCTTGGCCGAGAGCGGCCCGCAGGGCGGCGCCGATCACTGGCGCCGATACCGGCCGGCGCCCCTGACCGGCCAGGCGGGCCGAACCCAGGAGATCGGCCACCCGATAGGGGGTGAGAAAGTTCACCGCCACCAACCCGATTCCTCGGTGGGCGATCGGCCCGAGCGTTCCGCTGCCCAACAATCGACGGGTGGCGACGCCGACGTGGTTGGACGGAACGACCACGGTGACAGGGCGGAGGGGATCACCGCCTTTGGCCGTCTTGATGGTGCTCCGGAGCGACTCGACCGCGCCCCGACCATAGACGACCCATTCGACCCGTACGCTCACCGGGCCGATGGTAGGTCTTCGAATGCCCCAACCCCGGACTGCTTGGCCACCGGGCCGGTGCGGTGTTCGAGGGGCTGGCCTCGCCCTGGGGTTAGTGTCTTGGGGCCAGGTCGCAATTGGCCTGGGCCGAGGGCAGGCGCCATGACCCAAGGTTCCATCGCGTGGAGGTGGCATTCGATGAACCAATCCGACCCTGATCCGATGAACCAATCCGACCCCGATCCGGGCGCTATGAACTCTTGGGGCGAGGGACACTTCCCCGGACTCTTGGGAATCGAGATCACCTCGGTGTCCTTCGGCGCCATTGACGGCGGCCTGACGATCCGGCCCGAGCATCGGGCCCCCAATGGCTATCTTCATGCCGCCGTGGTGGTCGCTCTGGCCGACACCTGCTGCGGATACGGCTCTGTTCGCAGCCTGCCTGAAGGCGCCGTCGGTTTCACCACGATCGAGCTCAAGTCGAACTTCTTGGGTACCCTCATCGAGGGAAGATTGGCCTGTTCGGCTCGACTTGTTCACGGGGGGAGGCTCACCCAGGTGTGGGACGCCGAGGTCAGCGATGCGGCCAAGGCCAAGGTCGTGGCCCTTTTTCGCTGTACCCAGGCTGTTCTGTGGCCGCGGCCGTTGGACGGGGTGGGCAACCATGGTTGACGAGCTGCTGATCGCCCGCAATCCCGACCCCGATTCGCGCCTGGGTTACCTTTTGCGGTTGCCACTGGACGGCGGGATGGTGCTGCGCACGGCCGGTACCTGGCCCCGGACCAAGGCCCTTTACTGCTATCCCGTCCCCACCAGCGAATGGCCCGTCGACGCCGACATCGTGGAAAGAGTGGGCCTTCGTTCGTGCGCCCGACGGGGGGGTGCTATCGATCTGGTTCTCGACCGGGGGCGGGAGAACCGTTCCCAGCTGGTCTTTACCACCGCCCGGGGAAGGCAGGCAGTTTTCTGGCAGTCACCTCGTACCCGCAAGCAGGCCCGCCCCAACGTGGCCACACCGACGGCTCGGGCGTCGGGGGTTGAGGAGCTGGAGATTGTGGTCGACACCCGGGAACGCTACGCCTACCGCTTCGGAGCCAAGCCAGTCGTGACCAAGTCCCGGGCCCTGGCCTGTGGCGACTATGGCGTGGAGTGGGATGGGCGCCTCGTCGCAGCCGTGGAAAGAAAGTCCCTCCCCGACCTCGTATCCAGTCTGATCAACGGCAAGCTGCGCTACGCCCTGGGCGAACTGGCGGCCCTCCCTCGAGCGGCAGTGGTAGTCGAGGACCGTTACTCCCAGGTCTTCAAGCTGGACCGCATTCGGCCCGCGCTGATCGCGGACGGATTGGCCGAATGTCAGATTCGCTGGCCCAACGTGGCCGTGGTGTTTTGCGAAACCCGTTCCCTGGCCGAGGAATGGACCTACCGGTACCTGGCCGCGGCCTACGTCTGGGCGTCGGGAGAAACAGATGCGGTGCACAGGATCCGCCCGCCTTTTGATCTCGATCGGCCAGATCCCGCGGCCGAAGAGGCGGAATGAGACACCAAGACCCGGAGTGAGACTGGAAGGTCCGAAATGAGACTGGAAGACAAGGTGGGGATTGTGGTGGGAGCGGGCCAGACTCCCGGAGAGACCATCGGCAACGGTCGGGCTGCCGCTGTCCTGTTTGCCCGGGAGGGGGCCCGGTTGCTCTTGGTCGACCGCGACCTGGACTCGGCTCAGGACACCGCAGCCATGATCGCGACCGAAGGCGGTTCAGCCCAGTGCATACAAGGAGACTGGACCAACTCGGCGGACTGTGTCGCGTACGCCCGGGCCTGTGTCGAGGCCTTCGGGCGCATCGACTTCCTCCACAACAATGTCGGGATCGGTCGCGGTGATGCCACCGCCCTGCGCCTCACCGAGGAAAACTTCGACCGCATCCTGGCCGTCAACCTCAAGGGCTGCCTCCTCTCATGTCAGGCCGTGGTTCCGACCATGCGGGAACAGGGTGGTGGAAGCATCGTAAACATCTCCTCGCTGGCTGCGGTGGCCAGCACGCCCCTTACCGCTTACAAGATCTCCAAGGCCGGGATGAACGCCCTGGGCCAATCGCTGGCTCTGGCCAACGCCCCCCATGGGGTTCGGGTCAATACCATCATGCCCGGCCTTATGGACACCCCCATGGCCATAGAGGGAACGGCGGAAGGCCGGGGTGTAGAACGCCAGGAGATCCGGGCCCTGCGTGACCGGATGGTTCCGCTCCGGGCCAGGATGGGGACCGCCTGGGACGTGGCTCACGCCGCACTTTTTCTCCATTCCGATGACGCCGGATTCATAACGGGGGCCGTCCTGCCCGTCGATGGTGGCCAGGGGGTCCGAGTGGGCTGA
>JBOGIG010000096.1:0-16044 GCA_050742455.1 Acidimicrobiales bacterium
CTTCTTGGCCGGTGACTTGGTCGTCTTGGCCGCAGCTACCGACTTACGTTCGGACCGGCGCACCGAGATGATCTCGGCCTCCACCGTCTCCGCGGTGGGCGCTCCCGCAATCCTGGCAAATCCAGGAAGAGCCAACTCGATTCCTCGACGTTGTGCGTCCAGGGCTTGAACGACGAAGTTCCGCCTTTCGCCCTTCTCCATGACTTCCCGGGCGCTACGAGGAGGCGGGTCGCCCATACCAGCAAGGGGGATATAGCAACGGGCCTCCCCCACCATGACAAAGGCCCCGTGGGACGCCCAGCTCTCTACCTCACCCTCGACCTCCGCTCCCAAAGTGTGGTTGGCAATGAAGGTTATGAAGGCCAGTGGTTCGTTTACGGCATGAACCGGTGGCCCGGAGCCACCCCGTCGGCGGCGGCGTCGGCGGGACGCCGAGGAGTCGGGCGACTCGGCTTCTTGAGCCGCAGCGTCGATAGCCAACTGAGTCTTGCGCGTCCGCTTGATCGGACCGTTGGACTCCGTAGCCGCGGCCAAGCCCACGCGTTCGGGAGCGGGGTCGGCCCCCACGGCCTTAGAGGATCTGGCCCGCGGTGGCGGGGCCGTGGGCACTGGCATTGGCGCCGATGCCTCCTTGGAGCCGATGCGGACGCGTGTCCGTTTGGCCACCTTGACCGCTTCCCGGCTCTTGGGACCACGGACCGGAGTCCGGGGGGTGAAGATCCACCCCACTCCGGGAACCGGCTTTCCCCCGATCAGTCGATCCTTGTCGAAGAGCCATTCGTGCTCTCCATGGAACTCCTGGAAGGAATCATTGGAGAGGACAGCTGCCCCCGACTTCTCGGCGATCCTCAGCAGAAAAGCATCGCCTCGGCCAATGGCGCCCGCCGGTGGTGAAACAATTTCGCCGTGGGCCTCTGCCTCTTCAAACGTGGCCACTTCGGAGGGATCGATACGGTGACCGAACGAGGCATCGACCACGACCGTGATCTTGGCTCCTCCGAACTCCTGGGCAAACTCCTGAACTGCTTGGTCCAATTGGGACAGGCTAGGTAGGGATCGTCCCTCCGTAGCTATGTTTGAACCGTCGACCACCACTGAACTGAGCGACATTTGCCTATTAGTCAATCATCGGTGTGAGCCCAAGTGGGTGACCGTTGCCGATTAAGGGACCCTCGAGCCCGTCCACATCCCCGGTGAGAATGCCTTACAGCCCGGGGAAACCAACTTTGCTGCCTGGCCAAGCACCCCTCCGAGCCGCTGAAGCTTTGATCTTGTGATTGCGCAGGGTCGATACAGGGTAGGACCTCGATCGTGACAGATCCCCGCCAGGGCGACCATGCCCTTGGGATTGAACTCCAGCTCGAGGAGTTGGTGGAACAGCGCACCCGGGCTCAGGTACAGAATCGCCCCCTCGACGCGGCCAAGCTGGACGACCAGATCGCCGCCCTGCAGATGGAGCTGGGCGATGCGGCAAACATGGAGCCCAAGGATCGAGCTAACAACCCCCCGGCGATCACCGAGAAGAATTGACTGAATTCTTGTAGCGGCACACCCAGGTCCCGATCCGCGGCCGACTCCGCGGCCGGGTGCCGGTGGGCGTCAGTCCTCCCCGGCGGTGCCTCTCGATCAGATGACCACAACCGAACGGATGACCTCGCCCCTCTGCATGCGCTCGAAGGCCTGCTCCACTTGGTCCAGGGCAATGGTCTCGCTAACGAAGCGGTCCAGATCCAGACGGCCGTCGAGGTACAGGCCCACGAACATGGGAAAATCGCGAGACGGGAGGCAGTCGCCGTACCAGCTGGGCTTGAGCCGGCCACCCCGGCCGAAGAAGTCGATCATGGGTAGCTCCATGCGCATGTCGGGAGCGGGCACTCCCACCTGGACCAAGGTTCCGGCCAGGTCCCGCGCGTAAAACGCCTGTTCCATCACCCGGGGATGGCCCACGGCCTCGATACATACGTCGGCCCCGAATCCCCCGGTCAGGCCCCGGATGGCCTCTACCGGGTCAGTGGCGCTGGCATCGACCAGGTCGGTGGCGCCGAACTCCGATGCCAAGGCAAGCTTGCCGGGATCGAGATCGACGGCGATGATCCGGCTCGCCCCGGCCAGCCTGGCTCCGGCGATGGCCGCACAGCCCACTCCGCCGCAGCCGAACACAGCCACCGCATCACCCGGGCCGACCTCCCCGGTGAACATGGCTGCTCCGAGCCCGGCCATCACGCCACAGCCCAATAGCCCGGCGACTTCGGGTCGGGCCCTCGAATCGACCGGGGTGCACTGGCCGGCAGCCACCAGGGTCTTGTCGGCGAAAGCACCTATGCCCAGGGCCGGTGACAGTTCGGTTCCATCAGCCAGCATCATCTTCTGGGTGGCATTGCGGGTGTTAAAGCAGTACCAGGGTCGGCCTCGACGACAAGATCGGCACTCCCCGCACACCGCCCGCCAGTTGAGCACGACAAACTCTCCCACCGCCGGTCCGTCCACATCCGGTCCGACCGCCTCAACCACGCCCGCGGCCTCGTGTCCCAACAAGAAAGGGAAGTCGTCGCTGATGGCCCCTTCGCTGTAGTGCAGGTCGGTGTGGCACACCCCGCATGCCTGCACTCTGACCACCGCCTCGCCCGGGCCAGGATCAGGCACGACGATGGTCTCCACGGTGACGGGGCCACCCCGGTGGTGGGCCACCACTCCACGGGCTTCATAGGACAAGCCGTTCCTCCCATGCTGGACAAGCTCCGGGGCGGCCCGGAGACGACCACGAGGGTACCGGCTGGCTGCTCGACCTACCATGCACCCATGGCTCAAGACCCCAGCGGCGAGGTAGCAAAGCGTCGCGGGCACACCGCGAGCGCTACCAACCCGGCCGCCCTCAGGCGGAATGGTTGGGGCTGAATGCCAATATCTCGGCGGCCCCTACTTCCACGATGGCGAATTGGTCTGCTGGTGGTCGGTACGGCCATCGCCCTCACAGGTTGTTCAACTGGGAACGGGATAACGGCCCTATTGAAACAGCAGGCAACAGAATCCCAACTGCTCACCAAGGAAGCCCACCTGTTCACAAAGGGCTCTTCCGGCACCTGTAACACTGGATTTGGGCCCGGCGCTGTCAAGGAGACAGTAGTTAGGCGATCTCCAGATGGCTACATTCATGTGCAACTTACTTACGTAGCACCGTTACAAATAACAACTGTCCATATACACGACAAGCTTGCTGCTATTGCACCCCAGGCAGCAGGTGGCACCGAGCCGGTCTATGTATGCCCTGGAGGGCCTCTGACCGAAACTGGGATCTCGTTGGATCGCAACAGCGGCCTCGTAACATCGTACTTTCGGGCTACCAGCTTGGGAGATGTGCTACTTCACGCAACGGTACCGCCGGCAGGCCCAATAGAAACCCCTGTTCTTGAATTCGGCATTAGAGTTGAGCGCTAACCAGCTGCGCTGCCACGCAAGGCGGGCGGCACCGATCAACAATCCGGCAGGCATTTCCATGGGCTGGGATTATCGAGAGGACGCTATACCGGACGCCATCCCGGGGTAGTCCGGGGCGGCCCGGAGACGACCACGAGGGTACCGGCTGGCTGCTCGACCTACCATGCACCCATGGCTCAAGACCCCAGCGGCGAGGTAACCGAACTGCTACAGCACCTGATCAGGAACGGCTGTGTCAATGACGGCACGCCCCAGTCCGGTCAAGAGGCCAAGAGTGCCGAGCTGCTGCGGAACTACCTGGAGCCGAGCGGGATCGACCTCGAGCTGTTCGAGCCGCAGCCGGGACGGACCTCGCTGGTTGCTCGAATCGAGGGCTCCGACCCTCAGGCCCCGTCGCTAATGCTCATGGGCCACACCGACGTGGTCCCGGCCAATCCGAAGGGCTGGCAGCGCGACCCCTATGGGGCGGAGCTGGTCGACGGCGTGGTGTGGGGACGGGGAGCGGTGGACATGCTCAATCTGACCGCTTCGATGGCTGTGGCCACAAAGCACCTGGCCGCCTCGGGCTTTGCCCCTCAGGGAGGGCTGACTTATTTTGCGGTGGCGGACGAGGAGGCTCTGGGCACCTATGGGGCCAGTTGGCTGTCGGACAACGAGCCCGACGCGGTGCAAGCCGACTACGTCGTGACCGAGTCCGGTGGAATCCCCATGCCTTCGCCGTCGGGAATCAAGCTACCGGTGATCGTTGGGGAGAAGGGGGCCTACTGGCGCACCCTCAAGATCAAGGGCACCCCCGGTCACGCCTCCCAGCCCCTGCGCACGGACAACGCCCTGGTCAAGGCGGCCGAGGTGGTGAGGCGAATAGCCGAGTACCGACCCCAGACCGACGTACACGAAACGTGGCGCCAGTTCATCTCCGGCATGGACTTCCCCGACGAGTTCAGCCAGGCACTGCTCGACCCCGATCGGGTGTGGGACTTCTGTCAGGACCTGCCCGCCCTCGGTCTGGCCCGCCAGGCCCACGCCTGCACCCACACCACCTTCGCCCCCACCATCATGCAGGCGGGAACCAAGATCAACGTCATCCCCGACACGGTAGAACTGCAGATAGATATCCGGACCCTGCCTGGACAGGACGCCAACGACGTGTCGGGGATGCTTGCCGACATCTTGGGCGAGTTGGCCGACGATGTCGAGATCACATCGAACACCGATGATCCTTCCAGTTCGTCCCCCATCGAAAGCCCGCTATGGGATGCCCTCGCCCGCTGCGCATCGGGCTTCTACCCCGGCAGCCGCAACGTGCCATTCCTCACCGTGGGGGCGACCGATGCCCGGTTCTTCCGTCGTTCCGGAGCCACCGCTTATGGGTTCGGGCTGTTCTCGACCGAGATGTCCTTCGAGGCGTTTTCCACCATGTTCCACGGCGACGACGAGCGCGTCGACGTCGAGTCGCTGAGCCTTTCCACCCGCTTCTGGGAAGCACTTGCTCACGACTTCGTGGGATGAACCCGAACATCAAGGCGGTACTGTTCGACTTCGGCGGGGTCATCTCGTCAAGTCCCTTCGAAGCCTTCGCCCACTATGAGGAGTCCAACGGCCTACCCACCGGTTTCATCCGAGGGCTGAATGCCACCAACCCCGACCGCAACGCCTGGGCCCACCTGGAGCGAGGCGACGTGAGCTTCGAGGAGTTCTGCACCCTCTTCGAAGACGAAGCGATAGCAGCGGGGCACACCCTCAAGGCAGCCGCGGTAATGGAACTCCTTTCGGGCGAGATACGCCCGGCCATTGTCCGGGCCATCACTGTCTGCCACCAAAGCCTGAAAACGGCCCTGTTGACCAACAACTTCATCACCACTGCACCAGGGGACGGAGTGGCCTTGAACCAGTTCGACGGTCTGTTCGACGTGATCGTCCAGTCGTCGACGGCCGGGGTGCGCAAGCCCGATCCCCGCTTCTACGAGCTCGCCTGCACCGAGCTGGGCATCCAAGCCGACGAGGCAGTATTTCTGGATGATCTGGGCATCAATCTGAAACCGGCCCGCGCTATGGGCATGACCACCATCAAGGTGAACGACCCGGTCCGGGCCATCGCCGAACTGGCAGACCTTGTGGGCTTGGACCTTACCTGAGGGCCCGATCCAAGATGTCCTGGGTCTCCAGGGCATGCATGGCCGCACTCCCGCTGGCCGGGCTTCCCGATTCGTAGCGACTCACATGACGGAGATCGAAGTCGTTGCGCAGCAGGGCATGCAGGCGTCCGTGTACGAAAGACCACGATCCCATATTCTCCGGCTCCTCTTGGAGCCACACCACTTCCTTGGCCTGCTCGTACCGGGCCAGGGCCTGGGCGACGCGTTCGTCGGGCCAGGGATAGATTTGCTCCACCCTTATCACCGCCGACACTGGGCCTGCCCCATCGCCTATTAGCTTGTCGCGCCGGGCCATGGCGTCATAGGCCACCTTTCCCGAGCACAGTATGAGACGGGTCACGCTTTGAGGATCGATCGGGGACGCGTCGGGCGAGCCCGCCTCGCCGCTCTGGTCCGTCCCCACCGGGATACCCGACCCCGAAGTCCGCGGATCGTCGAGCACCTCCTGGAACGAGGATTCGGTCAGGGACCCGACCGGCGAACGGGCCTGGCGGGCCCGGAGGAGGGATTTGGGGGTGAAGATCACCAGGGGCCGTCGGTTGGGTCTTTTGACCTGGGCCCGCAGCAGATGGAAGTACTGGGCCGAGGTGCTCAGGTTGGCGATGATCATGTTTCCATCGGCAGCCAGGGTAAGGAACCGCTCCAAACGGGCCGAGGAATGCTCAGGTCCCTGACCCTCATATCCGTGGGGCAGGAGCAGGACCAGCCCCGAGGACTGGCCCCACTTGTCATCGGCCGCGACGATGAACTGGTCGATGACGATCTGGGCCCCGTTGATGAAGTCGCCGAACTGGGCTTCCCACATGACCAGGGCGTCGGGATGAGACACCGAGTACCCGTACTCGAAACCCAAGGCAGCGTATTCGCTGAGCAAGGAGTCGTAGATGAAGAACCGTCCCTGGTCGCCTTCGGGGGCCAAACCGGAGAGGGGAACGTGTTCGGATCCAGTGTGGTAATCGACCAGCACGGCGTGGCGCTGACTGAACGTCCCCCGGCGGGTGTCCTGCCCGGCCAGGCGGACGTCGTGGCCGTCAAGCAGTATCGATCCAACGGCCAGGGCCTCGGCCAGGGCCCAGTCCACCTGGCCTTGAGCGTAGACCTTGGCACGGGCCTGTAACTGGCGGGCCAACTTGGGATGGATGGTGAAGGAGGCGGGACCATCGTGCAGGGCAGAGGCGATGCGATCCAACACATCGTGGCCCACGCCGGTGCCCGCCGGCGTCTGGGGGCCAACCACCGATTCGGGGGGGGTAACGGCGGTGGGTTGGGGCGGGGCCGATGATCTGGTCTCGTCCAGAGCCGATTGCAGGCGGGCGGAAAAGTCGTCCAGCGCGTGCTCGGCCTGCTCGATGGTGATGTCTCCCCGCAGGACAAGGGTCTCGGTGTACCGCTTGCGCACGCTGCGCTGGGCCTGGATCAGTTCGTACATCTGGGGCTGGGTATAGCTGGGCTCGTCCCCCTCGTTGTGGCCGTACCGCCGGTAACACACCATGTCTATGACCACGTCCTTGCGGAAGGCTTGGCGGTAGGCAAAGGCCAGGTGCCCGACCCGGACGCAGGCCTCGGGGTCATCACCGTTGACATGAAATATCGGAGCCTGGACCATCTTGGCCACGTCGGTGGCGTAAACCGACGAGCGGGCCGACTCGGGAGAGGTGGTAAAGCCCAATTGATTGTTGATGACCAGGTGAACCGTCCCTCCGGTGCGATAGCCCCGCAGGCCGGACAGGTTCAGGGTCTCGGCCACCACCCCTTGGCCGGCGAAGGCCGCGTCACCGTGGATCAATAGGGACAGCACCGGGTACCGGGCCCCCTCGTGCAGGATGTCCTGCTTGGCCCGGACCATTCCCTCCACCACCGGGTCGACCGCTTCGAGGTGGGACGGGTTCGAGGCCAGCGTTACCGGCATCTCCAGGCCTGACTGCCCCACGAACTTGCCCGATGCCCCCTTGTGGTACTTCACGTCCCCCGAGCCCTGCACGGTGTCGGGATCGATGTCACCCTCGAACTCGCGGAAGATCTCCCCAAAGGACTTACCCACAATGTTGGCCAGGATGTTGAGACGGCCCCTATGGGCCATGCCGATCACGCTCTCGGCCATCCCGGCCTGGGCAGCGTCGTCCAGCACCGTGTCGATAAGCGGGACGGCCGACTCCGCACCCTCCAGCCCGAATCGCTTCTGGCCTATGTACTTGGTATGCAGGAACCGTTCGAACGCCTCGGCGGCGTTGAGGCGGGCCAGGATATAACGCTGGTCGTCCACCGCCATCTCGGTGGGTACGCCCTCTACCTGTTGTTGGATCCAGCGCTTCTGATCGGGCTCTTGGATGTGCATGTACTCGACGCCTACGGTGCGGCAGTAGGCGTCCCGCAGGATGCCGAGGATATCCCCCAGGCTCAACTGGTCCCTTCCGGCCAGACCGTCGGTCATAAACTCCCGCTCCAGGTCCCAAAGCGTCAGGCCGTAGGTGGCCGGATCCAGCTCGGGATGCATGTGGGGTTCGTGGGCCCGCAGGGGGTCAAGGTCGGCAATGAGGTGACCCCTGACCCGGTACATGTTGATCAGGGTCTGGACGTGGACCTGTTTGATCAGGTGTGAACGCTCCTGATCGACCGGGTTGTGGTCCTGGCGCCACCGGACCGGCTCGTAGGGCACCCCCATGGACCGGAACACCGAGTCGTAAAAGCCATCTTCCCCCCGCAACAGCTGGCCCAGACGGGCCAGGAACATACCTGATTCGGCGCCTTGGATGATCCGATGGTCGTATGTGGAAGTCAGGGTGAGGACCTTAGATACCCCCAACTGGGCCAGCATCTGCTCGTCGGCGGCCTGGAACTCGACCGGGTAATCCAAGGCCCCCACCCCGACGATCAGGCCTTGACCGGGCATCAGGCGGGGAACCGACAGCTCGGTCCCGATGGTCCCGGGGTTGGTAAGGCTCACCGTGGTCCCGACAAAATCGTCCGGAGTGATGCGATTGGTCCGCACCTTGCGGATCAGATCCTCGTAAACCAGGAGGAACCCCTTGAAGTCGAGGGTGTCGGCCCCTTTTATACACGGCACCAGCAAAGTGCGTGACCCGTCCTTTTTCTCCACATCTACAGCCAGGCCCAATCCGACATGGGCATGGTTGAGGACGCCAGGGGTGCCCTTGCCGTCCGAGTCGGCCACGAAGCTGGCATTCATGGCCGGGACCTTGGACAGCGCCTGGACCACGGCAAAGCCGATCAGATGGGTGAAGCTGACCTTGCCCCCACTGGTGCGCCTCAGGTGATTATTGAGGATCGTCCGATTGACCTCCAACAGCTTGGCCGGCACCGGTCTGATGCTGGTGGCCGTCGGGACGCCGAGGCTCTCCTCCATATTTGCAACGATGCGGGCCTTCGCCCCCCTTATCGCCTGGGGCCGGGGTTCTTCGTCGTCCTCGGTCCCCACCACGGCTGGCCCCGGCCCCGGCGCCGGAGTCTGTGTCGGTACCGGCGTCGATTGGGCGGGGGTATCTGCCGGCAGCGACCCCGACGGGGGGGAAGGCTGCGGCGAAGGCTCGGGGCTCTCGGGTACCTGGGGTCCTGCGCGTCCCCCACGGGAGGGGCCTGAGGGGACCGGCGGCCCGTAGTCGGCAAAGAACTCCTGCCAACTTTCGCTCACCGACGTAGGATCCTGGCGGTACTGCTCGAACATATCGTCCACCAGCCATGCGTTGGGCCCGAAGGCGCCGAGGCTGGCCTGTGCGGATTGGTCTTCGGCCATCAACCCCGATCCTAATGAGATCGTGACATCGACCGGGGACGCCCGAGCAGGGGGCGGAGGCCGCTACCGTCGTGGGATGCCCGCCCAGTACATATTCACCATGAGGAACCTGAAGCGCTTCTACCCTCCGGACCGGGAAGTGCTCAACGGAATCAACCTTTCGTTCTACCCCGGGGCCAAGATCGGCGTCATCGGGTCGAACGGATCAGGTAAGTCCTCCCTACTGTCCATCATGGCCGGCGTTGACGATGGCTTTACCGGGGAGGCCCGCCTCACCCCCGGCTTCTCTGTCGGCTACTTGCCCCAGGAACCGGTCCTGGACGACGACAAGACGGTGGCTGAGGTGGTAGATGAAGCCGTGGTCGCCACCCGGGCCGTGTTGGACCGTTTCAGCGCCATCGGAGAGGAATTGGGCACGGTCGACGCCGACGCCATGGAGAGCCTGCTCGAGGAGTACGGCCGCTGCCAGGATGCCATCGAGGCGGCCGGGGCGTGGGACCTGGACCGCAACCTCGAAGTGGCCATGGATGCCCTGCGCCTACCCGATCCGGGGGTCAAGGTCTCGACCCTGTCCGGGGGTGAACGCCGCCGCGTGGCGCTGTGCCGCCTGCTCCTCAGCCACCCCGACCTGTTGTTGCTCGACGAGCCCACCAACCACCTCGATGCCGAGAGCGTGGACTGGCTGGAGCGCTTCTTGTTGGACTATCCGGGAACGGTGGTGGCCGTCACCCACGATCGTTATTTTCTCGACAACGTGGCGGGCTGGATCCTTGAACTGGACCGAGGGGCGGGCATCCCGTGGGAGGGCAACTACTCCTCGTGGCTGGAACAGAAGCAGGCCCGCCTGGCCAACGAGGAGAAGGCGGACTCCTCCCGTCAGCGAGCCCTGGCCCGGGAGCTGGAATGGGCCCGTATGTCACCCCGTGCCCGACAAGCCAAAGGAAAGGCCCGCCTCAACGCCTACGAGGCCCTACTGGCCGAAGCGGCCGGCGCCCCCGACCGGGTGGACCGCCTGGAGATTGCCATCCCTCCGGGACCGCGCCTGGGCGACATCGTGGTCAGGGCCGAGTCCGTCGTCAAGGGATACGGTGATCGCATATTGGTGGAGAACCTGACCTTCGACCTGCCCCGGGGCGGGATCGTCGGAGTCATCGGTCCCAACGGGGCGGGCAAGACCACCCTGTTTCGGATGGTGGCCGGGTCCGAGAAGCCTGACCAGGGTGACCTGACTGTGGGACAGACCGTGGTTCTCGGCTACGTGGACCAGTCCCGGGCCGACTTGGACGGCGACAATACGGTATATGAGGAGATAACCGGAGGAACCGACCGCCTGATCGTCGGCGGCCGGGAGGTCCACGGCCGGGCCTACGTGGCCAGCTTCAACTTCAAGGGGTCGGACCAGCAGAAAAAGGTTGGCGTTCTCTCTGGCGGCGAACGCAACCGGGTTCATCTGGCCAAGGTGCTGCGCTCGGAAGCCAACCTGCTACTCCTCGACGAGCCCACCAACGACCTCGACGTCGACACGCTGCGCGCCCTGGAGGACGGCCTATTGGCCTACGCCGGTTGCGCCGTGGTCATCAGCCACGACCGCTGGTTCCTGGACCGCGTGGCCACCCACGTATTGGCCTTCGAGGGAAACTCCGCCGTGCGGTTCTATGAGGGAAACTTCAGCGACTATGAGGCCGACCGCCACAAGCGGCTGGGCGCCGATGCCGATGTGCCTCACAGGATGGCCTACAAGCCCTTGGTGCGCTGAAGGTCCCGATCACTAGGCTGAAGAGGTGCGGACTGTGATCACTCGTTCGTTTGATTTCGATGCCGCCCATCAGTTGGACTGGCATCCGGGCAAGTGTCGCCGCCTGCATGGGCATAGCTACCGCCTGGAAGTCAGCATTGAGGGTCCCATCGGCCCCAACGGCGTGGTGATGGACTTCGATGAGCTCAAAACTGTGGTCAACCAGACGGTCTTGGAGCGCTACGACCACCGGTTTATCAACGACTTCTTGGACAACCCCACGGCCGAGCTCATGGCCCAGGAGATGTGGAAGGACCTGGAGTCGGCTGGTCTGACGCTCGCCTCGCTTCGCTTGTGGGAGACCAACAACTGCCGGGTGGAGATCCTCCCATGAACCATCGGGGCCAAGGACCGTGCGGACCACTAATCTCAAGCGACCAGGGCAACCCACCGGTGGTGGTCCTCTCGGGGGGACTCGACTCCACCGTGTGCCTGGCCCTGGCCGCTTCCTCGTCTCCCCGCCCGCCCCTGGCCCTGACCTTCGACTATGGCCAGCGTCACCGCATCGAATTGGAGCGGGCCGGTGCGGTGGCGGCGCACTACGGCTGCGAGCATCTCGTCGTGGGGCTGGATACCCGACCCTGGGGTGGGTCGGCTCTGACCGATGCCAGCCTGGACGTTCCTCCCGCCGCACCCACCGAACAGGCGGGCGATGCCATCCCCATCACCTACGTTCCGGCCCGCAACATCATCTTCTTGGCAGTAGCTCTGGGCGTGGCCGAAGCCCGGTCGTCGCCGTCGGTGACCATCGGGGTCAATGCCCTGGACTACAGCGGCTACCCGGATTGCCGGCCGGAGTTCATCGAGGCCTTCCGCCAGGTGGCCCGAGTGGGCCAAAAGCGCGGCGTACAGGGTCATCCGGTAGAGATACTGACCCCCTTGATCGATCGGACCAAGGCCGAGATCGCCCTCTTGGGCCACGACCTGGGCGCCCCTCTGGGGCTGACATGGTCCTGCTACCGGGAGGGGCCCGAACCCTGTGGTGACTGCGATGCCTGCGCCCTGCGGGCCAAGGGCTTCGCTCGGGCGGGACTGGCGGACCCGGCCGCCACGGGGTCCCGGACTGACCCGTTGTCACCCTCAAGCGCGTCCGGATGACCATGCGCCAAGAAGCCCCGGCTTCGGCCCCAGTAACCGCGGCGCAACCCTTTGGCGGTGGGGAGATCTTGATGTCAGAGATCTTCTCCGCCATCCAGGGCGAGGCGGCATTCGTCGGCCACCGCCAGGTGTTCGCCCGGCTGACCGGGTGCAACATCCGCTGTGCCTACTGCGATCAGCCCGAAGCGCTGGAGAAGAAGGCTGGCCCGTGCCGGGTGGAACGACACCCAGGGCGACGGGACTGGTTGGCCCTGGACAGTCCCCTGCCGGTCACAGAGGTAGCCGAGCACATCGATCGCCTATGGGTGGCCCTGGCCCACCATTCGGTCAGCCTGACCGGGGGTGAGCCCCTGATGCAATCGACCCGACTCGCCCTCTTGGTTCCGCTACTGAAGGAGCGGGGCCACCGCCTCATGCTGGAGACCAACGGCACGCTGACCGCGGCTTTGGCTCGCGTGATCGAATGGATCGATTACATCAGCATGGACATCAAGCTGACCAGCGTCGACGGCCAGTTGGTCGATCCCGACACCCAGCGGACATTCCTGGCCGCTGCGACGCAAAAGAACGTGTTCGTCAAGATCGTGCTCGGCCCTTCCACTTCCAGACTCGAACTGGCCGATGCCGTGGGCATGGTCCACCGAGTCAAGAGCGATGTCGAGGTCTTCCTCCAACCGGTCTCGCCCTTTGACGCCGTCAGGGAGGCTCCCAGCGCGGCCCAGGTACTGGAGTGGCACGAGTTGGCCTTGTCCCTCCACGATCAAGTACGGGTCATCCCCCAAACCCACAAGATGATCGGTCAGCTATGACCAACCTCACGGCTTCGGGACTGCATTTCGAGGAAACCGTGGAACCCGGGTCGTCGACCTGGGTCTTCTTGGTCCATGGTTCGATGGATCGGGCGACCGGTTTCGCCCGGGTGCGGCGCCACCTCCACGAGACCAGCGTGGTGGCCTACGACCGCCGGGGCTATCACCGGTCGAGGACCTCGAGTCGGTTGTGTGACGAGGTCGGCGACCACGTCGAAGATCTGTTCGAGATCATGGCCGGTCGCCGGGGCGTGGTTGTCGGGCACAGCTTCGGGGCCGTGGTGGCCCTCGCCGCGGCCCAGGCCCAACCCGAACAGATCCCTGCTGTGGTGGCATACGAGCCTCCCATGCCCTGGGCCCCATGGTGGCCGGCCCGGACCCCGGGTGGGGCCGCCATCGAGGCCGGCGCCATCGATCCCTACCAGGGAGCGGAAGACTTCATGCGTCGCAGCATCGGTGACCGGCGCTGGGAGCGACTGCCCGAGGAGACCCGCCGCTCCCGCCGGGCCGAGGGGCCGGCCCTGGTGGCCGAGATGCGGTCCATCCGCCGAGGGCCCCCGCCCTTTGACCCAACCAAGGTCCAGTCCTTTGTGATCGTCGGGCGCGGGAGCAGTTCCAACGATCGCCATCGTCACGGCGCTGCGCAACTGGCCCTGGCCCTGCCCCGGGGTGAGCTACACGAGATTCCCGAGGCGGGCCACGCCGCCCACTTGAGCCACCCGGTCGAATTCGCCGCCCTCATCGCACGGGCCCAGGCCCAGGACGCGATGCTGTCGTGAAGGTACTCATCAGCGGGTCGCACGGCCTGATCGGCCGGGCGCTGGTCCCAGCCCTGGAATCAGCCGGCCACAACGTGACCAGACTGGTGCGGCACGACGCTAGCCAAACCCCCCGCTCGGCCCCCGCTCCGTCCGGGCCGGTCATTTCTTGGGACCCATTTACCCGCCAGGTCGAAGAAGGTGAAGGCGACCTGTCGGGCCTGGACGGCTTCGACGCCGTGATCCACCTGGCCGGAGCCGGGATCGGAGACCGGCGCTGGAACCAGGCCCACAAAGGGGTGGTGCGGGACAGTCGGCTGGGACCCACGAAGGCCCTGGCCGAGGCGCTGGCCCGATGCCCTCGCCCTCCATCGGTGTTCGTGTGTGCTTCGGCCATCGGCTACTACGGCCCCGGATCGGCCGGGGCCCATGCCGGAGAAGCGACGCTGACCGAGGACAGCCCGCCCGGACTGGGGTTCTTGGCCCGGCTGTGCCTGGATTGGGAGCAGGCCTGCTCGGCGCTCGCCCAAGCGGGAACCAGGGTGGTAAATGCCCGCACCGGTATCGTGCAGGCCACCACGGGCGGTGTTCTGGCCCGCCAGTTGCCCCTCTTCCGCCTGGGTCTGGGTGCCCGCCTCGGTTCAGGCCAACAGTGGGTGAGCTGGATCACCCTCGATGACGAGGTGGCGGCCATCGCATTCGTCCTGACTAACTCGGAACTGTCCGGACCGGTCAACCTGGTGGCTCCCAATCCTGTAACCAACTCCGCCTACACCGCTGCCCTCGCCCATTCGTTGCACCGCCCCGCCCTCCTATCGGTTCCCACCCCAGTCCTCGGCCTGGCTCTCGGCCGCGAAATGGCCTCCGAGCTCCTCCTGGCCAGTCAAAAAGTGGCGCCAACCAAGCTTGTCCAGGCCGGGTTCACCTTTCGACACCCCGAGCTGGCCGGAGCCTTGGCCTTTCTTCTCGCCGCCTGAGCCATAGTGTCGGATCCGCAACATTGTGACGCGTTGGTGGTCGGGGCCGGGCCGGGCGGCGTGGCCGCCGCCGTGAGCCTGGTCCGGGCCGGACTGAAAGTGGTCATGGTGGACAAAGCCCGCTTTCCCCGCGACAAGTGCTGTGGTGACGGCCTGACCACGGCGGCCTTGCGCAACCTGGAGAGACTGGGTCTGGATCCGGGGGCGGTGCCCTCGTGGCAAGTGGTCAAAACTATCCGGGCTCGATCCCCAGGCGGCTCCACGGCCACCATGGAACTGCCCAGGGACCAGGGGGCCTATGCCGCCGTGGCTCGTCGCATCCACCTCGATGCCGCCCTGGTCGACCTGGCCCGCTCCCACGGGGTGGCGGTGTGGGAGGGAACGGGGCTGGCCACGCTGTCCCCCACCGGCGGGCCCAACGGGGTGGTGATCGGGCTGAGCACGGGGCAGTCGGTGAAGGCCGACTACGTGATCGGGGCCGACGGGGCCTGGTCGGCACTGCGCCGGTTGGCGGGCGAGGCCGACGAGGACGGGTACCGGGGTGAGTGGCATGCCTTTCGTCAGTACTTCGAGGGGGTGGGCCCCTCGGCCCGTGACCTGTGGATCTGGATGGAGGTCGACCTGCTGCCCGGCTACGCCTGGTCCTTCCCCCTGCCCGACGGTCGGGCCAATGTGGGCATGGCCATATTGCGCCGACCGGGCCAACCCGTCGGCTTCATGGGCCAGGTGTGGGAAGGCCTGCCCCAACGAGACCACATCGCCGACGTCTTGGGATCAGGCTGTCGGGCCGAGGGCCGCCACCTGGCCTGGCCCATTCCGGCTCGTATAGGCCGAAGCTCGCTCGGCGGGTTGGGGGGCCGGGTCCTGTTCGTGGGCGACGCCGCCCGAGCCGGGGACTTCATGACCGGCGAGGGCATCGACCAGGCCCTGCACACCGGGGTCCTGGCCGGGCGCGCCATTGCCGAGGCCGGTCCCCACCGGCCGGGACAAGCCCTGGTGACCTACTCGAAGTCCATTGCCTCCACCATGGCCGCCGATCATCGCATGTCGGAGCTGGTATCCCGGGCACTGTCCCGGCCCTGGGCGGTTAACGGCGCCATCCGCCTGGCCGGTTCCCGCCCCGGCATCGCCACCCGAGCCGGGCGCTGGCTGTTCGAGGACGAACCCCGGGCCATCGTGGCCACTCCGCGGCGCTGGCATCGCCAATTCCTGTCCCGTCCGGGGGCCTTCAGATGAGACGGCCGCGCCTTCTCAGGTCAAAATAT
>JBOGIG010000097.1:0-16819 GCA_050742455.1 Acidimicrobiales bacterium
GCCAACCAGGCTCGGGCCCCGGATAGGCTGACCTCACCGGTGGGCACCCCGGTGGTGCCCAGCTTTGGCTTGAGGCGCTTGATCAAGAAGCCGTTGGGCGACCCGTCGTCGTTGTGGCTGGGGACGATGAAGGTGGCCAGGCCCCGGCTTCCCTCCGGAGCATCCTCGGGTCGGGCCAGCACGATGAAGACATCGGCATCGACGTTTGAGCAAAAGTGCTTGTCGCCGAACAGCCGCCACTCCTCGCCATCGGGAACAGCCCGGGTTGTGTTGGCCCCGACGTCGCTTCCTCCCTGGCGCTCGGTGAGGAACATCCCGCCCTCCCATGAGGTGTCGGGGTCAAGGCTGGTCAGTCGGTCGACGATCTGGTCGCGCACTTCGAGGGGGGCGTAGCGCCCCACGATGTCGGCCGCTCCTCCGGTCATGCCCAGTCCGCAGTACACGGCCGTTTCCACTTGTGACACCAGGTAGGACACCGCGGCGGTGACGACGCCGGGCACCGGCCGGCCGACGAGGCGTTCCATCCCGACAAATCCATGGCGGATGAGGTCGGCCTTGGTGGCCAGCCACGTCGGGTGGTGCTCGACTTCGGCCGTCTCCTGACCCCAGCGGTCGTAGCGGCGGAGCACCGGCGGATGGCGGTCGGTCTCGTCGGCCCGCGCCGCCAGTGTTCCGCCCACCAACAACCCGTAGGCCTGAGCCTGCTCGCGGGCCAGGTCGCGGTCCTTGGGGTCAGTCAGAAGTCGCTCGAACAGCAGATCCAGGTTGGGATCCATGGAATAAAAGTCCAGGCCCGTTGCCTGGTCATAGGCGGCGTAGTCAGCGATCATGAACCGACCTTAGCCGGGGGTCGAAGCCGAGCCCATTTGCTTTGGTTAGGATAACTAATTAGTATGGAAAAACGATGGTCGTCAACTTGATTGAGATGCCGGTGCCCGACGCAAGCTCGCTTCCCGACGCAAGCTCGCTTCCCGACGCCGGGTCAGGGGAAGTTGCGGAGCCTGTCAGGCTGGTCGAAGGTCTGGATGCGGCCGTGGCCGCCCGCCTGCGCATGGCCACCATGCGCCTGGCTCGCCTGCTGCGTCAACGGGGGGATGTGGGTATTACCCCGACCCAGTTGTCGGCCTTGGCCAGTGTGGAGCGGGTCGGGCCGGTGACCTTGGGTGAGCTGGCCTCCATCGAACAGGTGCAGCCGCCCAGCATGACCCGGGTGGTCGGAGTGCTAGAGGATTGCGGGTTGGTGGTGCGCAAGGTCGATGAGCGCGACCGCCGCATCGCCCGGGTTAGCACCACGGCCGACGGTCGGCGGGTCCTCCAACGGAGTCGTACCCGCAAGAACGCCTTCCTGGCCCGGCGCATCAGGACCCTGGACACCCACGACCGCGAGGTATTGGTCAGGGCCATCGGGTTGCTGGAGTCGATGCTGGACGGGAGCTCCAAGTGACCCTGAGACTAGTGCCCCTGAGGCCGGCGAAGGAGGACGTCACTTCGCCATGAGCCGGACCCGTGCCGTGGCCTCGCGGACGTTCCGGTCGCTGCGCGTGCGCAATTACCGTCTCTACTTCTTTGGTCAGATCATCTCGGTGTCGGGCACCTGGATGCAGAGCGTGGCTCAGGTCTGGCTGGTCTTGCACCTGACCGGAAGCGGTGTGGATCTGGGGCTGGTCACGGCGGCCCAGTTCCTGCCCATGTTGGTCCTGGGGGCGTGGGGTGGTGTGGTGGCCGACCGCTTGGACAAGCGCCGCCTCTTGTACGGAACCCAAACGGTGGCCGGTGTGCTGGCCCTGACCCTCGGACTGTTGGTGGTGACCGGAGCGGTTCAGCTTTGGATGATCTTTGTTTTGGCCGGGATGCTGGGTTTTGTCAATGTGATCGACAATCCGGCCCGCCAGACCTTCGTCTTGGAGATGGTGGGGCGCAACGAGTTGGCCAACGCCGTGAGCCTCAATAGCGTGGTCATGAACTCGGCCCGGGTCATCGGCCCCGCCATCGCCGGGGCCCTGATCGTGACCGTGGGCATCGGCATCTGCTTCCTGATCAATGCCGGCTCCTACATTGCCGTTATCGCCGGCTTGGCCCTGATGCGCGACTCCGAGCTCAACCGGGGCGAACGGGTGGTGCGGGGAAAGCGCCAGCTCCGCGATGGGCTGGCCTACGTGTGGGGTACCCGAGAGCTACGGGACCCACTGCTGATGATGGTGGTAATCGGAACCTTCGCCTACAACTTCAACATCACCCTTCCCCTGATGGCCAAGTACGTATTCCACTCAGGGGCCGGGGTCTACGGGGCCATGTCGGCGCTGATGGGTGCGGGAGCGGTTGTCGGGGGTCTGGCCACCGCCAGCCGGGCCAAACCCACCCCCAAGGCCCTGACCGCGGCGGCCCTGACCTTCGGTCTGTTGATGCTGGGCGTGTCAATGGCCCCCAATCTGGCCTCGGAGTTTGCCCTCCTGGTAGTGATGGGAGGGGCCAGCATCTTTTTCATCTCTCTGGCCAACTCCACGCTGCAACTCCAGGCCGCGCCGGCTATGCGAGGCCGGGTGATGGCCCTATACGCCGTGGCCTTCTTGGGCAGCGCCCCAATCGGTGGACCGATCGTGGGCGCCGTGGCTCAATTATTCGGGGCCAGGTCCTCGTTGATGTTGGGCGGGACGTGCACCGTCATCGCCGCCCTGGTGTCGTTCATGTCCATGCGCAACATGCGGATCAGGGCCCTGGCGCCGGCAGAACCCGAGCCGATGGACGTGGCGACGTCCTTGGTGGGGATGGGTCTAGCCACCCCCGTGGAGTCGCGCCCGGTCCGCCGAGCGTCGGGCCCACTGGAGGCTCAGGCCTAGAGCGACCAGAACGGCCAGCGGAACCAGGAATACCGACAGGCGGCCCACGTGAGCGAAGAGGGCGCCCAGGGCGATGGCCACCACCACACCCAGGGTCAGTCCGGGCGTATCGCCGATCACGAAGTCCCACCAGAAGTGGCCGAAGGCCTTGAGCCATCGCATGTCAGGCTGCCACTCGGTTCCCGGTCCGATGGAGTAGGCGGATGCAGACCCAGGCGGTGGCGGCGTAGAAGGCCACCAAGGCCAGGATGGCGGCGTCGGAGCCGGGCCAGGAGATGTGTACCCCTTCGCCGCTCCAGAACGTTCCGAAGCTGACCAACATCACCCCGACGATCATCTTGAGCGAGTTCTCCGGCACCTCGGAAAGTTGGCGGGACACCACGACGCCAACGCCGCCCACGATCACTACCGCGGCGGCGGCGGCCAGGGCC
This sequence comes from Acidimicrobiales bacterium, assembly GCA_050742455.1. GTDB lineage: Bacteria > Actinomycetota > Acidimicrobiia > Acidimicrobiales > JBOGIG01 > JBOGIG01. Next base: position 3,269 of record JBOGIG010000097.1, read on the forward strand.
GCCAGCCCGAGACGCGATGATGTAGTTCCCAGGGTTAAGACGATCATGACCACCTCGAGGCCTTCCAGGAACACGCCCTTGAAAGCCACGGTGAAGGCGGTGGAATCCCGGATTCCGCCGACCGAGAGCTCTTGGACCTGGCGTTGGAATATGGCATCCTCGTCGTGCAGAGCCTTGAGTCCCGAGGCTCGCAGGATGGCCTTGCGTAGCCACTGCAAGCCGAAGACCAGGAGAAGTCCGCCCACGATCAGGCGCAGAAGGTGTAGGGGCACCAGGTGGACCAGTGCCGGCCCGAAGATGGCCACCAGGGCGGTTAGGGCCAGAAGGGCCACGGCCACCCCTTCGAAAGCAGACCGCCACCCCCGGGTCACACCCACGGCCACCACTATGGTGAGCGCTTCGACCATTTCGACCGAGCTGGCGGCGAACACGGCCAGGACCAGCAGGACACTTCGCACTCTGAGAGGCTAGCGCGGGGACTTGGACTATTATCACAGCGCTTTGATGAGACCGGACAAGGAGGTGAGGCGAATGCAACAGGGCGAACCCCCGAGTACCGCAATGCCGTCGCCCCACTCCCCGGCCTTCCCCCGGATCTAACCCTGCGATTCTGAGTCAAGGGGTGCCCGTTAGCTGATCGGTTGATCGGTTGATGGACCGGGCGGATGATGGATTGCGTGACCGAGCGACGGCGCCCGGAGTTCCCGTTCCGTGCCTCAGTGTCCGTGCTCGGCCTTCGCGATGTCCCTGCTCGGCTGCCCCGATGCCCACGGGAGTTGTCAACCGTTTGACCCTGTGGAGGTACCAATGGCTCGTCGACCCAGTTCAAACCCGATCCGTTCCCCGCTGCCCTCTCCGGGCGCTTTGAGGGACCGGCGACGCAAGCGCGTCGAGGGACGGGATCACAATCGTCGGTTCGCCGATCGCCGGGCCGTGGCCGAGGCCATCACCTCCCTGGCCGGGATCATCGGTCGACCCGTCCGCTTGGAGGACGGATCCGAGGTGGGGCGCATGGTCGACGTCGTCGCCAGGTGGTCGAATGACAACCCCTACCCACCGGTAACCGGACTTCTGGTCAGGGTGGCGAGGAGGTTGGTCTTCATCGATGCCGAGTGTGTATCTCACCTGGCCCACGCCGAGACCGTGCTCAGCTCGGCTCATCTGGACATGCGTGACTTCGTCCGCCGACCGGGCGAGGTCCTTTTGGCCAAAGACGTACTCGACCACCAGTTGGTCGACGTCGATGGAGTGCAAGTGATCCGACCGTCCGATCTGTTCTTGGCCCCGGCGCTTGGCCGGCTGCGCCTGGTCGGGGCCGACGTGAGTGTGCAGTCGCTGTTGCGCCGGCTGGGTCCGGTGCGCTGGCGTCCCCGCCCGACGTTCGAGCGCTTCATCGACTGGGCCGCCATCCAGCCCTTTGGGGACGGGAACTCCGAGGTCAGGTTGCGCATCTCTCACGAGGGTCTGCACCATCTCCGTCCCGGCGAGCTCGCCGACCTGCTCGAGGACCTGGGCCGACCGGCCCGCCAGGAGTTGCTGGCAGCCCTGGAGCCAGAGGCCGCAGCCGACGCTTTGGAGGAGATGGATCCGGGCGAGCTGGAAACCCTTCTGCGCGAGGCCGCTCCCGATCAGGCCGCCCGGCTCTTGTCATCCATGGAGCCCGACGAGGCGACCGATGCCTTGCGCGACCTGGGCCGGGACGACCGGGACGAGATCTTGGGATTGATGGAGCCCGAGACGGCTCTGCGCCTGAAGGGACTGCTGGGATTTTCGGAGGACCAGGCAGGAGGGATCATGACCACCAACGTGGCCCTGGCCCGCCTGGAAGAGACGGTAGATGATCTGCGCCGGCGGCTTTCGGCCCCCGGTCAGGACCGTTCCGACATCGACGCCGTGGCCCTCATCGACGACGAGGGCTCTCTGGTGTGGGACCTCGCCATTGTGGAGGCCTTTGTGGCCGAAGGGACCACTCGGCTGAGAGAGCTGGCCGGCAGCGCCGATCCGGTCACGGTGTCTTCATCGGCGGACTTGGGGGAGGTGGCCGTCCAGCTCATCGAGGCCCGCCGATCCTCGGTCCTCGTGGTGGACGAACGTGGCGCTCCCATCGGGAGGATCCTGGCCGATGACGTGGTGGATGCACTGTCCCCCGACAGGGGACGGTTCCACTTTCCCCGACTGTTGCAATGAAGCGCTGGCGGCGATTCTTCGCCTACCTGGCCGTCGCCGGGCCCGGGCTCATCGCTGCCAACGCCGGAAACGACGCCGGAGGCATCGCCACCTATGCCACGGCCGGGTCCCAGTACGTGTACCGAACCCTTTTCTTCATGTTGATCGTGACAATCGGGCTGGTGGTGATCCAAGAGATGGCGGCCCGGTTGGGGGCCTACACCGGCAAGGGGCTCGGTTCACTCATCAGAGAGGAGTTCTCCATCCGCCTTGGGGCAGTGGCCATGGGCGCTCTGTTGCTGGCCAACCTCGGCCTGGTCATCTCAGAGTTTGCCGGGATCGGGGCGGCGTTCGAACTGTTCGGGGTCAGTCGCTATGCCTCCATACCCCTGGCCGCCGTCGTCATCTGGGCCCTGGTTCTTTTTGGTACCTATCGTTACGCCGAGCGGGTGTTCCTGTTCTTGTCCCTGGCATTCCTCACTTATCCGGTCGCCGCCATCCTCGCTCACCCCAACTGGCATGCCGTGGCCGTGAACACCGTGGTGCCTCATTTTGTCATCTCCCGAAACTTCATCCTGCTGGGTGTGGCGCTGGTTGGCACGACGATCTCGCCTTATATGCAGCTCTACGGCGCGGCCGGAGTGGTGGACCGGGGTATCGGCCCCGATGAATACCGCTACGAGCGGGTCGACGCCGTCGGGGGAGCGATCTTCGCCAACATCGTGTCGATATCGATCATCATCGCCACCGCCGCGGCCATCGGGGGCAGCGGCGCCATATCGTCGGCCAAGCAGGCGGCCCAGGCACTTCATTCGGTGGCGGGCAGCGGCGCCGAAGTGCTCTTTGGGCTCGGGTTGCTCGGAGCCTCGGCACTGGCCGCGGCCGTCGTCCCGCTGTCCACGTCCTACGCCCTGTCCGAGACGATTGGTGTGGAGCGTTCCGTGTCGCGCAAGTTTTCCGAGGCGCCGTTGTTTCTGGGCACCTTCACCATCCAGATCGTCATCGGGGCTGCGGTGGCCCTCATCCCTGTGAACCTAATCCACCTACTGGTGGGAACCCAGGTGGTCCAGGGCCTGATCACCCCGGTGATCCTGGTGTTCATCCTGGTGCTCGCGAATCGGGCCAGCGTGCTCGGCGAGGCTGCCAATGGATGGATCTTCCGCAAAGTGGCCTTCGTGATCGTGGCCCTGGTGGCCGGGCTCTCTTCGGTGTTGGTGATCCAGACCATCCTGGGTTGGATCGGTCTCTAGCAGGCCGGATGGAGTTGCCTTGACCCGTCTCGATAGTTCTGGTCCGGTCGCCTTTGGCCGGGGCGAGGTGGGCGCGCATCTTGCGCGCCAGGGTCGAAACAGGCGAGGCTCTGGCGCTATGCGGGGACCCTCAGACCAACTTCGAATCGCCTTCCTCGCCTACCGGGGTAACCCACACTCAGGTGGCCAGGGTGTCTACACCCGATACCTGACCCGGGAACTGGTCGATATGGGTCATCACGTCGAGGTCTTCGGCGGCCCCCCATACCCCGAGTTGGAAGATGGTGTGGTGCTCAACCAGGTGCCCAGCCTGGACCTTTACCGGCAACCCGACCCCTTCCGGGTGCCCTGGCCCCGTGAGTTCAAGAGCCGGGTCGACGTGTTGGAGTTCGCCCTTATGTGCACGGCCGGATTTCCCGAGCCGCTCACCTTCTCTCTGAGGGCCCGACCGATCCTGGCTCAGCGACGAGGGGACTTCGATCTGATCCATGACAACCAGTGCCTGGGCCGCGGTCTGCTGGGAATGATCGAGGACGGCTGGCCCCTGATCGCCACTCTTCACCACCCGATCACCGTGGACCGGGATCTGGAACTGGCCCACGCCCGCAACGCCTACCGACGCATGACCCTGCGCCGGTGGTACGGCTTCTTGCGCATGCAGGTGCGGGTGGCCGGAGCGCTGGAGCGCATCATCACCGTGTCGGAATCGTCCAAGCGGGACATCGCCGCTCAGATGGGGGTCGACTCCGACCGCTTGGACGTGGTGCCCGTGGGGGTCGACCCGAAGCGGTTCAAACCCCGCCCCGACGTGGCCCGCGTGCCGGGGCGCCTTATGACCACGGCTTCGGCCGACGTGCCCCTCAAGGGCCTGGTCCCCCTGCTCGAGGCATTGGCCAAGGTACGCACCGAGCGAGATGCCCACCTGGTGGTCATCGGAAAGCCCCGAGCCGAGTCGCGGGTGGGCGAGACCATCGACCGCCTGGGCATCACCAATGCGGTTCGCTTCGTCAGCGGGGTCAGCGATGACGAGATTGTCCGGCTCTACGCCGAAGCCGAGGTGGCGGTCGTGCCGTCGCTGTACGAGGGATTCTCCCTTCCGGCCGTTGAGGCCATGGCCTGTGGGGTGCCCGTGGTGGCCACCACCGGGGGGGCCCTTCCCGAGGTGGTGGGCACCGGCGGGCGCACTGGACTGCTGGTCCCCCCCGCAGACCCGTCGGCCCTGGCGCTCGCCATAGTTCGTGCGCTTGACGATCCCGACCTGCGATCCCGACTGTCTGAGGCCGGTCGCCGGCGGGTGCTGGAACGATTCACCTGGCGGGCCACGGCTGCCGGCACAGTCGAGCAGTACAGGGTCCTGCTGGAAGAGCATGCCCGCGCCGGGGCCCGGCTCGGGGACCAGGTCCGGCCTTGAGGAACCCATGCTGACCGTCGACTACGACATCCTCGGTCTCAACGTTGGCGAACGGGTCTTGGATCTGGGTTGTGGCGCCGGTCGCCACGCCTTCGAATCGCTCCGACGTGGCGCCCGCGTGGTGGCGTTCGACCACAGCCTGGGCGAGCTCAAGTCGGTAATGGCCATCGAAGCAGTCCTGGTGGACGAAGGTGTGGACGTGAGAGGCGGTGTCATCAGGGGGGATGCTCTTCGCCTTCCGTTCCCCACCGGCAGCTTCGATCGCATCATCGCCTCCGAGGTCCTGGAGCATATTCACGATGACGACCGGGCCATGGCCGAGCTGTCGCGGGTGCTGTCCCCCCACGGGGTGATCGCCGTTACCGTCCCCCGGTTCGGACCGGAGTTGGTCAACTGGTCGTTGTCCCACGATTACCACGCCATCGAGGGAGGGCACGTCCGTATTTATCGACGCTCCCAACTGGACCGGCGATTGCGCCGCGCCGGGCTGGCCCCCTTTGCCAGCCATCACGCTCACGGTCTTCACTCGCCTTACTGGTGGCTCAAGTGTCTGGTGGGGGTGCGCCGGGACCACAACCCACTGGTGCGGGCCTATCACCGCTTGCTGGTGTGGGACATCACCAGTGCTCCGCCCCTGACCCGAGGGGCCGAACGGGTTCTCAACCCCCTGATGGGCAAGAGCCTCGTCGTTTACCTCAGGAAGGCGATATGAACCCGCCAAAAGTAGCGACATGACCACGCCCGAGGTCGATGGCATCCTGAGCGCGCCCCAGGTGCTTGCCACAGCAGGGTCCATCGCCGATTTGCAACTGGCCAGTGGCCAGATCCCCTGGTTCGCCGGTGGTCACGCCGACCCGTGGAATCACGTGGAGGCGGCCATGGCTCTGGCCCTGGCCGGCTACCGAGACCAGGCCGAGAAGGCCTACGACTGGCTCGTCGGCGCCCAGCACGACGATGGATCCTGGTTCAACTATTACGTCGGCGAAGAAGTCGAAGATGCCCGCCTGGATACCAACGTGGTCGCCTACGTGGCCACCGGAGTGTGGCACCACTACCTTCACACCGCCGACGGGGGCTTCCTGTCCGCCATGTGGCCCGTGGTCGAGGGGGCCGTCGAGTTCGTCCTCGCCCTGCAACAGGAGAGCGGCGAGATCCTGTGGTCGCGTGACCCAGGGGGCCGCCCCGGCCGCTTTGCTTTGCTGACCGGGTCATCTTCGATCTACCTGTCGCTTCGTTGCGCCATTGCCGCAGCCGAAGAACAGGGATTGGAGCGTCCCGACTGGGAATTGGCGGCCGGTCGGCTGGGTCACGCAGTGGCCTACAAGGAGGAGGTATTCGAGCCCAAGCGCCGCTGGGCCATGGACTGGTACTACCCGGTCCTCGCCGGAGCGGTGACGGGGACCGCGGCCCAGGCTCGCATCGACGAGCGCTGGAGCGAGTTCGTGATGGACGGGGTGGGGGTGCGCTGCGTTTCGGATCAGCCTTGGGTCACGGCGGCTGAGACAACCGAATGCGTGATGGCCTTGGATGCCTTGGGTCGGCGCCCCGACGCCGTCAGACTTTTCGAATGGGCTCAACGGCTTCGCCACGACGACGGTTCGTACTGGACCGGGTGGGTCCACCCCGACCAGGTCCACTTCCCCGGGGGTGAGCGCACCACATACACTGCCGCCGCGGTGATACTGGCCGCCAATGTCCTGGGAGGTACCGGACCGACTGCGCGTCTGTTCCGGGGAGAAGGCCTTTCGGCCGGCCTGGACCTGTCCGAGCCGGCTGAGCCGCGCTCCAGGCGTCCCTGAGGGCCCTGGTTCGCGGGTAGGCGGCCTATCAGTCGGGCCGACCGGAGCCCGTCGATTGGATGGCTTCGATGCGCTGGCGCACCTGGTCGAGGCGGGCGGCGGCGGCGGCGTGGACCCGCCCGGCCTCTTCGTAAAGGTCGGTCGCCTGCTCGATGCCGGTCTCGCCCGAGCTGATGCGACGGGTTATTTCCTCCAGGCGGGCCAAGAGCTCCTCGAACGACAGTGATCTCAGATCCGAGTCTCTGGCGGTATGTGCGGTCGGACCGGGATGCGAGCCTTCCCTGGCGTCGGGCGCAGCGGGCCCCGGATGCGAGCCGTCCGCGGTATCGGGCGTCCCGGGCTCCGGATGTGAGTGCGTCATGCCCCAGTATCTCCTGTGGTGGCCTCGAGGCGCGGACCGGATTCGGCTCGGGCTCCTACGCTCCCCTCCGCCACTTCGATGTGCAGGTAGTCGCCTTCAGCGACCTGGGCCGGGGAACGCAGGTAATCCCCCGCAGCCGTGCGGACAAGGGCATAACCGCGGGCCAGGACCCGGCGGGGGTCCAGGGCATCCAAGGTGAGGCGCCGGTCGGCCAAGCCCGATTGGGTGGTCGTCAGGCGCCGGTGCCATGGCTCTTGCCAGTTGGTCCTTTCCAGGGCTGATCTGCTGCCGGCCAGTCGAGCCAAGACCGGCTGAGGTCCAAGGTTGGCCTCGGCCCTTACAAGGTCTCCTGCGGCCCGGGAAACAGCGCCCGACAGGACAAAGAGGGGGTCGGCGCCTCCGAGGCGCTGACGTCCTCGAGCCGCCTGTGCCGCCACTCCGGATCCGGCGTCGTCGAGGAATCCGTCCAACTCGTTCCACAGTTCTTCTTCCAAAGGCACGACGGCGGCCGCCGCGGTCGACGGAGTCGAACAGCGCAGATCGGCGACATCGTCGCACAAGGGCCGATCGGCGTCATGACCGATGGCGGACACCACCGGGACGGGGCCGGTACAGATTGCCCGGCACAGCGCTTCGTCGGAAAAGGCCATGAGCTCGGCGGCACTTCCCCCACCTCGGGCCAGGATTACCACATCGATCCCCGGGGCCCGGGAAACTCGCGACAAGGCCGACGTGATGGCTTCGGCCGCGCCCGGGCCGGTGACCAGGGTCTCGGCGAACCTCACCGGGTAGCCCGGGAAGCGGGCTTGCACAACTGCCTGAATGTCGGCCTTCACCGCGGCCTGATTCCCGCACACCACCCCTATGACCCGGGGCAGAAGAGGGATCCGACGTCGGGGCCGATCACAAAGCCCCTCGGCCACCAGGCGTGCCCTGGTTGCGGCCAGAGCCGCGGCTATGGCCCCGTCACCCACTGGTAAGACTTCGTCGGCCCGCAGGTTGATCTGGCCCCGGCCCGAGAAGTAGGTGACGGTTCCGGTGACCTGAACCCGCTCGCCGTCGATCGCCCGGACGTGGCTCCGCCGATCCCTGGGACAAGCCACGTTGATCTGCACCTGACCTTCTCGGAGGGTGAAGTACAGCCACCCCGATTTGGCCGGTGTGGGTTTGGATACCTCCCCCTCAACCGAGACCCGACCAATTGCCCCGAGTGCCAGCGATACCTCGCGGGCCAGGACGGCGAGGGTGACGGTTCGGATCGAGGGGACCACCGACTCGGGGAACATTTCGTATGAGGTCATGGGCGGGTGAATCCGGCGGTCACCGATCCAGCGTAGGTCCCCGCTGGAGCGCTTCGATACCGGGATGCAAGGATGGTCTTTCCCGTGAACCCATTGACCGCCCTAGCCGTTTTCGTGGTGATCGTGCCCGCCGAGTTGCCCGACAAGACATTTGTGGCCACGGTCATCATGAGCAGTCGTTATCGCCCCATACTGGTCTTTGCCGGCGCCATCTCGGCATTTTTGATTCACGTCGTCATCGCTACCGCGGCCGGGGGGGTGCTGGCCCTACTTCCTCATCGGGTCGTCGAGGCCGTGGTAACCGTGCTGTTCGGGGCCGGAGCGGCGTACCTGTTGTTGGGTCGGGAGGAGAAACAAGAGGCTGAGGGGGCCGAGTTGGCCCAGTCCCTCCCCAGCCGCCGCCGGGTCTACCTGACTGCCTTTGGAGTCATCTTTGTCGGAGAATGGGGGGACCTGAGCCAGATCCTCATCGCCAATCTGGCAGCAAAATACAACGACCCGATCAGTGTCTTCGTCGGGGCCATCGTCGGCCTGGGGCTGGTCTCGGCTCTTGCCGTGGTGAGCGGCCGGGCCATCCTGCGGGTTGTCTCCCTGACCCTCCTGCGTCGCGTGGCCGGCCTCATTCTCGTAGGCTTTACCGTCTTCAGCGGCTATGCCGCCATTACCGGATGATCGGCACCGGATGAACCCACGCGTAACGACAGCACAGGGGGTAACGACAACACAGGGGGTAACGACGGCACAGGGTCAACGTCAGGCCGAACTGATCGGTCTGGCTCTTGCGGTCAAGGGATTCATGCCTGCCGACGAAGGCCTGGCGCTTTACGAGGCGGCCCTCGAAGCGGGCCGCGCCCGACTCGGACCCCTACTCGAGGTCGGGGCCTACTGCGGCAAGTCCACCGTGTACCTGGGAGCGGCGGCCGAGGCCTGTGGAGCGGTGCTGTTCAGCTTGGACCATCACCGGGGCTCGGAGGAGAACCAGGCCGGCTGGGAGCATCACGATCCCGATCTGGTGGATCCGGCCACCGGACGTATGGACACCTTGGGAGCTTGGCGGCGAACGATCGCTGACGCCGACCTGGAATCAACCGTGGTGGGTCTGGTGGGGGACTCGCCCACGGTGGCCAGCGCCTGGCAGACACCGCTGGCTTTGCTGTTCATCGACGGGGGCCATGGGTCCGAGTCCGCCTGGGCTGACTACCGGGGCTGGGCCCCCCAAGTGGCCCCCGGCGGCGTGCTTGCCATTCACGATGTTTTTCCTGACCCTGCCGACGGTGGGCGCCCGCCCTACGAGCTGTTCTGCGAAGCCGTCGGATCGGGCCTGTTCGACGAAGTGTCGGGCTGTGGGAGCCTGCGGGTTCTGAGACGAAGGTCGGGTTCCCCCGCCCGCGATTAGCCTCGGCCCGAGGCGCTCCAGGTCTTACCCGGTCCGGTCACATGGGCCCGGTCACATGGGCCCGGTCAGCAGGCGCTCCAGGTCTATTTCGGCCAGGGAGCTCACCTTGCTCACCCCCGGGGGAAAAGTCTGTCCGGCAGTGACCGGATTGGGACAGGCGACCACCGTCATGCCCGCCTCCAGTCCGGCCAGGCAGCCCGGTGCAGAGTCCTCAAGCACCAAGCATTCGGTTGGATCGGCCCCCAGGCGTCGGGCCAGTTCGATGAAAATGTCGGGCGCCGGCTTACCGCGTGGCACCTCGTCTGCGGTGATGACGGCGTCGAAGAGGTACTCGAGGCCATGTCGCCCCAGGTCGGCGTCCAGCAAGGGTCGGGCCTTGCCCGTGGCCAAGCCAACCTTGATCCCGACAGATCTGGCCCTCTCGGCCAGTTCCACGGCTGCCGGTATGAGCCGGGCCTCGGCCTTCGCCCCTTCGACCACCTCGGCCAATTGGGCCTCGATGAGGCCGGTGTCGACATCGGGCCCGAGCCATCGGGCAAAAAGCTCTCTCCACTGCCGGTCTTGATCCGCGCCGGTGGCGCCGAACAGGTGGGCGAACTCGGCCATGCGAACCCGAGCCCCCCTCTCCGACATGAAGTCGACCACTGCACGAGCCGAAATAGTCTCCGAGTCGACCATCAGGCCATCGAAGTCGAAGATCATGGCCCTAGGTTTCAGGGGTTCACGCCCGAGGGATCAAGGATTCGAGCCGAGGTGCGGTGCGCTCTGCGAAGGCTACATTGATGTCGAGCCGCTCCAAGCTCTGTTCGATGCTCTTGCGGCCCGATTCGATGGGGTGCTCGGCCAGGAAGCGGTTCACGTCGCCGACAAGATTGAGGTCAGGGCGGCACAGAGCCGACACCCCTTCGAGCATCCGGGGCAGCGCACTGTGGGGCAGGCGTTCGATTAGGGAGTCGAAGTGATCCTTGATGAACTCCCAAGTCGCCGGTCCGCCCTTGGCGTTGGCCAGTAGCGCCTGGAGGAGGAAGGCGGCATTCTGGGTGCGCACCTCTCCGATCGAGAGGTCGAGCGTCCGTCTGACCAGGTCGAGATCCTCGAAACCGGCCAAGGCGAACAGGTATCGGGTCTCCTCCTGGGGTGTGGCCGGCGAGCGATAACGTGCCAGAAAGCTCTCGTACTCAGCGGCACCTCCTGTCGCGGCCACCACGGCCACAATGGCTCCGGCCAGGTCCGGATCCAACGGCTTGTGGTCCTCGATCAGGCCTTTGTGGGCCGATGCCGCCCTGTCCCGCACACCCTGGTCGGCTCCCACGGTTCCGAGGGCTTCGATGAGGGCCGATCGCAGGGTGGGGATGGTCTCACCTTCTCCCTTCGCCGGCTCCCAGCCGACCCGGTCCAGTTGCGGGGCCAGGACGTCGCAGGCAAACCGAGCCAGAACAGCTTTGCCCGAGGCGGGGGAAATGCGGTCCAGGAACTTCAGGGCGCCGATGACCACCGACCAGACATTGGCGTCGTTCTCCTCGCTCAGGTGACGAACCAGGCCTAGGAACTGGTCCAGCTCTGTCCGTCCGGCCAGAGTGGTGGCCCAGGCATCGGCGACCAAGTTGAAGCGTTCCAGTGGGCCCAGCAGTCCCAGGTCCGAGGTGAGACCGTCAAGCAAGTCATCGGAGTAGGCGACGCGGTAAAAGCCATGGCCTCCGGCATTGACGACCACCCACTCGGGCGAACCGGAGAAGTCCAAGTGGTCCACCTCGGCGCTCAGCAACAGGCGCTGCTCTTCGATGACCCCGCCGACCGAGGCCCGAGCCAGGATCGGCACTCGCCAGTCAGACCCGATGGCGCTATCGGCCAGTTCCTGCCCGTAGCGGAAAGGGGATTGACGCAATGCGATCCGGGCCCCCGGTGGCCCAGCCTCGCTCGCCCCGGACCCATCGGCGTCACCGGAGTGGGCGTCCGGCGCCCCCGCCGACACCTCTATAAGGGGGTACCCGCCCTGGAAGATCCAGGTGTCCATGGTCTGGCGGGCCGGCTCCCCGCTGGCCGATTCGATGGCGTCCCAGAGGTCGGTGGTTTCGGCGTTGGCGTAGGCATGGGCGCTTATGTAGGTCCGGATTCCCTCCCGGAACCGGTCCTCGCCGAGGTAGCGCTCCAGCATGCGAAGGACCGACGCCCCCTTCTCGTAGGTGAGGAGGTCGAACATTCCCTCTACCTCGGCCGGCCTTCCCACGTGGTACTCGATGGCCCGGGTTCGGGACAGGCCATCGATGCCCAGAGCGGCGCCCCGGGCGAGTCCAAAGGAGACCCACCGGTCCCAGCTGGGACGGAAGTGGTCCACGCACAGCATCTCCATGAAAGTGGCAAAGGCCTCGTTGAGCCAGATGCCGTTCCACCACTTCATGGTGACAAGGTCGCCGAACCACATGTGGGCTATCTCGTGGGCCACCACGTCCGCCACCCGTTCGAGTTCGCGGCGCGAGGCCTGCCCCGGGTCGATGAGCAGGGCTTGTTCCCTGAATGTGACCGCCCCCAGGTTCTCCATGGCCCCGGCGGCGAAATCGGGCAGGGCGATGAGGTCAAGCTTGTCGCCCGGGTACGCGATCCCGAACCAATCGGTGAAAAACGCCAGGGCGTGGGCCCCGATTTCCAGGGCAAATTCCACCAGATGGCTCTTGCCCGGCACGTGCACGATGCGCAACGGCACTCCTCCGGCATCTTGCGTCCTGCTCATCTCCAGGGGTCCCACGATGAAGGCCACCAAGTAAGTCGACATGACCATGGTGTCGGCAAAGCGGATTCGCCGTCGCCCCCCGTCCAGGTCCGCCTCCTCGGCCACTGGGTAGTTGGAGATGGCTTCCAGCCCGGCGTCGATCTCCAGGGTCACCGAGAAGACAGCCTTGCGATCGGGTTCGTCCCAGCACGGGAAGGCCCGGCGGGCGTCGGTGGGTTCGAATTGGGTCGTGGCAATTACCCTCTGGTTCCCGGCATCATCGGTGAAAGTGGAGCGGTAAAAGCCTCGCAGCTTGTCGTTGAGCGTCCCGGAGAACTCGAGGTCCAGGTTCCACATTCCCGCCCGGGCCGGACCATCCAGGTCCAAGATGGCCCTCTCCTCGTCTTGGTCGTAGGAAAGAGTGATCCCCAGATCGGAGGCTGAGGCCGCATCGGGCTCTGCACCCCTGGCATCGGATGCGGCGCCGGATACTTCGATCGCACCGGTGGCCGGGGTCAGTCGGGCCGAAGCTATGTCCAGCTCGGCGGCGTTGAGGATGATCCTGGTCGTCTCCTCGGTCACTTCGAGCTCGACTCGCTCGGTTCCGGAGAACCGGGCGTTGGCCAGGTCGGGTTTGATGAACAGCTCGTAGCGCTGGGGGATGACGTGACGGGGCAGGCGGTAACTGTCGTTCAGGCTCACGACCAGCCACGTTAGTTGGGCGATAATGACTTGTGACCCAGCTTTCTTCTATCACCGACCCTATGGGAATCTCACCCGGCCGGCCGGGCCCTGTTCCCCTAAAGCAACCGGGGAACGAACGATCCTCGCCTCGCTTTGATGTCCTGGGAGTGGGTAGCGCCCTGGTCGATGTGCTGGTCCAGGTTCCCGATGGCTTCCCCCAGTCCAAGGGCTTGGCCTCAGGATCAATGAGCCTGGTGGACCTGAGTCAGGCCGAGTCCCTGAGAGCGGCGGCGATGGCGGCCGCAACGGCGCCGGCGCAATTGATCGCCGGGGGATCAGCACTGAACACCGTTGCCGGGGTGGCCCGCTTTGGCGGGGCCGCCGCCTGTCTGGCCCGAGTGGCCGACGACGAAATAGGCCGGAGCTTTGTCTCGGGCACCAGGGAAGCCGGCGTTCATTTTGTCCCGTCGGTGGCG
>JBOGIG010000098.1:0-10839 GCA_050742455.1 Acidimicrobiales bacterium
GCTTCGTACCCCGCCCCTACGATTTCGATCCCGAGGCGGTCAAGGTGCCCTACCACCACGCCAATGTTGACTCCGACGAGGTCATCTTTTATTCGTCGGGCGATTTCATGAGCCGCAAGGGGGCAGGCATCACGCCTGGCTCTATGACTCTTCATCCTGCCGGCTTCGTGCACGGGCCCCAGCCCGGGAGCGTTGAGGCGTCGATGGACCAGTCGCGCACCGACGAGTTGGCGGTCATGGTGGACACGTTCGAACCGCTGGCCGTGAGCGATGCCTCCCGCTCGGTGGCCGACGGGGACTATGCCTACAGCTGGGCTCGGGAGTCCTGACCGGTCCGAGGCCGGCGTTGGCTCCTGTCATACCGGTCCCGGCGCCCTTCCGGGCAAGCGCCTCGGCGGTCGGTTCGGGGACCTTGTCTACTCGCCGACGGCTCCGTCGATTGCCTCGCGAAGTAGATCAGCGTGGCCGACGTGTCGGCCCGTCTCCTCGATGAGATGCAACACCACCCAGCGGAGGGAGAAATGCGGGCCGTCGCGTAGCGGCCGCACCGAAAGCTGTTCGAGATTCTTGGCCGAGGACACGACCTGTCGACTACGTTCGCAAGCGATGCGATAGCGCTCGCGAAGCTCTTCGGGTGTGAGTTCGCCCGCCGTGCGGAATTCCCAGTTAGGGTCGGCGTCCCAGTCCACTTCGTTCCACGGTTCCCTATCGGGGTACCCGAGGAAGCGCACCTCCATCCACGTCTCCTCGACCAGAGCCAGGTGGTAGACGAGTCCGCCCAGAGTGAGCTCTGAAGGCGCCAACTTCTGGGCAAGCTGACTCTTGGTAAGGCCCTCGATCTTTCTCACCATGGCATCTCGTTGGTGGTCGAGATACTGGGTGAGCAGTTGGAACTCGGAGCCGTCAGGCTCGGGATCGTTTCGCATCGCCTCATATTCTCACCAGTGCCCGCCCGCGGCGGCACTTCTCCGCCGGGTTCAGGGTGTCTCGGGGGTAGGAGTCTCCAGTGCAGCCAGGGAAGCCGGCGGGCGGCGAAGTATCAGGGCCAGGGCAATCAGCACCACAATCATCCCGACGGCCTGGATTCCCGACACCACCTCGTTGAGCAGCAAGACGGCCCCCACCGTGGCGACCACAGGAATGGCCAGAGTGGCGGTGGAGGCAAACATGATGGGGACATACTCGTGGGCCCAGTTCATTAGCAGGTGACCTCCACCGGGGACCACCACCATGACCAGCACCCAGCCGAACGTGCTCGGATCGTGAATAATCAGGTCGTGGCTGGTGGCCAGGGCCAGCGGACTTACCACCACGGCGGCGACGATGGTCAAGGCGGCCTGGTACTCCAATGCCCCGAGTCGGCGGCGGCACTGCTTGGAGGCGATGAAGTACCAGGCCCAGGCCAGAAGTGAGGCCACGGCAATCAAATCACCCCCGAGCGTGCGGCCCGCGCCAACCGAGGACCCGAGTACCGCCACAATGGTTCCGGCGATGGCCACACCGGTCCACACCAGTGTGGAACCCGATACCTTCTCACCGAACAGCCGACCGGCTACGAGGAAAACCAGGGCCGGCTGCAGCGCGGTGATGATGCTGGCATCGGCGACGCTGGTGTGCTTGACCGCGGTAAAGAAGAGCACCACATCCAAACCGAAGGCCACCCCTCCGGGCAGGGCGAACCTAAGGGAGCGCCAGGTGATCCTGCCCCCCTGGGCCATTAGGAGGAGGGTAAAGACGGCTGCTCCCAGCCACAGCCGGTTGAAGGCGATCGACAGTCCCGACAGGCGGATGTATTTGATGAGCACGTTGCCCAGCCCCCAAGCCACCACGGCGGCGAGGACCGCCATCGTTCCGGCCTGGGCGATCGGAACCCGTTTGATCGTTCCCGCCACGGACTCAGCCTAACGGCCCCAACCTGGGACCTCGGATTGGCTCGCGGGGCCGGCCGGCGTGGCAAGGTAACAGTCATGGACATGTCGCCTCTCGTAGCTGATGAGACTTTCTCCGACGTTCTGGCGGCAAATGCCGCCTACGCCGAGGACTTTCAACACAAGGGTCTGGCCCCGGTAGCGGGGCGTGGTCTGGCCGTTGTCACGTGTATGGATTCGCGAATCGAGCCTCTGACGATGCTGGGATTGCGCCCCGGAGAGGCCAAGATCATCCGTAACGCAGGGGCTCGGGTAACCGACGAAGTCCTTGGAACTCTTGTTCTTGCCGCCCACCTGCTGGGGGTGACCCGGGTAATGGTGGTGGCCCACACCTCCTGCAAGATGTCCAGCGCCAGCGCCGAGGAGGTGTTTCAGGCGATCGAGCACTCCGGGGTGGATGCCCGCAGCCTTGATTTCGCAATGGTCGAGGACCAGGAGCGGGCCCTTGAGCGAGACATCGAACGCATCCGTCACTGGCCGTTCCTGCCCCGATCGTTGGTCGCGGCCGGGTTTGTCTATGACGTCGACAACGGGAGGGTCAAGCACATCTGCTGAGCGTCGTGGGAAGGGGGATAATGGCCCCGTGCCCGTATGTCCCACCTGCTCTACGCCCAACCCGGCCGGATTCCGGTTCTGCGGGCAGTGCGCCACACCGCTGGACCTGGCCACCTGTCCCTACTGCGGAGCATCCAATCCCGGCGGTCAGGGATTTTGCGGCCAGTGCGGCAAGGGTTTGGACAAGATGGCCTCGGCTGCTCCGCTGGTCGCCTTGGAGGAGCGGAAGCTTGCCACCGTGCTATTCGCCGACGTCGTCGGCTTCACTTCTCTGGCGGAACGGACCGACCCCGAAGAAGTGGCCCGCCTGGTCGACGTGGCCTTCCGCCGGCTGGCCCAGGTGGTGAGCGATCACGGCGGCACGGTCGACAAGTACATGGGCGACTCGGTGCTGGCTGTATTCGGGGTGCCCGTGGCGCATGACGAGGACGCCGAGCGAGCGGTGGCCGCGGGGCTTGCCATGCGGGAGCTGGGGGGTGACCTTGCTTTTTCCATCGGGATCAACTCCGGTGAGGTGATGGCTACCGCCGTTGGTGGCACCGGGGAGGTCACCGTCATCGGGGACACGGTCAATGTCGCGGCCCGATTGGAGAAGGCGGCAGGGGCCGGTGAGGTGTTGTGCGGGAAGCTGACGGCCCAATTGGCTGGTCGAAGGGTGATCTTCCGTGAGCGCCAGGCCTTGGTATTGAAGGGCAAGCGGGAACCGGTGGAAGTCTGGGAGGCCGCGGCCCTGCGACAGGCGGGGTCCGACACCGGAGGCGACAACGATGCCGAGAGTCCCGTGCTGGTGGGCCGCCAGGATGAGCTGGCGTTTCTCGAGGCGCAGTGGCGGCGGGTACATCGGGATGGCCGTACCCAACTGGTGCTGGTTTGCGGTGATGCCGGGTCGGGCAAGACCCGCTTGATCGATGAGTTGGTTGGGCTGGTCGGGTCCGACGCCATGCTGGTTCGATCGTCCTTCCCCGCCTATGGGCCTATGGGAGGGGGGCGGGTGGCGGCCGACATATTCCGCCAGCTAGGCCCGTCGGGCGACCAGGAGGTGGATGCCAGGGTCTTGTCAATCAGTGGGGAAATGGATCCCTCGCTTTCATCTATCGATCCCGCCGGCATTGCCGGGGAGCAGCTTTGGGCCTTCGGCCGCCTGTTGCAGAAAAAGAGCCAGGGCCGACCCGTGCTCATCGTCATTGACGACGTTCACCTCGGAGGCGACCACGCCCTGGAGCTATTGAGTTCCCTGATGGGAAGGCTGCGCGATGTGGGCCTACTGGTGATCCTGGCCGGACGCACCGACCCTGCTGGATGGCTCAATTGGTTCCCGGGGGCTAGCACGGTGAGCCTGGAACCCCTGAGTCGCAATGACGCCGTCACTCTGGCGGAGGCCTTCGTGGGCGAGGGTCGGTTGCCTCCCGACGTTGCCGGTTTCCTCGCCGAACGGGCCAGCGGAAACCCGCTATATCTGCGGGAACTGATCGCCACGGCCCGGGCCCAGGGGTCTCTGGTCGCTGATGGGGGCAGCTACCGGCTCCGCTCCGACGCCACCGTACCGCCCACATTGAGGGCACTGCTGGCCGCCCGCCTTGATGCCCTGGAAGCCAATCAGAAGGGGGTCCTTCAACGCGTTGCCCTGCTGGGTGAGGCCGCGACGAGCGATCAGGTGGCCTCCCTCGGGGTGTCCGATCCCATCCCCGCCCTACGGGACTTGGTGGCAGGCGGCCTGATTCATCAAGGATCGGGTGCGGGCCATGAGATCAAGGACCCGCTATTGAGGGAAGTTGCGTATGAGACCCTTCCCCGCTCGGTCCGGGGAGGCCTTCACCACCAAGCCGCCGTCGTGGTGGACAGCCCCGAGGAGCGGGTTCGCCACTTTGATCTGGCCGCTTTCTACCTCCCCCACGATCAGGGCGTGACCGATGAGGCGGCAAGGGTCCTGGCCCAGGCGGGGGAGATCATGGCCCGAGCTTCGCGCAATCAAGAGGCCATCCGTCTCCTAGAGAGGGCTGTGGAGTTGGGGTGTGACGAACCTAGGTTCCTGTTGGCCTTGGCCAAGACCCAAGCTCTGGTTGAGCGCGCGGGCGACGCCCTGGCCACCCTGGCACACATTCCCGACGACCCCGACGACCCCGCCATCGGCCTCGAGCGGGATCACGTCGCGGCCAACGTCGAGGTCTTCACCGATCCGGCCCAGGCCGCGGGGGCTCTGGTAAAAATTGCCGATCGGTGGCATGAGTTGGGACAGACGGGCCAGGAGGCGTGGGCTCACTCCAACGCCGGGGTCGCCCTATTCAATCTGAGCCGGATGGATGAGGCATCGACGGAGTTGGAAAAGGGAATTGACCTTTTTCGCCAGGCCGGCGACGAAACCGGAGCGGTGGCTTCATCGTCGTTCCTGTGCCTGGCCCGTCCCACCGATCACAGAGTCCCCGGTTGGCTGGCTGACGCTTTGGCACTGGCCGATGCGGCCGGCGACCGCTCCAAGCAGCTGACCAGCCTGGTGACCCTTACATGGCACCATTACATCCGATCATTTTGCGGTGGGGTGTCAGACACCGACCAAGCCGAGGGATTCGGCCGCCGGCTGGCCGATCTGGCCCACGAACTGGGTTCGGCCGAGATGGCGGTGCATGGGTGGAGCTTGCTGTCCATCATGGCCCGCAACACGGGCCGCCTGGGCCTGGCTGTCGATCATGCCGCGGCGGCCGAGAAGGCCTCGGCCAACCGGGGCAATCGCGATCCCTGGTTGGCTTGGGCCGCCAGCTTCGCCGCCACCGTGGCGGCCGGAGCCACCGGGGCCGCCCCCCCATTCCCGCCGGAGACATCGTTGGATCCGGTGGTGATCATGGCCGGGGTGGTGATCGAGGCCGAACTCACCCTCGCCGGCAGGCTAGAGGAGGCGCTGTCCCGCTTCGAGGTCACCCGCCATTGGACCTTGCTCGGCCCCATCAGCCATCTCTACAAACTTCACTACGCCCTGGCCCTGGTCCTTGCCGGCAGGGGAGAGGATGCCGTTCCCTGGCTGAGGGAGGCGGCCGAGGCCGCCCGAGCCCTCGGAGCCGGTAGTGCAGGAAGCGCGGCCGAGGCGCTCCTAGCCGAGATCACCGGAGACCGCGCCACATTGCCTCCTCCACCTCAGATCGCTGGAGGATTGGCCGACGCTCTGATTGTGCGGACTCACGCCCGGTGGGGGGATGAGGCAGCAGCCGCCACCCTGGTGAGGCTTGCCCGGACCATGGCGATGCCCGGTCTGCTCCTCTCCGTTGGAAGGTAACCCAGCGGGTTGACCGCAGACCGGGCTGGTATACCGGCATCGGGGCCGGCGGCGCGGCAGAGTTGGGGAATGACCGATGATCCTGGTGGGGTGTCCAGCGAACATCCCCACACCGGCTCGGCCGGAAGCGGCCATCATGCCAATCCGGCCTTGCAAACTATTTCGTTCCTGCGGGGACAACTCGACAGCCTGGAGAAGCAGGTGGGCTCGGCACTGGGGCAGGCCAACGACGAGGGCCACCATCTTTCCCAGCCGGGCTGGAAGCGAAGGAGTCCAGGCGAGGCACGCCCTCCGGTGGCTGTTGCAGTGGCCATTGCCATCTTGCTTCAAGTGGTTCTTCCCGACCGCCTCGTCTTCAAGCCGACCTGGCTGCTCCCCGTCCTGGAAGCGGTCCTGCTCATCGGGTTGATCGTCTCCGATCCCAGGCGTATCGAACGGTCATCGGTCTGGCTGCGCTACGCCAGCTTGACCCTCATCGCCATCATCTCCATTGCCAATGCCTTTTCGGCCGTCGAGCTGGTGAGGGAGATCGTTCTCGGCACAGGGCCGTCCAATCCGCGAACCCTGCTCGGTAGCGGGGCCGCCATCTACCTGACCAACATCATCGTCTTCGGCCTGTGGTACTGGGAGCTCGATCGGGGTGGTCCGGTGGCCCGGGCTCAAGGTGGCGACCGCCACCCCGACTTCATGTTTGTTCAGATGGACAAGACCCAATTGGCTTCGCCGGACTGGAAGCCTCTCTTTCTCGACTATTGCTGGCTGTCGTACACCAACGCCACCGCCTTCAGCCCAACCGATACCATGCCGCTGTCGCGAGCGGCCAAGGCCACCATGTTCATCCAATCGGCCGTATCCCTGGTCACCGTGGCCCTGGTGGTGGCCCGTGCCGTCAACATCCTCAAGTAGGCCCAACCTCCACAAATAGGGTGTCAGACCCCCTGGCCATAATGATCGGGTGAGGCAAACCAAGAGATTGATGCCAGTGGCTCCCAGACCCCTATGCGTCGCCCTGCGATGGGCCGGACCGATGGTGCTGGCCCTGGGGCTGTCCGGGTGCGGGCAACCGCTGTCGACCAACGCCTCGCACACCAACCCGCCGACCAGCCCCCCGACGACGAGTTCGCGTGCGGCAACAACACCGACCGCTCCCCCGCCGATCAGCCCCCCGGCGGAGGGGCCACGGTCCGGATCAGCGCCTGATGGCAATGCTGCAAAGCCGAGCAGTGTTCCGATCGGGGTCGTCACCACCGGTACCCCGGCCCTTCCCGGACCAGGAGCATGTCATGCCAACGGTGCCCTTCCCGATCGGTCGTGCACTCCCGGAGCGACAAACCCCGCTGTCAACCCGGCCAATTTGAGCTCCACTATCTGCCGTCGCGGATGGACGAAGACGGTGCGACCGCCCGAGTCATACACCGAGTCCTTGAAGTCCAGGCAGATGGTGTCCTACGGGGACACCGGCCGCATCTCCTCTTACGAGGAGGACCATCTGATCCCATTGGAACTGGGCGGCGCCCCCAGTGACCCGCGCAACCTGTGGCCCGAGTACGGGTCCTCTCCCAACGCCAAGGATCGGGTGGAGAACGCGGCCCGAGCTGCAGTGTGCTCGGGCCGAATGTCGCTGAGGTCTGCCCAGGTGGACATGGCCACAAATTGGGTTGCCCTGGGCGCCAGGTTGGGCTGAGGGGCGGATAACCGCAACCCTCAACCAAGCTCTGATAGGACCTGGCGGCGACGGCCGACCAATGCCGCCACGCTGGTGGCCAGGGTCAATCCCAAGATGACCAGGCTGGCTTCGGCGGCACGTTCATAGCCGGTATTTGTGGGCAGGGATCTACCGGCCGGCGTATAGATGGCCAGCACGGCGGCGCTGAGGGCGCTCCCGGCGGCGAACCCGACGGTGCGGGCCACCTGGTTGAAGCCCATGGCGCTACCCGTCTCGTGGCCAGGTACCTCGGCAATGACCTGGCTCGGATTGGAGGCGAACACGCAACCCACGCCGAGACCGGCAATTCCCATGGTTATGAGGATCTCCCATAGGGCGGCGCGGGCCAAGAGGAACGTGATCATGGCCACGATGAGCACGACGCAGCCCAAGCCGGACGCCACATCGGGAGACGTGGTTCGCAGCCAGGCTGTGGTCGACCGGCCGGCCACAAAGGTTCCAATCGAGAATGGCACCAGAGCCAGGCCGGCGATAAGCACCGAGGCCCCGATGCCGTAGCCCGTAGACGCGGGGGTCTGCACAAGCCGGGAGACCAGGGAGAGCAATGGGTAGATCCCCAATCCAACCATGAAGATGAAGAGGTCGGCCCGACGCACGCCTCGGTTGCCCAGCAGCCTGACATCCACCAACGGGTGGGGGGCCCGCAGCTCCCAGCGCACCCAGCCGACCAGGATCAAGGCGGATGCCAACACCACGCCGATACTTCGCCCCGACAGCCAACCCCAGCTCTGACCCTCTCCCAAGACCAGTAGCAGCCCGGTCAGGCCCAAGCCGAGCAGGGCAGTACCCACCATGTCCAGTGGACGTCGGGCTTTGGAGGAACTGGAGGGGATGACGATGTATGCCAGGGCCAGCGCGCCGGCGCCGAGGACGGCACCGAACCAGAATGCCGCCTCCAGTCCGGCCACCTGGGTGATCAGTCCGGCCACGGGATAGGCGAGGCCTATTCCAGCCGCAGTGGTAATGGCCAATAGTCCGATGGTGGACCTTGATTCATTGGCGGGTAGTACATCGCGGGCGGTCGCCATGGCCACGGGGACCAGCCCGAGTCCGAACCCTTGCAGTGCCCTACCCACTATGAAGGGGGCGAAGCCCAAGGGCAAGGCAGACAGCACGCACCCGGTGGTGACGATGCCGATTGCCCCCAGGATGGTGGCGCGGCGGCGGGAACCGTCTCCCGTCCGTCCTATGACCGGAGCGGCCAAGGCCCCGACGAGGAGTGTGACGGTGAGGGACCACTGGGCCGCCGTCAGGCTGACACCGTCGGTCGCCGCCACTGAAGGCAGGAGGGGAACGCCGAGGCTGGCCACTGTTGCCGCCACCATGCCGAGCATGACCAGGATCGGCACCAGGAAGCGGTGGGGCGTCATGGGCCAGACCCTAAGGCGGTTTCTGGCGGTCCCGGGTGGTCCGGGCCACCGGTTCGAACCTGGTTGGTGGATAGGGCAACGACTCGGCCATGAGGACCTCGGGGCGGCTCACTTACCGCTGGCCCACCAGGGCCGATCGCACAACCGACATTGTCATCGAAGGGCTCGAACCGTGCCTGGGGTTGTTCGGCGTCGCCGCCGATGGCTCGACCTAATCGAAGGACCCATAGACCTAATCGAAGGACCCCTAGACCTCACCGGGTAACCTCGACCCACCGTCTACCAACACGACACAATGCCCGCCCGAGGAGCACGAGATGACACAATTCGACCTGTCCGAGACCGATCGACTGCTGTCCACCACCAGGGCGGTGCGCAAGCGATTGGACTTCGATCGTCCCGTCGAACGCGACGTTCTCATGGAATGTGTCAGCCTGGCCCAGCAAGCCCCGACCGGTTCCAACAGCCAGGGGTGGAGATGGCTCTTCGTAACCGATCCGGCCACCAAGGAAGCACTGGCCGGCTTCTATCGTCGAGCCGGGGGTGACTACCTGGCTGCGGCCCGCAAGAGCCTGGGCGATGCCCGCTCCCAGCAGGTGCAGGTATTGGACTCGGCCTCATTCCTGGCCGAGAACCTCGAGAGGGTGCCGGTGCTGGTCATCCCCTGCCTCAAGGGCAAGCCCGCCGCCGGTACCCATCCGGCCGCGTTGGCCGGGTATTTTGGATCCATCTATCCGGCGGTATGGAGTTTTCAATTGGCGTTGCGGGCACGTGGCCTGGGGTCGAGTCTCACCACGTTTCATCTGGCCTTCGAGAATGAGACAGCTGAACTGCTGGGCATCCCGAACGACGTGATGCAGGTGGCTCTCCTCCCCGTCGCCTATACCGTGGGCACCGACTTCAAGGCGGCTGACCGGCCCCCGCCTGAACACATCGTGCACTGGGAGAAGTGGGGCAACAAGCCATAGCTCCGCGCCTGGAGCAGGTCTTTTGCCTGCTGGCGGGAATCGAACTGTCCGGTCTCGGTGTTATCGCCTGACTCGTTACATGTAACATAGGGGCCATGACCGGAAAGTCGGAGGCGACGTCCGTACCGGCTCGGGTCCGCGCCCACCGCGCTCGACTGCGAGCCGAGGGACTTCGCCCAGTCCAGATCTGGGTGCCCGACGTCCGTTCGCCTGAGTTCGCCACCGAGGCACATCGTCAGTCAGCGCTCGTAGCTTGGTCGACGCAGAGCCGGGGGGACCAAGAGTTTATCGAGGCCATCTCGGCTGACGAGGAGTGACCCGGGGCGAGATCTGGACTGCAGCAGCCGGGTCGGGGTATGCCGGCAGGCCCCGCCCAGCGGTTGTTATCCAGGACAACCGGTTCGATGCGACCGACTCGGTGACCATCTGCGCCTTCACCACCGATCCCGCCGAGGCACCGCTCTTCCGCCTACCCATAACGCCGAGCCTCCAGAACGGACTGCTCGACGTCAGCAGCCTTATGGTCGACAAGATCACCACCATCCGGCGAATCAAGCTCGGAGAGCGGGTCGGGCGATTGTCCAGTGAGGACATCGTCCGGCTGGATCGCGCCATCGTCGTGTTCCTCGGGCTTGCTGGGTCATGAACGGGCAATGGCCAACAACTTGCTGAGCTGACGTGGAACTAAAAGTCAACCCGCATCGCGGAACTGGAAACTGCGTGTCGTAAATGTTACACTCTTCTCATGAAGCCGAGGACCGCAGCCGAGGACCGCTTCGCAAGGCTCCGATCCGAGCCAGAGTACGGTGAGGCCTACCAGGTGGCTTCGCGGCGGATCGCAATGTTCGACGATGTTGTGCGTTCACTTGATGCGAGACGTCAAGAACTTGGATTGACCAAAGCGGACGTAGCAGCTCGCGCAAACATGCTGGCGGCGGCGGTGCGGAGATTGTTTTCCCAGCAGCAAAAGAACCCAACGCTGGTCACGCTGGTCGCCATCGCAGACGCTCTCGACCTGCGCATCTCC
>JBOGIG010000099.1:0-34874 GCA_050742455.1 Acidimicrobiales bacterium
TCTCCGGCCCGGGTCCGTAGGTCGGGCAACACGGCCCGCTCGAGCATCTCGGTCATCTCATAGGGCACGCCGGGAACGGCGTACATGACCTTGTGCCCCACCGGGCAGATCAAGCCTGGCGCCGTACCGCGCACCTGGGTGATGACCGATGCGCCAGCCGGTACATCGGCCTGGAGCAGGTTGTTGGCCGCCATGTCCCGACCCCGACGGCCGAACATGGCCCGGATGCGCTCGACCACATCATCGTCTCGTACCAGGTCTACCCCCATGACCCGAGCCAGGGCATTGCGGGTGATGTCGTCTTGGGTGGGCCCCAGCCCGCCGCAGACGATTACCGCATCACTGCGGGCCAAGGCGGAGCGGAGGGCCAAAATAATGCGGTCCAGGTTGTCCCCCACCTTGGTCTGGAAGTGTGAATCGATACCCGACAGGGCCAGGTGCTCGCCGATCCATGAAGAGTTGGTGTCAACGATCTGGCCCAGGAGCAACTCGGTGCCCACGGCCACCACCTCGACCCTCAACGGTGGCAGCCCTTCATGTCGTCTGGGGCCGAGCCAGTGCCCTCAACTGTGGTGGCCCTTGACCAGGCGGTGATCCGTCTTGGCCGCAGAACTCAGGCGACGCCCGTCAGCGGCGTACTGGACACCGGTGGCCAGCGTCAGGACAACAGCCACCCACAGGACCCAGTCGACAACACCTCGGTGGTGATCGGCGACCACGGGCATGACGGCCAGGAGAACAGCCAGGTCCTGGCCCAACGTCTTGACCTTGGCCCACAGGCGGGCCGGCATGGATATGCCCCGGCGACTGGCCCAAGTCCGGTAGACGCTCATCCACACCTCCCGAACCGCGATGAGCGCCACGGGAACCCACCACAGCTCTTCGTTGATGACCAGGGCCACCAGAGCGCCGAGCACCAGGAACTTGTCCGCCAGAGGATCGAGAAAGGCCCCTGATCTGGTGGTGCCATGGCGTCTGGCCACCCACCCATCCACTCCGTCGGTCCCGGCCAGGACCACCCAGGCGCCCACGGCCCACCACGATGGACCCCGATCAAGGATCAGGGCCAGGAACAAGGGGGTGGCCAGCAGGCGAAGGAGGGTCACGGCATTGGCCGGGGTGGCCAGCGCCGTCGGCCCGAACGTCGTGCTAGGCGTGTTCACCGGGCCGCACCGTGTCGATCGACAACATCGGCAACGAGGTCCGGACCGATGGCCTCGGTGACCACAGCGTCCACCAATGAGCCGACCGGCACCGTCTCGGGCAGGCGGATCACCCCGTCGATGTCGGGGGCTTCCCGGTGAGACCTTCCCCATCCGGGTCCGTCGACCAGCACCCGCACGGACGCGCCGATCAGGTCGGCCCGCTTGGCCGCCGTGATCCGGTCCTGGGATTCGCTCAGCTCCCCGAGTCGCTCGGCCATCAACTCAGGCGCCACCGCTGCGTCCAGGGTCGCCGCGTAGGTACCCTCCTCGGCGGAATAGGCGAAGAACCCGGCCCAGTCCAGGCGCACCTCGGCCAGGAAGGCCAGCAGGGCGTCATGGTCGTCCTCGGTCTCCCCCGGATACCCAACGATGAAGGAGGACCGAAAGGCGGCATCGGGCTGGAGGGCACGAATGTGCTCGATCCGCTGGGCGAAGCGGTCACCGTCGCCCCACCGGCGCATGGCCCTGAGCAACGGTCGGGACACGTGCTGAAGCGACAGGTCGAAATAGGGGACTCCGGTGGCACAGATGGTCCCGATCAGATCGTCGTCCAGTTCCGAGGGGTACAGGTACAACAAGCGGACCCGCTCGACCCGCTCCGACACCGCTTGGACCAGTTCGATTATCCGCCGCCGTCGGCGTCCGCCCCCTACCTGGTCGTGGTTCGAGATTTCTCCGCCGGCCTGAGGGCCGAAGGTATCCACCCCCGGGCCTGGCAAGTCCCGGCCTGGCGAGTCCCGGCCTGCCAAGTCCCGGCCTGGGAGGTCCCGGCCATAGGAGGCGAGGTCCTGGGCCACCAACACCACCTCGGCCACATCCAGGTCGTCGACCTCGGCCAGTATCGATTCAACGGTGCGCGAGCGCTGCCGACCCCGAAAGCTGGGTATGGCGCAGAACCCGCAATGGCGGTCACACCCTTCGGCCACCTTCACGTAGGCCCAAGGGGCGCGGGCGGGCGGTCGCTTGAGATTGAGCAGATCAAAGTCGGGGACCAAAGGGGACGGACCGGAGCTGAACTCGACCCTGACCCCCTCCAATCCCGCCTGCCGAGGCGGGTTCAACAGGGACCTGCCGAATCCGGCAACCAGGTCCACTTCGGGCAGGGCCTCGGCCAGGGACTCGCCGTAGCGCTCGGCCATGCACCCGGTTACCACCAAGCGTGCCCCCGGGCGCCTGCGTTGGGCCAGAGCCAATACCGTCTCGATCGATTCGGTCCGGGCGGCCTCGATAAATGCACAGGTGTTGACCACCACGAGGTCGGCTTGTCCCGGGTCGGCAGCGGGCACCATCCCGTCAGCGACAAGGGTCCCTGCCAGCTTGTCCGAGTCCACCTCGTTCTTGGGGCAACCCAGGGTTTCCAGCCAGTATCGCCCGTTCACCACCCCAATCTAGCTGTGAGGCGGCTCATCTACGGCGAAGTCAGGGATGACTCGCCTCCACCACGGTGTGTATGCCTCCCCTGACCAACCAATCGGTCACCACTGTCATGGTGCGGGGTTCCAGAGCTTGGACCAGGTCGTCGAGGATGCGGTTCGTCACATCCTCATGAAAGACGCCCTCGTTGCGATAGCTCCACAGGTACAGCTTCAGACTCTTCAGCTCGACAATGCGAGGTCCGGGGCTATAAGAGATGCGCACAGTGGCGAAGTCCGGCTGTCCAGTCATGGGACAGGTGCATGTGAACTCGGGCGTATCACAGGCGATGGTGTAGACCCGGTGGGGATGGGGGTTCGGAAGGGCCACCAGGTCCTTGGACGGTTCACTGGTCACGAAGCCCGCCTTCGTTCGTGGGCGTGGTGATCAGACCATCGGTGTCGGCCCGCAGGGCCAGAGAACGTCCCGGCACCCGGCACTGACTCAACAGATCCTGGCCGGCCGACTTCAGGTCCAGAGCATGGCTTGATTCACAGATGCCCAACAGGCTCGGTCCCGCTCCCGACCAGCACACGGCCAGGGCTCCGGCATCGACCAGACCATCGAGCAGACGCGAGGCCTCGGGGAAGAGCGAACTGCGAGCCGACTGGTGGAGGCGGTCTTCGGTGGCCTCCCGGCGCAGTACGTAGCGGTTGGCCAAACCGGCCATCAACAGGCCCATCCGTCCCAGATTCAAGACGGCATCGGTCATCGGCACCTGGGGAGCCAGCACTGCCCTGGCCTTGGACGTGGCCAAGGGCCGGTCGGGCACCAGGACCACGAAGGCCAACTGGGGGTCCAGCATCAAAGGCGAGGCCACCGTCTCACCGGCCACTGTGGTTGCGGTGACCAGTCCCCCCAGCACCGACGCTGCCGCATTTTCAGGATGGCCCTCCACGGCGGCGGCCACGGCAAGGGGATCGGTCGCACCGGCGGCGGCGGCGGCGGCCACGGCCAGGGCGGCGGACGAACCGAGCCCTCGCCCCACTGGAATGTTGGAACGCACTGTGATGTCCAGTCGGTCGTGACCTACGACCGACATGGCGACCCGAGCAGCCAGGTGCGAGGAGTCGGGAACGAGGTCGGACCCCTCACCTTCGGCTCGCACCACCAGATGGTCCGACGGGTTTATTTCGACTTCGGTGTACAGGGCCAGCGCCACGGCCAGCGTGTCGAAGCCGGGCCCCAGATTGGCCGACGAAGCCGGCGCCCGCGCTCGCATGTCCACACCATATAGGCGATCAGCGTCTCGTTTCGCCTGCCAGTCGGGGCCTTAGTTGTGTAGGAGGCGGAACGCGAGCGACGGACCGGGCAGGCCACGACCGGTCACGAGCGGCACCTTGTCGTGTTGACTCCCAACGGTTACCTCAATGGCGCCCACGGCTTGTGCGGCGGGGATCGAATGACCCAGAGAATCGAGGCGGTAGTCCAGCCGCACCGCCAGTCCAGGCCACACAACCTCATTGACTGCGGCGGCGGCCTCCACCGAGGTGGATTGGCCCCAACGGGAGGTGATCGTGCCCACGGACCGGTGGGCAACGATGATCCCAACCCGGCTCATCGCCTTTTGGGCGGTCAAGATCAAGGCCCGGGCCATCTGGCCGGCGCGGTAAAAGCCTCCGGGGTGTTGGCCGATAACGGTGGCGTAGACCATTACCAGTTGGCCGCCGACGTTGACCTTGGCCGCCAGCACGGCGCATCCCCCGGCTTGGGGCGTGAACCCTGTCTTGATCCCCACGATCCCGTCCTGACCCAGAAACGGGGTCAGGTTGGGCACCAGACCGGCCACGGGGAACAACACCGATCGAGTGGCAACGATGGCGGCGAACGCCGGGTTGGCCATGTCGGTCTCGGCCAGGGAGACGATGTCCGTTGGGGTGCTGGCCGAGTTGGGATCCAGGCCGGCGGCATCGGCGTAGTGGGTAGAGGCCAGTCCCATGGCCGAGGCAGCTTGATTCATCCTGGTCACGAAGGCGCCGACGCTGCCCGCGTCCCACACCGCCAGCTTCTCGGCAATGTTGTCGGCCGAAGGCAGGAGGAGGGCTTCGAGCATCTGGCGCTCGCTCAGGGTCTCGCCGTTTGCCACCTGGAGAACCGAGTCGCCCATGGCCACCTCACTGGACCACAGGGCCACGTCAAGTGGGCCGAAGGTTACGACCGGGCCGTCACCCACTCCTGGCCCGGGAGGAGCCAAGGGGTGATCCCTCAGAACAATCCAAGCGGTCATTAGCTTGGTCAGGCTGGCCATAGGTGACGGAGTGGTGGCGCCCGCGTGACCGAAGCTTCCTACCCCGGCCACATCCAGTGCCGATGCCGCCCCGGAGGGCCAGGGGATAACCACACCATGACCGGCAATCCTGTACGCGGCAGGCAGGCCGGGATGGAAGCCCAGGGCCGGGACAGACTTGCTCAGCTTGATGCCGGCCAATACACCAAGTAACACCACGACAACCAGCGCCACAAGACCGACAACCTGCCACCTCCTCGGTCGCCGGCCACCAATGGACCGCCGCATGTGACTAGGTTCAGGTATGCGCCGGCCGCGGCTGGTGGCGATCGGGCGATTCATGGGGATGACGGTGTCCGCCTCGTATGGGTGTCGTGGGGCTCTGTGCTCAGGGTACGGCGTCAAGTTCGGCTGGTGTCATCAGCACTGCCCTGGCCTTGGACCCCTCGGATGGTCCGACTACTCCCCGCTGCTCCAAGAGATCCATCAGGCGCCCGGCTCGTGCGAAGCCTACCCTCAGCTTGCGCTGGAGCATGGAGGTCGACCCGAGTTGGGACCGTACGACCAGCTCCAGGGCTCGGGCCAGCAGCTCGTCGTCGTCGCCCCCTTCACCCCTATCGTCGTTTCCCCCCGATTCGTCGGACCCCTCGACACCATCCACGTACAAAGCGCCGCTCTGCTCGCGCCAGTGAGCCACCAATGCGTGCACCTCGGACTCGCCTACCCAGGGCCCCTGGAGGCGCCGAGGCACGCTGGAGGAGGCGGTCAGCAACAACAGGTCACCCTTGCCGATGAGCCGTTCGGCGCCCGGTTGATCCAGGATCACCCGGGAGTCGGCCAGCGACGACACCGAGAAAGCCAGGCGGGAAGGAATATTGGCCTTGATCACCCCGGTTATGACGTCGACCGAAGGGCGCTGGGTCGCGATGACGAGGTGGATTCCCACCGCCCTCGCCATCTGGGCGATCCGGCAAATGGATTCCTCCACGTCCCGGGCCGCCACCATCATCAGGTCGTTCAGCTCGTCGACCACCACCAGGATGAACGGCAGGCGCGGGTACTGGGGGGATACGCCGGACTCGCCGGCCAGGCCCAATCCCACCTTCAGATCGCCCCGGTCCACCGCCTGGTTGTATCCGGTGATGTCGCGCACCCCCACCTCGGCCAGCAGGTCGTAGCGCCGCTCCATCTCCCTCACGGCCCAACTGAGAGCATTGGCCGCCTTCTTGGGATTGACCACCACCTGGGTCAGCAGGTGAGGCAAGCCGTTGTACTGGCTCAGTTCCACCCGCTTGGGGTCGACCAGGATCAGGCGTACCTGCTCGGGGGTGGCCCTCATCAGGATGGAGGCGATCAGGGAGTTGATGCACGATGACTTGCCCGCCCCGGTCGCCCCGGCGATGAGGATGTGGGGCATCTCGGCCAGGTTGGCCATGACGGCACGCCCGGCGATGTCCCGCCCAAGCGCCACCTCCAGGGGATGCACGGCTTTGCGGGCCTCTTCTGAGACCAATACGTCGCCTAGGGCCACGATGTGGCGCTGGCGATTGGGCACCTCGACACCGATGGCCGAGCGCCCTGGAATGGGTGCCAAGATGCGCACGTCGGGCGAGGCCATGGCGTATGCGATGTCCTTGGAGAGGCTGGTGACTCGGGCCACCTTCACCCCCGCCCCCAGCTCCAGCTCGTAGCGGGTCACGGTCGGCCCGACGGTCATGCCCACCAGAGTGGTGTCCACCCCATGGCCTGCCAGCGCGTCCTCCAAGACCCGGCCCCCGGCCTCCACCTCCGCCTTGTCCACCTTCTGGGCGTTGCCCTTGGTGAGCAGCCGATTGGGGGGGAGTCGCCAATGAGCCCCGCTGGAGGCCAGATCTATTTCGAGTTGCTTGTTGGATGCCCCTGGCCCGCCGGAGCGGTCGCCACCGCCGAGCCCGTCGGTCTGGGCTCCACCCCCGGGCCCGTCGGCATTGGCGTGGGTTCCGGCAGGATCGAGCCGGCCGGGGGCGGGCTCGTTCCCAAGCCGATCGTCGGCGGCCTCGCCGTCATACAGCACCACCCCGTCGGGCACCCGCAACGCGGGAGATGCCGAGCCGGCCCCGGGGTCGCCATCGTCAGTTCCCCAGCCCCTGAGCTCGACAGTGGACGCCCCAGTGTCAAGTCCGGCGTTGTCCGGTCCGGCGGGATCGACCAGGCCTAGCCGGCGGACGCAAGCGGCGGCCGTTGTCGCAAACGCCCTCGTGAGCCAAGTCGTGGCCCTGGCTCCCTCGGCGACAGCGCGGCGCAGGGTCACTCCGGTGACGACCAGCAGGCCCCCCAGTCCGAGGGCCACCATCACCACACCGCCGGCCCAAGGCCCCACAAGTCGGTCGAGGGGATATCCGATCCCGGTGCCGACGATTCCCCCGGCACCGGCCAAGACCGGAAAGGGGGCCGACAGGTGGGGGCGGATGCTGACCAGGTAAAGCATCCCGGCCACGCCGACCAGGAGAACCACCGCACCGGCGAACATAGACCCGGCCCCGGGGTGACCAAGGGCGGGACGACGGTGAGAGGGCGAAGGCGAAGGCGGACTCGCCGCTGCCGCCTTGCTGCCCGCTGCCGCCTTGCTGCCCGAGGCACTGTTGCTGTCCGAGGCACTGTTGCTGATGGCGCTCCACACCAATTGCGCGCCGATCCATACGAGCAGCACCGGAACGGCCAGGCGGGCCGTCCCCAGGCCATCCCCCAGGCCTACATTGGCGTCGCGGCCCAGTGGTCCGGCCGCGGCTGCATAGATGGCCAACCCAACCAGAATCCCGGCCAGGACCGACACCGCTCCCCATACCTCGGGCGCCACCCTGCGGGCCGCCAGCCACAACTTGGCGCCAAAGGCCGACAGCCTGGCCGAAGCGGAAGGAGGGTGGCGCCGACTCCGTGCCGATCGTGCCCCGGCGGCCCGACCCCCACCGGCGGGCCGGCGCTGCTGTGGGACCCTGGACCGACCCGATGCGGCCCTGACGCCGGCCTTCTTGGGGATCTTGGCCTTGTGTCGGGTCGCGCCAGCCGCGCTGGATCCATTCGGCCCGGACCGGCGCCTGGGGGCGGTCAGGCTTCGTTTGGCAACTGCCACAATACGAACAACGCTAACACCAGCAACACGCGCAACGGTGGTTTAGCTACTTCAGACGTGCCCGGTCAGCCCTTCTGGGCGACGTGACTTCTGACCGACATATCTTCTGTGCCCGAAATAATCCGGCCTTGTGGTCAGGCGCTCTTTCGCCGCTGGCGGACCAACCGTCGACGTTCCCGCTCGTTGGCGCCACCCCATACCCCATCGCGCTCGCGGTGGGCCAGTGCGTGCTCCAGGCATGCTTCTCGGACCGGGCACACGGCGCAAATGGCCTTGGCCTCGTAGTCTTCCTCGTCGGAGACGGGATAGAAGATGTCTGGGTCGATGCCCCGGCAAGCTGCGTGCTGCCGCCAGGAGGGTGTCATTGCGGAATCACATCCTTGTTACTAAGGGGACAAACAAGTCATTAGGTGGACAAACAAAGCATCGACGCTTCGCTGGCGCCACTTGAATTACCCAAGCAGCGCAACGCAAGGTCGCCCCAATTATGCTCCAACAACGTCGCTCGTGTCCATTATCCGGGCTTCAGACCAGGTCGGAAAGCAGCTCCAGCCTGGTCGGGGAGGCCAGCTCCACGCCGTGGGCGTAGTGGTCGTGCACTGACTCGATGCTGACTGGAAAAGCTCCGAAGGCGTCGACCTGCCCGGGTTCGAATTGCCAGCTCACGTAGTGAACCGATGCCGTGACGTCCGGCCTGGTCAAGGCGGAGGCATGGGCCGCCTCGGGCCGGCAGCGAACCCTCGTTTCTACCTCTCCCTCGGGACGGATGACCACATCAATGGACCGCTCGATGCCCACCAGGAGTGGCAGCCACTTTTGCATCTCGTCCGTTGACGTCAACTCGACGAACAAGGTGGCCGAGAGCTGGCCCTTCTGAGGGATCAGGGGATTGTAAATGTCCAGCTCAGCCTGGATGCCGTCGTCGCTCAGGATGCGCTCGGCCCGGGCCATCTCCTGGACCTGGAACAAAATGGTATCCCAACTCTCAAAGAGAAGCGAGACGACCGGGCCCAGGCCCACCCGACGTCTCCTCTTCAGCTCGATGACCTGGTGCTTGAACTCCTCACGGTGTCTCTCGTAGTGCCGGTGGTCTTCGATGTCGGCCAGGACCAACCGGCGTGGTGATGAATTGGCCATTGCCCCTAAGAGAGTGACTCGAGACCGGCAGTGAAGCGCCCGGCGTGGCTCTTCTCAGCACGAGCCAGTGTCTCGAACCACTCGGCCACCGACTCGTGGCTCTCTTCTCGGGCTGTCTTGGCAAATCCCGGGTACATCTCGGTGTACTCGTAGGTCTCGCCCTCGATTGCCGAACGCAGGTTGTCGTCGGTGGGGCCCACCTTGACGCCGGTCACCGGATCGCCGACCTCGGCCAGGAAGTCGAAATGCCCAAAGGCATGTCCGGTCTCTCCCTCGGCCACCGAACGGAAGAGGGCGGCCACGTCGGGGTAGCCCTCCACATCCGCTTTCTGGGCAAAGTACAAGTAGCGACGATTGGCCTGACTCTCACCAGCGAAGGCCTCTTTCAAGTTGGCCTCGGTCTGGCTTCCCTTTAGATCACCCATTTGTCATCTCCTTTACTCTCGATTGGTTCTTGTCGTTCTTGGCCCGAGCCCGGCCGTCGGACTCTTCCTGGTTGTCGAAACGCACCTGGCTGTCGGAGCGCGCCGTAGCGCATTCCCGACACATACCCCGGAACACAACCTCGGCCTCGGATATTTCGAAGCCCTGCAAATCACCCGATGGCACCATCGGGGAGCTGAAGTTGGCCTCCAGGTCACGTACCTGCCCACAACTGTCGCACACCAGGTGGTGGTGGGTGGTGGCGTTGGGGTCGAAGCGTGCCGCTCCCCGGCCCACGTCCAGGATCGATATCTCGCCCAGCTCGGCCAGGTCATTAAGGGTCTGGTAAACGGTCTTGAGCGAGATCGTCTCCATCTCGGTCCGCACCGCGTCATAAACTGCCTCGGCTGACGGGTGGCTATCGTTGCCCTGTAGTGCCCTGAATATGCTCTGTCGTTGAGGGGTGACCTTGCGGCCGTTGGTGCGAAACAGGCTGGACAATTCATCAGGGGTCTTCACTGCCCTGCCAAGATAACACCATTAGATGTTAGGAAACAACTCTTGTCGAAATCAACGGAATGAGGTCAGGGCCACCAGACCAACACGGCGTCGGGCCTGGGGACGAGGACCCGGGGTTGGACCGGCGGGCCGCTCTGGCCCGGCTGGGCCGGGAGACCTTCGACCTGGTGGTCATCGGGGGCGGGATCACCGGCGCCGGAGTGGCCCTCGATGCGGCTGCGCGAGGTTTGAACACGGCCCTGGTCGAACGGTTCGATCTGGCCTCGGGCACCTCGTCAAAGTCGTCCAAGATGGTCCACGGCGGCCTGCGCTACCTCCAACAGCATGAGTTCCGGTTGGTCTATGAGAACCTTCATGAGCGCCAGCGCCTGTTGGTGAACGCCCCACACCTGGTCGAACCGCTTCCCTTCCTGATTCCCATGTTCGGTTCGGCCGGAGTAGTCAACACCACCGTCGCAAAGACATACTCCACCGCGTTGTGGCTCTACGACATAACCGGAGGTTGGCGCATAGGCAAGCGCCACCGCCGTCTGAGCGTCGATCAGGTCCTCGATCACATGCCCGCCCTGCGGGCCGACCGCCTGACTTCGGGCTTTTTGTACTACGACGCCCGAGCCGATGACGCCCGACTAACCCTCACGGTGGCCCTGTCCGCTGCGGCTCGGGGCGCGGCGATTGCCACCTACTCCCCCGTGGTGTCCATCATCAAGGACAAGGCGGGAAAGGTGGCCGGGGTGCAGATCACGCCCCATGATGTAGGCGACGGGCGAGACGGTGGGGCAGCCGAGGGGCGGGGCGGTGGGGAGGGCGACGGATCCACCATCACCGTTCGGACCCGCAGCGTTGTCAACGCCGCCGGAGTATGGGCCGACGACATACGAGAACTGGACGAGGGAGTCCACCCCAGATCCATCCGCCCGGCCAAGGGCGTCCACATCACAGTGGCCTCGTCCAAGCTCGCCTGTGACGTGGCCGCCGTGATCCCGGTGCCTCATGATCGTCGGTCCATCTTCGTGGTTCCCTGGGGGAACGAGGTCTACCTGGGCACGACCGACACCGACTACGGCGGGCCCCTGGAGGATCCCGAGTGCACCCCCGAGGACGTCGAGTACATTCTCGGGGCGGTCAACGCTTTTGTGACCAAACCCATCGAGGCGGCCGATGTCACCGGAACCTGGGCCGGGTTGCGCCCGTTGGCGGCCCCCAAGGAGGGAGGAGCCGTCGATCCCGGCTCCCGCACTGCCGACCTGTCCCGGCGCCACCGGGTTCGGGTATCTTCATCGGGATTGGTTAGCATCACCGGGGGAAAGTTGACCACCTATCGCGCCATGGCCGCCGACGCCACCGACGCCGCCGTGGCCCAACTGCGATCGGGGCATCGCCCCCTCCACTCAGGGCGAAGCCGGACCAAGAAGTTGCCCTTGTGGGGAGCAGAGGGAACGGCTCAGTTGCGTCGACCTGACGCCGCCCGGGACCACGGCATCGACGCTGAACTGTTGGAACACCTCGTATCGCGCTACGGAGGCCATGCTCTGGCCGTGGCCCGACTCATCAACTCCGAGGCGGCCTGGAGCCTGCGCCTGATTCCGGGACAGCCCTACCGGGCTGGGGAGGTGATCTGGTCGGTTCGCCGCGAGATGGCCCAGACCGTGGCCGATGTGTTGGCCCGGCGCACCCGGGCCCTCCTGCACGACCGCCTCGGCGCCCTCCGCGCCGCGCCACAGGTCGCCGAACTGATGGGCGCTGAGCTGAACTGGGATGTCGAAGAGCAGGCCCGCCAGGTGAAGGACTTCTCCGAAATGGCCCAACGGGAGGCCCGGGCTGCGGGGCCGACGGGAGGGCCATGACCACCACCCCCACTCCGCCCATTGCGTTCGCCTCTGGAACCGGCCCCATCACGTCAAGGCTGGGCGGACCTCTTCGTTCCATGTCCGAGGCCACGCTTGGCCGCCTGCGGGGGGTTTGCCAAATAGTCGACACAGATGAGGGCTCACGAGCCGAATCGGGACGGGACTGGTGGCCCCTGGCCCTGCGCTGGGCCCTCCGGGGTCAGGTCCCAGCTCAGCCCGCCGCCGTGGCCCGGCCGACTGACACGGCGGAAGTCGCGGCCATCATGGCCATCTGTTCGGAAGAACAGATCCCGGTCACGGCCAGCGCCGGGCGCAGCGGGGTATGCGGGGGAAGCGTGCCCGTCTTCGGCGGCTTGTCCCTGGACCTGTGCGGCCTGACCGGGCTTACCGCCGTGGACAACGAGGACCTCGTGATCCGAGTAGGGGCCGGAACCTTTGGACCGGATCTGGAGTCCGAGCTGAACGATTCTCACGGCCTTACCTTGGGCCACTGGCCCCAGTCAATGGACCTGTCCACGGTGGGGGGATGGCTGGCCTGTAGGTCGGCGGGACAGTACTCGACCCGCTACGGCAAGATCGAGGACATGGTCCGGGGCCTGGAAGTGGTCCTGGCCGACGGCGAGGTCATCCGCACTGGAGGGCACGGCCCTCGCTCGGCCATGGGGCCGGACCTGACCCAGGTCTTCGTGGGCAGCGAGGGAACCCTAGGAGTGATCACCGGCGCCAGCCTGCTGGTCCACCCCCGACCCCCCGCCGAGCTCCGGTCGGCCTGGGGTTTTTCGACCTTCGCCGAAGGGCTGGAGGCATGCCGGACCATCATGCGCCGCGGGGCCACTCCCGCCGTCCTGCGCCTATACGACCAGGTCGAGACCAAGCGGAGCTTCGACGTGGACGGGACCTGCGCCCTCATAGTCCTCGACGAGGGAGACGGGGACCTGGTGGCCGCCACCATGGGGGTGGTGGCCGAACAATGCCGAGGAGCCCACACCCTCGATGTGGGACTGGTCGAACACTGGATGGGTCACCGAAACGATGTCTCGGCCCTGGCCTCGCTGTACCAGCACGGGATCGTGGTCGACACCATCGAGGTCTGCGCCCCCTGGTCGAAGCTGGCCGGGCTCTATGGCGGCGTTGTCGAAGGGCTTGGCACCGTCGAAGGCCTGCTGGCCTGCTCGGCCCACCAGTCCCACGCCTACGTAGATGGGGCCTGCCTGTACTTCACCTTCGCCGGGCGCACCTCGGATCCCGATGACGACGACTGGGCCGAGAGCTTCTACCGGCTGTGCTGGTCCCGGGTAATGGCCGCCACCATGGCGGCGGGCGGGTCGATCAGCCACCATCACGGCATCGGTCTGGTTCGCTCGGGGTACATGTCCGACGCCCTGGGGTCGGGATTCGCCGTGCTGGGATCGATCAAGCAGGCACTCGACCCCAAGGGCATCCTCAACCCCGGGAAGCTGGGACTGGATTCGAGCTTCGGCCCACAGGTCTGGCCGGCCCCGTGACCATCCTCGTCATCGACGTGGGCACCAGCGGGGTCCGAGCCGGGATCGTCAGCTCCGACTCGACCATTTCCCACATCTGTCACCGGCCATTGCCCCCGTCGTCTCCTGCTCCCGGGCTGGTGGAGTTCGACGCCACAGTCATGGCCGCGGCCGCCCTGGAGGTGGCAGCCGAGGCTTTGGCAAAGGGCGGCCCGGTCCAGGGCGTGGGGATCGCCAACCAGCGGGCGTCGACGGTGGTGTGGGACCGGGCCACCGGTCGGCCGGTGGCCCCGGCATTGGGCTGGCAGGACCTGCGTACTGTCGGGACATGCCTGGCGCTCCAGGACCAGGGCCT
Organism: Acidimicrobiales bacterium; assembly: GCA_050742455.1. Classification (GTDB taxonomy): domain Bacteria; phylum Actinomycetota; class Acidimicrobiia; order Acidimicrobiales; family JBOGIG01; genus JBOGIG01. Next base: position 13,723 of record JBOGIG010000099.1, read on the forward strand.
GCGCCTGGCCCCCAATGCCTCGGCCACCAAGGTCTCGGCGATCCTCGACCAGGTCGACGCCGACCGAACCAAGGATCTGTGCTTTGGCACCGTGGACGCCTGGTTGGTGTGGAATCTTTCGGGGGGACGCAATCACATCACCGATGCCTCCAACGCCGCGGTCACCGGCATGGTCAGCCCGGGAGCCACCGAATGGTCGGAGCGTGTCATCGACGTCCTTCGCATACCCCGCTCCTGCCTCCCCCGCATAGTGGATTCGTCAGGGGAATTGGCCGAGGCCAGCGCCCTGGAAGGAGCGCCGCCCATCCTGGGGATCGCCGGGGACCAGCAGGCCTCGCTCCTGGGCCAGGGATGCACCGCCCCGGGATTGGCCAAGGCCACCTTCGGCACCGGCGGGATGCTGGATGCCTGCGTTGGACCGGTCCGCCCCGACTTCGAGGTCAGAGGCGGGGGCGGTACGTTTCCCATCGTGGCTTGGCGAATCGGAAACGCGCTCACGTGGGGCATCGAGGCCATCATGCTCTCGGCTGGAACGGCGGTGGACTGGCTGCGAGACGACCTCGGTCTGATCGCCCAGTCGGCCGACTCCGATGCCCTGGCCGCTTCGGTGGAATCGACCGGGGACGTGTGGTTCGTGCCCGCCCTGTTGGGCCTGGGCACCCCGGTATGGGACTTCGGAGCTCGGGGAGCGCTCCTCGGCCTGACCCGCGGCACGGGGCGGGCCGAAGTGGCCCGGGCCGTTCTGGAAGGAGTGGCCCACCGGGGCGTTGACCTCCTGGAGGCAGCGGAGGCCGACGGCGGCATCTCCATCCCGAGCCTGCGGGTGGACGGTGGCATGAGCGCCAACGCCACCTTCCTCAGGGCCCTGGCCGACGCGGCCCAGCGCCCCATCGAAGTGTCGCCCGTTCTCGAGGCCACCACCCTCGGCGCGGCCTACCTGGCCGGGCTGGCGCTCGGCACGTGGGACGGCCCCGATGACGTGGCCGCCGCCTGGAAGCCCAAGGCCGTTATCGAGCCGTCCGGTCCGCCTCGCCGGGAGCGCTGGTTGGAAGCAAGGCGGCGGTCCGAGAAGACCATCCCCGAGCTTTCGGCCCTGGACTTTTGAACGCCGGTTGCCCTGTACCTTTGAACGCCGCCGGCCTTGTACTTTTGATCGCCCCCGGCCTTGTATTTTTGAACGCCGCCGGCCTTGTGCGAGGATGGCGGTGACGGTGAGTCGGCCGGGTGACCGCGGACCGGTCCGTTCGCAAGGACGGGTTCCGGTTCGAGGAAGGTCGGGGCTCCATAGGGCAGGGTGCTGGCTAACGGCCAGTCAGGGCGACCTGAAGGAAAGTGCCACAGAAAACAAACCGCCGATGACGGGATTACCCGCACAGGCAAGGTTGAAACGGTGCGGTAAGAGCGCACCAGCGGCCGGGGCGACTCGGCCGGCTAGGTAAACCCCACCCGGAGCAAGGCCAAATGTGGGACAGGCTGCCCGCCTGATGCCCTCGGGCATCATCCCCAGGTAGGCCGCATAGATGGATGGTCACCCAGGTGTACCGACTCCGGTCGGGACACCGGACAGAACCCCGCCTACAGGCCGACTCACCGTTCTTTACCTGATCACGTGCGTGGGCGGACGGTTCGCCTTCAAGCGAAATGAGGCGGGCGTTTCTCCCTGAGCGCCGCTACACCCTCTCGGATGTCGGGACCCATGAAACCGAGCATCTCGTACGCCGCTGACTGGTCGAAGATGGGGCCGGCCGCCTTCATCCAGTTGTTTAGAGCCCGCTTGGTCCAGCGAACCGCCAACTGGGAACCAGCAGCCAGTTTGGCGGCCACAGCTAGAGCCTCGTCCAGTACCTGGTCTCGGGGAAGTGCCTTGGTCACCATGCCGATCCGTTCTGCCTCGATCCCGTCGATCATTTCGCCGGTCAGGAGGTAGTACCGAGCCTTGGCCATACCGGCCAGCAGCGGCCAGATGATAGCGGCGTGATCGCCGGCGGCGACGCCCAGCTTCACGTGGCCATCGCCCAGGCGAGCATCTTGGGCACAGATCGAGATATCGGCCAGAAGCGCCACCACGAGGCCGGCGCCCACGGCAACCCCATTTATCGCCGACACCACCGGTTTGTCGCAATTGATCATGTTGTAGACGAGATCGCTCATCTCGCGCAGCATGTGAGCCACCCGATCGTGATCACCCATCATGCGTTCCACCATGGCCAGATCTCCACCAGCCGAGAATGCCTTGCCCGCGCCGGTCACCACCGCCACCCTGGTCTGGGCGTCCTTCGATATGTCGGTCCACACTCGAGCCAATTCGGAGTGCATGACCTCGTCGGCGGCGTTGTATTTCGCGGGCTGGTCGAGGGTTACGAGCAGGATGTCATCCTGGGGTCGGGCGAACGTCAATTGTTGGTAGTCAGAGAATTCCATTCGCAGATCCTTACCCTCGGTTCGACCATACCGGGGAGGAGGCAGCGCGATCCAACCTGGGTTGATGGCGATCCAACCTGGGTTGATGGCGATCTAACCTGGGTTGATGGCGATTCTCACCTTGATGGCGGTGCACGCCCATCCTGACGACGAGGCCCTGAGCACCGGCGGGATCTTGGCTCTGTACGCCCGCCAAGGCATCCGTACCGTCCTGGTGACCTGTACCGACGGAGGGTGCGGCGATGGGGCCGACGGTGCCAAGCCCGATCAGCCCGGCTTTGATCGCGCCCAGGTGGTAACGGCAAGGCAACAGGAGCTGACCCAGAGTGCCTCCGTGCTCGGCATAACCGACTTGGAATCGCTCGGATATCCCGACAGCGGGATGATGGGCTGGCCCCAAAATGACGCCCAGGGATCGTTTTGGACTACGCCGGTCGACGAGGCGGCGTCGAGACTGGCTGAATTGATGTGCCAGTACCGGCCCCAGGTCGTGGTCACCTACGACGCCAATGGGTTTTACGGGCACCCTGATCACATCCAAGCACATCGCATCACGATGCGAGCTGCCGCATCGACCGGCGTTCCCGACAAGGTGTACTTCACCGCCGTACCCAAATCCGCAATGGCTGATTTCGCCGAGCGCATCAGAGAGCTGGGACTCGATCCGAGCCAAGGCGATGCCGCCGGAAACAGCACCCCTGAACCGGTCCCGGAGCCGGAATGGGGCACTCCCGACGACGAGATCACGACCCGGATCGATGTTTCGTCCGTCTCGGACCACAAGTTCGACTCGTTACTGGCCCACGCCAGCCAGTCCGACAACATCTTCTTCCTTAAGATGGGGCGTACCGCCTTCAGCGAGATCATGGGGTCCGAAACATTCGTCCGGGCCATGGACCGGAGTGGAGCTCCTACTCCGGAGGATGATCTATTTGCGGGCCTACGCTGAGGCCCCTTTGACGAGCAGGCACGTTCGGGACCGAGCCTGGGCGGCGGCCGGTGCGGCTTTTTTGATCTATGTGGCCCTGTCCCTGGTCCTGTGGTGGCAGGTGTGGTCCGGCCACCCGGCCACCGCCCTTCCCTGCGCTTGCGGTGACCCGGCGCAGGACTCGTGGTTCCTGGCCTGGGGACCGGCCGCGCTGGCGCACGGTCAGAATCCCTTCTATTCCCACATGATGTTCGCCCCCGGCGGGATCAACATGTTGGCCAATGCCTCGGTTCTGGGGCCGAGCCTGGTGATGGCGCCGGTGACCCTGCTGTGGGGACCCATCGCCTCCCTCAACACGATCTTGTTGGTGGCTCCTCCCCTGGCCGGGCTGGCCGCTTATCGCTTTGCTCTCAAGTTCGCCACGGCATTGCCCGCCTTTTTTGCCGGCCTCGTCTATGCCTTTTGCCCGGTCGTGATCGCCGACCTGGCCCTCGGTCACGTCAACCTGGTGGTTGGGGCGGTGTGGCTTCCGCTCATCGCCTTGATTCTCTACAAGATCCTGGTGGAGCCCCAGAGCTCTGGGCGCCAGCCAGTCGTCTTGGGTCTGGCCCTGGCCGGCTGCGCCATTGGGGAGTTCTTCACGTCCACCGAACTGCTGGCCATGGCCGCCGTCATGAGCACCGTCGGTATTGTCCTGGTCTGCATCCTGTACCCAACCAAGGTGCGGCCCAGGATGGGCTACGCCGTTCGGGCGCTGGGGTCAGGCGCCGTAGCCGGCCTGGTCGTCCTGGCCTATCCGGCTTGGTTTGCCCTCTTGGGTCCTCAGCACCTGGGCCAACCCATCGGGGGATTGCTTCGCCTGGCGGGCGCACCGCTCGATGGGATCGTGGCCCGCCCCCACCTCGGCGCCAATTCATTTCTGGCCGCCTTCGGCTATCCCGGAGCCCTGCCGTCAAACGGCGCCTACCTGGGGGTCTTGCCGCTCATTGTGCTCGGAGCGATCGTGGTGTGGCAGTTTCGCCGTCCGGTGATCCGCTGGGCCGCGATCATGGCGGTCATCGCCTTCTTGTTGTCCTTGGGCAACAAGGTGAACTTCGACGGCTCGGCCACGGGCTTTACCGGTGTTCATGGTCCCTTCGCCTGGTTGGCTCACCTCCCCCTGGTGGGGGACATGAATCCGGCCCGCTTCGCCTTTTTCGAATTCCTGTTTGTTGGCGTGATCCTGGCTGTCGGACTCCAGGGCGTCATCAATACCACCTGGCGCGCTCGACGGACTGCTGTGCAGATGGGGGTGGCGGTGACGCTGGGCAGCGCCTTCGTCACTCCCATGGCCACGGCTTGGCCCCCGTCCTTCCAGGCCTCGACTGTGCGCACTCCCGGGTGGGTACGCCTGCTGTCCTCCACCGATCTCGGTCCACATCCGGTGCTGTTGTCCTACCCGCTCGTGACCCCAAAGCAGGACTCTTCCCTACTGTGGCAAGCCGATGCGGGCATGCGCTGGTCCAACGTGGGCGGCTACGGCCTGGTCCCCTCGGCCGTCCTGGCCGGTCTGGCCCATTCGGTCATAGCCACCCGGTTCGACGCCTACCTGAAAGGCCATCCCTCCCCGGCCACCACAGGAGAGTTGGCCGCGGCGCGCGCTGATCTGGCCCGGCGGGGAGTCACCATCATCGTGGCCCGCCACCAAGGGGCCGACCCCGGCGGCGCTACCGCCTTCATCGAGAGGGTAACCGGTCACCCGGGCCGACTGGTTGGAACCGACCGGTTGTGGCTGTATCCCGCGTCAAGCTGGAAGTAATCCTTCAGGCCGGCTGCAGTCCCGCCCGACGGCCCGGCAGCTTGATTACCTCTATGGCGTTGGGAAGCTGCTCTTTGATGACCTCGTCGTGGGTCACGACTAACACCTGTTGAAATCGGGCCTTCAATCTCTCGAGGGCCGAAAGCATGCGCACCTTGCGATCCTCGTCAAGGGGCCCGAACACCTCGTCGAGCACCAATAGCCCAACCGAGCCTCCCGACTGAAACCGGAGATGCTCGCTGATAGCGACCCGCAGGGCAAGGTTGGCGAGGTCGGTCTCCGATCCCGAGAAGCGCTCCATGCCATATGTGTGGCCCTGGTCGGTGATGCGGATGTCGTAGCTGTTGGGGTCGACCTCCAGTTTGTCGTACTCCTTGTCGGTCAACTCGGCGAAAAGGTCCGCTGCCTGGACGGACAACCTCGGACCGATAGCCGACACCACCGCATTGCGAAATGAGTTCATGAGCTCAGCCAGGCGGCCCAGGTTGCGCGCTCGTCCGGCCAGATCGTCTATGCGCACCGCGGCCTTCTCGGCGTCGGCCAGGCGGGCACCGGCCACTTCGGCCCGAGCCTGCTGCGAGGCCGCCTCTGCCTCCGCCTGATGCCACGCGTTGGCCGACAGGTCCACCTGGTCGCGGGCCTCCTCCAGTGCCCGTTTGGCGCCGGCAAGAACGTCAGGTTTGAAGTCCATCTCTCTTACCTGACGACGAAGGGCGGTGAGCGAAACATCCAGATCGTTGACGCCCTTAGCCTCGGCGCGCCGGGCCTCTTCCATGTCAGCCAGGCGGGCCAGCCGTCCGGACAGGCGTGCCCGGGTCTGCACCACCTGGCGAACCTCGGATAGTCGATCGCTTAGGGTGAGTTCTTCGTCCGGTCCGGGCTCGCCGCCGGCGGCATCACAGGCCTTGATCCAGCGTTCCCGGGCCGACTCGCGTTCCTGGGCCCCTGCAGCATGCTCGGCCCACGTCTTCTGCTCGGTGGCCAGCAACGCTGCGGCCCACAAGGCGGCCTCCGACGCCGTCGAGGCCCGGTTCCCGGCGTCATGGTGGGCCCGGGTCTCGACCTCCAGCCTGGCCCGGGCCGACTCGGCCTCCTGGTGGCGGTGGGCCTTTACCTGTTTGAATGCCTGGCCCAGTTCCTGTCCGCACACCGGACAATCGGCTTCTTGGGATAGGAGCTCAGACTTCTCGGCCACCGCGACAAGTCGCTCCCACTCCTGGCGGGCGGCCTGGACCCGGGCCTGGGCCCCAGCCAACTCGGACCGGGCCTCATCCAGGACCGCCTGAGCCGCGTGGGCACGAGCGACATCGGGCTCGGTCGGGGCCGCTGCCAGGGGTTCCAGGCTTTCCAGCTGGCGGCGGGCTTCGTTGGCGGCCCGGATCAGACCCAGGCGGGATCCGAGGAAATCTTCGGATTCGTGCGGGTCGGCCAGACGCCCCAACTCGACCTGCACCGCCTCGAGCTCCGCGTGCTCTTCATCGAGCCGGCTCAGGCGGGCCTGGGCCTCCGCCAGTGCCTGGCGAGTGGCCTTTCCCCTGGTGACCAGGGTGTCGTAGCTGCGCTCCAAGTGATCGAGGTCCTTGTGGGCCAGCTCGGCGAGCCGGCGCGCCTCCCCCGCGTGGTGGGCGGCCTCCTGGCGGGCTTTTGCCTGCTCGCCGGCCAGGGCGAAGTCGACCAGGGCCCGGTCCCGTTCTTCCCGGAGCACCTCTAGGTCAGGCAGGGCTCCACGCAGGCGGTCGTAGTCCGACTGGGCATCCCGGGCATCCTTACGCGCCTGTTCCCTGGCACCGTCGAGGGCAGTGATCCCCAGCAGTCCCAGCACCAGCCGTCGCCGCTCAGCCGGCGTAGAAGCCGAGAAAGTTGCAAGTTGCTTCTGCTCGGCAAAAACCGAGGCCCGAAAGGCCGCCTCATCCATGCCGACTATGGAGTGGACATAGCGGCCCACGTCCCGGGACCCTTCAGCCACCTGGAAGCCGTCGGCGAGAGCTTCTGCCCTTATGGTGGCGTTGATGCCACCGATCCGGCGGCGGATCAAGTACAGGTGGCCCTCGTGTTCGAACTCGACCTCGGTGAGGCAATCGCCGCTAACGCCGGCCGTTCGTATTTCGTCCTTGTTCGTGCGGGACCGACCGAACAGGGTCCATGGAATCGCTTCGACGAAATACGACTTGCCCGCCCCATTGGGTCCGTACACGCCGACAAGACCGGCCGGGACCTCCACATCTACGGGGTCCTCGTAGACGCGGTAATTCTCCAGGTGAATGCGGGTTAGTCTCATCCCGACTGTTCGACGGCCCGGGTCAAATACTCACGACCGAGGCGGTCCAGCTCGGCCTTGTCGAAGCCCTTCAACTCCTGGTCAACGATGTAACGGGCCCAGCGTGATCCCAGGCTGTCCAGGTCGGGCATGTCCACCTCACTGGCCACGTCGGCGAACGTCGGGTCGAGCTTGATGTGAAGGGCGGCCCGGCCCGCACGGCGCACAGCGTCGAGCTCCAACAGGCGATAGGCCTCGGGTTCCACGCCGTCGATGTAGAGCCGAGCCACCGCTCCATCGGGCACGGCCGAGACCCTGTCCAGCACAGCATCCTGGAGCTCGTGGGGTGACAGATCCCAGGCCTCAACAGTCTCCAAAGTGACCAGGCGACGCTGGTTTGGCACGCTCAGATGCCGACACTGGCCTGAAGTGGTGTCGAGAACCACCACGCCTTTTGCGACGGCCGGGTCATCGCCGAAGCTGAAGGTGTCGGTGGAGCCCGCATACCAGATGTTGGGGGCCACCTGGGTATGGGTGTGGTAATGGCCCAATAGCACGAGGTCAGCCCGTAGTTCCTCGGCGTCAACCTCGATCTCGTTTATGTCCGAGTACCGCGGCTCCACCTGGGCCAGGCGGGGATGGGTGAGCAACAGATTGGAGTGGTCGGCGCTCTTGTGTTCCTCGGCCTGGCCGAGCGCGGCGAGGGTGGCCTGCACGGTGAGCATCTGGGGCACGGCGTGCACGACCACATCGCCGATGTCGAAGCGCTCGTAAGCCATCCGGTGGGCGAATCCGAACTCGGGAAAGGCATCGGCCAATGCCCCATAAGGACTGCCCCGACCCGGTAGGCGGGGCGTGTCGTGGTTCCCGCTGATCACCACTGCGGGGACCCCGTACTCCCGTATCCGCGCCAAACCGGCCTGGGCCAGGCGAAAGGAACGGTAGCTGGGGCGGGGGTGGTCAAAGATGTCTCCCAGCCACACCACCAGGTCGGGCCGGGCCGACAGGGCCACTTCAATCGCCGCAGTGAAGCTGTCCTCGAAGTCCACCTCACGCTGGTTGGCCCCGTCGGCGGCCAGGTAGGGGTAGTAGGAGCGGCCCAGGTGGGCATCGCCCAGGGCGACGACCCTCACGATCCGCTCAGATGGCCGCGCTCGTTGAACGAGACGAGACTCGGGACCGGCCCCGAGGTATTCACCCGGCAGATGGCGGCCACTCCGAGGAACATTCTCCACGCCGCCTCGTCGCCGGCGCCCAAGGCCCAAGCCACGGCCGCCTTGATGGGCGATACGTGGCTCACCACCAGCACATCACAATGGGCGGCTTCTTCGGCCAGGTCCGAGCAGGCTGAGCGGACCCGTGCCCCGACCACGGCCAGGCTCTCCCCCCCACCCGGCGCGTAGTCCACGTCACCTCGCCACCGGTCCAACTCCTCGGGTTCGGGGCTGTTAACGGGTTGGCCGTCCAACCGGCCGTAGTCCATCTCGATCCACCTTTGGTCGATCTCGACCGCTACTCCCAGTCCGAGGGCCTCGGCCGTCTGGGTGGCCCTGAGCAAGGGACTGGACACCACCCTCGCAACCCCGGCCAGGACCAAGGCCGCTGCTCGGGCCTGGGCCTCGCCTGCGCCAGTGAGGGCTCGGTCGGATCGCCCTTGGTAAAGACCCGAGGCATTGGCCTCGGTCTGGCCGTGCCTCAACAGGATCAACACTGGCTGTCCCCAGTCGGCATGGGCCGGCTGTCCCCAGTCGGCATGGGCCCGCCGCACGACCAGGCCCGGTGCCGGTCAGGTGAGGAGATCCAGGATTCAGCGGACAAGGATGCGCCCGCACTGCTCGCAGGTGATCACGGCGTCGGTCGGGGACCGCACGACAGTGGACAACTCGACGGCCGATAGGGCCAGATGGCAACCCGAGCACGAGCCATTGACCAACCGGGCTGCCCCGATGCCCCCGAGGTGGGCCCGGAGCTTGTGGTATCGGGCCAACAGGTCCGCGGCGATGGAGTCTGCCAGGGCGTTGCGGGCTCCTTGTTGCTCGTTTGCTTCGTCGTCGATGACAGCCACGGCCTGGGCCAAGCGGGCCTCGGCCTTTGCCCTGTCTTCCTCCAGGGGACGACGATCGGCGGCGAGGCCATCCAGCTCGGCCTCCACTGGTTCCAACTCTTCGAGGATGGCCACGGCCTGGTCGTCCCACCCCGACCTTTGCCCCTGCAGGGACTGCACCTCGTTCGCCATGGCCTGGAGATCCCTGGTGGCGGACACCTCACCGGAATACATGCGGGACTCGATGGCTTTGATGCGCTCCGCCGCCGCCTGGGCCTGAGCCTCCAAGGCGGCCTGGCGAGACTCCAGATCCCGGCGCCGGACCCCCACCGCGTCGGCCCGGGCCATCTGGTGGCCCAACTGGGCATCGATGTCGGCCAACTCTGTCCGCTCCGGCAGGTGCAGGCGCTTCCAGGCCAGTTGGTCCAATACGCTGTCGCGATCCTGGACCAGGATCAATGTATCCAATTGTGACAATTCAGCCTCCCCCGCCCTTGGCAGCGGTGGTCGTAGTCGTGGCGCTGGGCCCCGTTGTGGTGGTGGGAGGCACCGTAGTCGGTGGTGGTGTCGTAGTAGGTGGTGGCGAGGTGGTCGCGGTGGGTGGGGCGGTGGTCGTCGGTCCCCCAGGAATGGTGGTTGTCGTCGTCGGGGGCGGAGGTGTGGCGTTGGGCGGCGGGGGGGGCGGGGCCGAGCCCGTGGCGTAGGGGGCCAGAAGATATGTCCCCGGGCCGATCAGAGTGGGGTCGGGCGAAGCGAACTGCAAGACCGGGCTGTTTGCCAGAGCCGAGGACATGAAGGCGTGCCAGATCCGAGCCGGGAAGGTCCCACCGTAGACATCGACGCCGTGCACTCCATACATGGGAACGCGCCCGGTGGGCGAACCCATCCAAACCGCCGTGGTCAGCTGGGGGGTGAATCCCACGAACCAGGCGTCACTCAGGTTCTCGGTGGTCCCGGTCTTACCCGCCACCGGCCGGCCCGGAATGGCCGCCGCCGTTCCGGTTCCATGGGCCACCACGGCCTGGAGGGCTTGGGTGCATACCGCCACATTCTGGGCGGTGGCCACGTGCTCGGCCGGGTTGGGTCCGTTGATCAGCGTCTTGCCGTACTCGTCGGTAACCCGGGATACGAAGGTGGGCCGGTGGTAGATCCCGTTGTCGGCCAGGGTGGCGTAGGCGGAGGCCATGTCCAGAGGCGTCACTTCCTCCGAACCGATGGAGATCGAAGGCACCGGGGTCAAGGGTACCGAGTTGGGGATGCCCAGACGGTGGGCTTCGGCTACGACGTTGTTCAGACCGACCTTCAGACCGAGGCGGATGTAGGCACAGTTGACCGAGTTGGCCGTGGCCGTAGTCAGACTCATCACCCCGGCCCCGGGCTCCGCGTTGTGGGCCACATACGGCGGGGCGTGGGGCAGGTTGAAGGTACAAGGCTGGGTGCCGTCGATGGTGTCGTTGATGCTGTAGCCGGCCCGCAGGGCGGCCATGAGCACGAAGGCCTTGAACGAGGAACCGGGTTGGCGGCCGCTGCCTCCCCGGCCGGTGGCCACGTCATAGCCGATCGTGGAGGTGTCGTTACCCGAGATCAAGGCCCGCACGTACCCGGTGGTCGGCTCGATGGCCACCAAGGCCGAGGTGAATTTCCCATGGGTGTTGGGCAGTTGGGCGGCTTCGGCGGCCACGGCCTTTTGTTGCATCACGGGGTCAATCGTCGTGGTAATGGTCAGGCCCCCGGTGTCGAGCAGGCGCGTGCGATCGGCCACCGTCTTGCCCAGCCGAGGATCCTTTAGGAGTTGGGCCTGGACCTCTTGGACAAAGTTGGACTGGGCCGGAAGCCCGGGGCGGTGCAGGGTGGTGGGGATGGGGACCTTGGACAGGCTCACCGACTGTGCCTCGGTGATGGTCCCGTTCGCCGCCATCTGCCCCAGGGCAACGTTGCGCCGGGCCAGTGACGCAGCCGGATGGGCGATGGGGTCATTGGCGGCCGGGTTGCGGATCATCCCGGCCAACAAAGCGCCCTGGGCTGCCGTCAGCTTGGAGGCATCGGTATCGAAATACACGTGGGCAGCGGCCTGGATCCCGTAGGCCCCGTTCCCGAAGTAGATCGTGTTCAAGTAACGCTGGAGTATCTGATCCTTGGTCATCTGGTGCTCCAGGCGGAAGGCATCGACCGCCTCGCGCAGCTTGCGGTTGATGCTGCGCTGGGAAGTGAGGATCGATTGCTTGACCAGTTGCTGGGTGATTGTCGATCCACCCTGGACAATGTGACCCGAGGACAGGTCGGCCTTGAGTGCCCGGAGCACCGACTTCAGGTCCAGCGCCCCGTGGCTGTAGAAGGTGTTGTCCTCCACATCGATCACCGCGGCCCGGGCCAGGGGCGACACCTGGCTGAGGTCGACCGGGACCCGGTAGTCATCGTTTTGGAAAAGGCCGAGCAGGTTGCCCCGGGAGTCGAGGATCCGGGACGGCTGGGCCAGGGGTCGAAGCTCCAGGGGTTGGGTCACCGGACCGGCCACGGTCGAAGAGGCAAATACATGGGCCACCGGGACCACGGCCAGGGCGGCGATGATCGAAACCACTCCCGTTAGAGCCGAAATGGCCAGTAGTCGGCCCACGAAACGCATGCCATCCCCAGGGTACCGGCTGGCCGGACCCGTTCGGGGTCAGAGCCCCCCGGGTCCGATGGCCAAGAGGACGGCCAAGGCGATGACGCTCGCCGGCAACCCCACCCGCCACCCGATGCGGGCGTAGTCCCTCGGGGTAAATGCCACACCCATCTGCCTGGTGGATTCCAACCACAACAGGCTGGCGAGGGAGCCGGTCACCAAGATGGAGGGTCCCATGTTGACCCCCAGTAGAAGGGCCCACAGGCCCGGGGTCACGTGGTGAGAACTGCCCGTCAGCCCGACCAGTAGGGCGGGCAGGTTGTTTACCACGTTGGCGGCCACGGCGGCCCCCCCGGCCAGGATTGCGGTGGAGCCCACTCCCCGGCCGGCCAACAGGTGGTTCAGTCCCAACTGGCGCCCGACCGCTCCGGCCAGTACTGCCAGGGAGGCCGCCACCAGGGCAGTCCCCCACGGCACGGCCCTACCGGGGATCGAGCCCAATAGGGCGACGAGCACGATGTCGGCCGCCACAGCCACCTGCCATGGAGCCAAGCCAACGGACGGGCCAGCCACGAAGCCCGCCAGGACCAGCACCACGATGACCCCTCCGATGGCCAAGGCGTGGCGGCGGGCACGCTCGGCGCGGGCGGGAGCGAGGCTGGTCGGGCCATCCAAAGCGATGGCGTGGCCTGTGGGAGTCACGGGCCGGGACGGGCCGAGGAGACCCTTTGCCACGGCCCAGCGGTAAAGTCCGTAGCCCACCACGGTGGCGGCAAGGGAAGGTAGGGCAAGGTGGTCCAGAAACGGACCTGGTCCCGCCCCGGTACGGCCGGAGGCGATGAGGTTGGTCAGATTTGAAACCGGCAAGGCGCTGGAGGCCAGGAGGGCGAGAATAACCGGCTGCACGGCCAGCACCTTGGGATTGATCCCGCGGCGGCGGGCGATTCGGATGTACAGCGGGGTGAGCAGGACGACCGATGCATCGAGGTTCAACACCGTGGTCACCGCGGCGGCTAGGGCCCACAGCCAGCCGGTCATGCGACTCCCTCCCACGAACCGACTGGCCAGGGATTCGAAGAACCCCAGCCGATCCAGCATCACGGCCAGGGGCACCGCGGCAACCAGGAAACCCACGGCGCCCGCCAAGGGCCTCAGGTCGTGGCCGACTTGGCTCAAACTTGAGATTTCCACCAACACCACCACGACCGCGGCCGCCGTCGGGGTGAGCCAGGCCGGGATTCCCCACGGGCGCGCCACTGCTCCGGCCACGCCGATCAGAAGCAGTATCAGGGCCAGAACTTCCACCGGGTCCGCTTATCCTCCTATTGTCGTCCCATGACCAACGGGGCACGGACCGACATCTTGGCTTCTTATGCACTGGCATTTGGGGACAAGCCGGCTCTGATCGAGGACCGCGCAGAGCGTCAGATCAGATGGACCTTCGCCCAACTGGACTCCATGTCTAACCGCCTGGCCAATGTCCTGGCCCATCTTGGTGTCGTCCCCGGAGACAAAGTCGTGTGGTGCGGACCCAATTCGGCCGAGATCGTCACCGCTATGCACGCCATCCGGAAGGTAGGCGCCACCGCCGTTCCCCTCAATTACCGCCTGTCGCCTGACGAGGCGGCCTACGTCATCGACAACTGCGACGCCGGACTGATCTACATCGACGCCGAGTACGCCCCCCTTCTGTCGAGCATCAGGGATGGCCTTGCCCGGCTGAAGCACGTGGTGGTCTTCGGGGGACCGGCCCCGGCAGGGTGCCTGGACGGTGACGCCCTGGTGGCAAAGGCCGATTCCTCGGCCCCGCCCCAACCGGCCGGTGAAGGTGGCGGACCGGCGACCATGATCTACACGTCTGGCACGACAGGGCACCCCAAGGGCGCCCTGCGCCGAGGCGGAGGGGACCCGACCCAGGTCGCCGCCCTGATCGCCCACGTGGGCTACAGCTCCGATGACATCTATCTGACCACCGGACCCCTGTATCACTCCGGTCCCGGGGGGTTCATGACTATTGCCCACGCCCTGGGTAACACCGTGGTGGTGCAACGCAAGTTCGAGGCGGAGGACTGGCTGAGGCTCATCGCCTCCCACCGGGTCACCTCCACCTTCTCGGCTCCGGCCACCATCCGCCTGGCATGCAACCTCGCCCCCGAGGTCAAGGCCCGGTACGACCGCTCGTCCATGAGGGTCATGATCGCCAACGCCGCCCCCTGGCCCATGGCACTGAAACAGGCCTACCTGGCCGACTTTCCGGCCGAAAGCCTGTGGGAGGTTTACGGATCCACCGAGCTCGGGGTGGACGCCGTCCTGGCCCCGCCGGACCAGTTGCGAAAGCCGGGTTCATGCGGATTGCCCGCCCCCGGGGTCGAGTTGATGCTCCTGGACGACGACGGCGCCGAGATTGCGGCAAGCGGTGTTCCCGGTGAGCTCTTCGTGCGCTCCAAGAGCGTGTTTTCCACGTACTACAAGGCTGAAGAGAAGTACCAGGCCGGTCGGCACGGCGAATTTCACTCGGTGGGCGACATCGCATATAGAGACGAGGAGGGCTATTACTACATCTGCGATCGCAAGAGCGACATGATCATCTCGGGCGGCATGAACGTGTACCCGGCCGAGATCGAAGCGGTTATCGAAGCCCATCCCGACGTATTCGAGGTGGCCGTGTTCGGCATTCCCAGCCAGGACTGGGGCGAGGCGGTTCACGCCGTGGTGGTGGCTCAACCGACCAAGGTCGTGTCCGAACAGGAAGTGACGAACTTTGCCCGTGAGCACCTGGCTGGCTACAAGGTGCCCAAGTCAGTCTCCTTCATGGATGAACTGCCCCGGACCGGATCGGGTAAGACCCTAAAGCGGGTGTTGAGAGAGCCGTACTGGAAGGATCAGGAGAGGGGAGTTTCCTGATCCGACACCCAAGGGTCCACCGGGGCGGTCCGGGATCCCCTCGTCGCTCAACGAGGGCGGCGACGGGCGCGCGCCGAGTTCGGCCGTCGGTATGTATCCGGGTGTCGGCTCTAGCCGCCGCCGGCTTGGTGGCCCTGGTGGCCCTGCCGGCCCAGGCCGGCGCTACCTCTGCCCACCCGGCCCCCGCCCCCCGCAGCGCGGTCGACTCGTCCAATGCAGTGGTCCGTACCCCGGCCTCATCCACCCTGGCTCTGGTGAATGCCCTCGCCCCGCTGGAAAGCCTCTCCCTCACCACCGTCCAGGCCGACATAGCCGGAGCGGGCCGGTTTCCGGTGGCCGGGTTGGCCACCTACAGCGACGACTGGCTGGAGTACCGGGCAACTCCCACTCCGCATCTTCACGAGGGCATAGACATCGTGGCCGCCCTGGGTACCCCGATCATCTCCCCCACCGACGGGACGCTCAAGTACTCCACCACCGACCCCGACGGCTATGGCCTGACCGCCATTGTCATCCAACCCGACGGTACCTACTACGTGATGGCCCACATGAGCGCCATCGTCAAAGGTCTAACCGGTGACCAGCCGGTCCACGTCGGCCAGGTCATCGGCTTCGTCGGGGACTCGGGCGATGCCACCGGCCCTCACTGCCATTTCGAGGTCCATCCCCACGGCGGGCCGGGCATCGACGGCAAGCCCCTACTGGACCAGTGGCTGGCCCAGGCCGTGGCCAATGCGCCCAACGTGATAGCCCGCTTCCAACAGGCCGCAGCCCCTTCGGCTCCCCCCGCGGTCCAAACTGACGTGGCTCTCCCCGTCATTCCCGCCATCTTCCCCTCGGCAATCGGCGGCACCAGAGCTCCAAGCGGCCTTCAAGATGGCGCGCTGGTCGCCCTGCATCGCTCACCCTCACCAGGACCGGGCTCGTGGACCACTCTGGCCCTTTTCGTCGCCCTCGTCCTCCTGGGCGCCTCTGTTCTCATGGCCGCCATCGACGCCGACGTGCGCCGGACCCTGGCCCGGGGCCGGCTGCCGGTCCGCAGGCTTGCCTCATGGGGGGGGCGCCAGCACCGGTCCAGCTCCTCGAACCGGGGAGACCTTCGGCGTGACGCGCAATGGCGTTGGCGGTAGCCGAGCTCCGGCCGAGTCACAGCCTGGGCATACCATGCCGGCCATGGAATTAACGCCATGATCTACCGAAACGATCCAACACATTTTGATCTGCCCTCCCGACGTCAACGGCCGGGAAGTAGGCCCGTCGTGGCGGTGCTGGCGGTCCTGTTCCTGATCGCCTTTCTCTCTGATCCAAACGGACTGGCCGCTGTCGCCACCCTGATCGTGTTGGCGGGGATCATCCTTGGGCTTGTTGTTGGCCTAGGTGGCTGGCGTACCCTACGCAGGCCGATCGGATCTCTGTCCGTAGGCGATGCACTGCTCGGCTGGTTGGCACTGCGTTGGTGGCGGAAACGACGGGACCGTCGATAGGAGTCATTCGTGCGACGAGGCGGATCGCACTGGCCGTTCGATTCGACTGGCGCGCCGCGCGAGACGAGAAGCCGGGCGACGTGCCAGCAGCCATAGCCGATGGCGTTGTCAAGCGGGGTGCCGATCGAGCCGCCGGGGATCTCGAGGTCGGCGCCGCCATCGATGAGCACCACGGCCACGTCCACGTCGTCGGTGCTGGCCGCCCAGTGCAGCGGCGTCTCGGGGCGATCACCACCGCTATCGGCGTTGGGGTCGGCCCCGGCGTCCAGGAGCAAGGTGACCGCGGCGGGAGCGGCCGGGAAGTAGCGGGGCCAGTCCGTGGCGGCGTGCAGCGAGGTCCGCCAGCCGCCCGCTGAACCGTTGCGGCCGATCATGCGAACCGAGGCGAGCTGTGGCCGGTCGCGGACCAGGCGTCTCAGGGCGTCGAGGTTGCCGCCGTGGATTGCCGCGGTCAACTCGACAGCGACGGGGTCGAGGTACCGGTCTGGTACAAGTAAACGCCGTCCCTCGAGTGGGCGACGGCGATATCTAGGAGCCATCGGACCTGGTAGTTCGGGTCCTGCCTGGTAGTTCGGGTCCTGCCTGGCGGTACGAAACCGACTTGGTCCATCGTTCCATATCTGGATGGATATATGCTATCATTCCAAATATGGAAGGCGCCGGCGCACTCTTGCGGGAGATGCTGGCGTCATCCGGGCTGAGCGCTTCGGGCGTGGCTAGACGAGCCGGTGTGTCCGGCTCGACGCTGCACCGTATCGTGAACGACCAGGTCGACCCGTCTTTCGGGACGCTTCGAGAGGTCGCCATCGCGTGCGGCCTACACCTCTCGCTGGCCACCTCTCATCTGAGCGACCCGCTGGCGGCGTCAGCTGCCAGGTCGATGCTCGAAGAGGAATACGAACGGCCGGATGACGCGGAAGTCACACGATGGCGGGAGCGGTTACCCCGCCTCGCCGGAGGAGATGATCCCGTCGAGATCGTAAAAGTCGCCGCTCGCGCTTCATCTCCTCTCCACCGGCCCGGTGGAGCTCTCCATTCGGGTGAGGTGCTGCTGGCCCGACTGGCGTCCGCCGGTGACGCCTCAGGGGAGCAGTGGGCCATCTCCGGAGCCGCTGGGCTGTACCTCCCTCTCGACGACGACGTCGCACCAGCATTGACGATCCTGTGGTGTGAGAACGTGCGTGCCGTCGAGCACTTCCTAGTCGGCAGCGGCCTCCGCCCGACCCACCGTGCCGACCGGGTGACGGTCGCCGTCGTCGCTGCTGAGCCAGAGTTGTTCGTCGGGTCGTTCACGCACGGCATCGTCCACTACGTCGCGCCGATCCAGATCATCCTTGACTGCATCTCACAAGCCGGGCAAGTGGCTGACGACGCAATCAAGGAGGTGACCTCGTGGTGAGTGACCGGCCGCAATGGGCTCGCGGATCGAACCAGTACATCAAGGGCACTGGCGTGCGACGTCAGGAGCCGGACCTTCCGCTGCAGGGCACGGCCCACTCCGACGAGGCACAGCACCAGTACGAATACACCGGGTTGACGTGGGAGGCCTTCGGTGTCGAGACAATACCGGCGAGCCAGATCGAACGGTCCCGCCATCGATTTCGCGCCCACCTGCCCGACCTGATCTGGAACACCGCAGCTCTCGAAGGGAACAACTTCACCCTGCCCGAGGTCCGCACCCTGCTTGAAGGGGTGACGATCGGCGGGAAACGACTCGAGGAGGAGCAGCAGATCATCGCTTTGAGCGAGGCGTATAACCGACTGGACGAGATGGTTGGCCGCAGAGAGTTCGCCATCCGCAAAGACGTGTCCGACGAGTTGCACGCCCTCGTCGCCAGGCACGAAGCACTGGACGCGGGACGCTTTCGGGGCGAGGGCACCGCGACCGGTGGCGGGGCCGTTAGCCTCGCCAACGGCGGGTGGGTCCAAGGAACCGAACACGGAGCAGGCGGCGTGCTGCTTCGTCAGCACTTCGACGACCTCACGTCATACCTGGCAATGGTCGAGGACCCGCGCCGCCGAGCGCTCATCTACTTCGCGTCGGCGACCCGCCGCCAGTTCTACTTCGACGGGAACAAGCGGACCGCGAGGCTCATGATGACCGGCGAGCTCATGTCGTACGGCCACGACATCGTGAGCATCCCTTTCAGTCGCAGGCTGGAGTTCAACAACGCCCTCGACGCGCTGTTCAGCGAGGACGATGGCACCGAGCTGCTTCGCTTCCTCGCCACCTGCACGCTCATCTGATTCCCTGTGAAGGATGTTTTGTCAAGACCTTTCCTTTGGCGAAAACATGCTCGTCCTTTGGCGAAAACATGCTCGGTGAGCATTCCGGCGATTCCGGCCACCGCTTCCTCTATTCCTCGGCGCCGCGGGCCGTGTGTCCCAACCCAGTCGAATGAGGTGTATCCCGGTGGATGTGGGCGCGTTGGCCGTCACGGTCGAAGATCACGATCACCTCCGCTGGGCCGTCGATCGCGGTGAACCCATGCGGCGTCATGGTGGCGAACTCGGCGGCCTCACCGGTCTCGACAGTGATCTCCCGTTCACCAAGCCATAGGCGTACCCGTCCTTCCAAAACGAAGAACCAGTCGTGGCCTGGATGGACCCGCTGCTCCGGGGCGCAGAGGGTCGGCTCCAGCCGCATCTTGACCGCGCGCGTCGTTCCGGTTGGTCGGCTCAGCGTCCAGGTGGTGCGTTCGCCCGAGCGACTCGGCGTTGGCCGGATGACCACGTCGTCGTCACCGTGCAGGTCGAGGAGCTGGTCGAGGTCGACCTGAAGGGCGTTCGCCAGCGGCACCAGGACGTCGAGGCTGATCGTGCGCTTGCCGGTCTCCACCCGACTAATGGTGGACGGACTGAGGTTGGTGCGGGTGCCGAGGTCGTCGAGGGACAGGCCGAGGGTGTTGCGGAGCGCCCGAAGCCGGCTCCGCACCACCGTCTCGATGTCGGTTCGGTCGCCCATCATCCTCCCGATCTTGCGAATCTAGCAAATATGTTTGCGGAATAGGAGCTCGACTGTACCGTACAACCATGACTGATCACGAGCTCCACCAAGTCGAACGGCACTGCGACGTCGTCGTCGTAGGTGGATCCGCCGCCGGCCTCGCCGCAGCGCTGCAACTCGTACGCCAACGCCGGTCTGTGATCGTTGTCGACGCCGGCGAGCCGCGTAACGCCCCGGCAAGCCACATCCATGGCTATCTCGGCCATGAAGGCACATCGCCGACCGAGCTAACCCGCCTAGCCCGGGAGGAGGTTCGGAGTTACGGCGGAGAGATCCTTGCCGGCCGAGTGACCGGCGTAACCCGCACCGCCGACGACCGGTTCCGCGTCGACCTCGTCGGGGGGAACGCGGTCACTGCTCGCCGGGTCCTGGCCGCCACTGGCCTGGTGGATGAGCTCCCCGACATCGAAGGGCTTGCGCCGCAGTGGGGACGAGACGTGATCCACTGCCCGTTCTGCCACGGCTTCGAGGTACGTGATCGAGGCATCGTCCAGATCGTCACCCACCCCATGGGGCTTCACACCACCGCGCTTTTCCGCCAGCTCACCAGGCGACTCGTCGTCGTGCTTCACGGCGAGATGGACGTCGACGGGAATGACCTCGACGTCCTGCGGTCGGGCGGCGTGGACGTCCGCCGCGGAC
This sequence comes from Acidimicrobiales bacterium, assembly GCA_050742455.1. Classification (GTDB taxonomy): domain Bacteria; phylum Actinomycetota; class Acidimicrobiia; order Acidimicrobiales; family JBOGIG01; genus JBOGIG01. Next base: position 33,813 of record JBOGIG010000099.1, read on the forward strand.
CGGTCAGCCGGATCATCACGGACGACGGCGGCCACGTCGCCGCGGTGGAACTGGACGGCGGCGAGCGTCTCGACGCCGATGTCGTCGCGGTGGGCCCCGGCTTTCGGGTGCGCGTCGAGGCCTTCCTGCCTCTTGGTCTGCGATCGACACCACACCCGAGTGGTGTCGGCGACTTCGTGGAGACCGACAACACCGGTGCCACGTCGGTTCCAGGGCTCTACGCTGCGGGCAACATCACCGACCCGACCCAACAGGTATTGCACGCGGCCGCTGATGGCAGCCGGATCGGAGCGATGATCGCCTTCAGTCTCGCCCACGACGACCTCCAGGCCGCAGCCCGACCATCAGCCAACCAGGCGGACTGGGACCACCGTTACGGAGACCAGCAGATGTGGAGCGGCCACCCCAACGGCTCCCTCGTCAACGAACTTAGCGGCATGGTTCCCCACCGCGCCCTCGACGTGGGCGCCGGAGAGGGCGGCGATGCCCTGTGGCTGGCCGAGCAGGGTTGGAAGGTGACCGCCAACGACATCTCGCAGCGAGCCCTGGACCGCATCGACGTCGAGGCCAGCCGTCGTGGTCTCTGCCTCGAATACCGTCACCGTGACGCCAACGCCCTAGACGCATTCGAATCCGGGACGTTCGACCTGGTGTCCGCCCAGTATGCATCCATTCCGCGAACGCCCGACGGTCGGGGGGTTCACAACCTGATCAATGCCGTTGCTCCGGGCGGCACCTTGCTCGTCGTCAGCCACGACCTCGAGGCGATGCGCCAGCCGATCGACACCCGGTCCCACAGCCAAGCGTTCGACCCCGACGCCTATCTACGGACCGACGACTTCGCTGCCGCTCTCGCCACCACACCGGCCTGGGAGATCGAGACCCACAAGAAACAGCCCCGCCCGCCCGGCGCCGCATCGTCACACCACGTCGATGACATCATCCTCCGCGCTCGACGACACCCCGCCTAATCGACCCGAACCACCACCAAGCCGATCGGCTCGAGAGATGGCCTGTCACCCAAACTTCACAAATTGGTTTGGCGAATTTTTGGTGGTCTTG
>JBOGIG010000100.1:0-4587 GCA_050742455.1 Acidimicrobiales bacterium
AAATTGACGTTGTTGGCCACTTCCCGGATGATCTCGCCGAAGCCCAGGGTCACGATCGCCAGGTAGTCGCCCCTCAGTCTGAGGGTGGGGGCCCCAAGTATCACCCCGGCCAAGGCGGCGAAGCCGATACCCAGAGGAAGGATCTCCCAGAAGTTGAGGCCGGCGCTGACCCCGAGAAGAGCCATGGCGTAGCTGCCGATGGCAAAAAAGGCCACGTAGCCCAGGTCCAACAGCCCGGCCTGGCCGACCACCACATTGAGACCGATGGCCAAAAGGACATACACCCCGATGGGGTAGAACAAGATTGACCGCCAGTCACTGGCCGGAGCCATGATCCGTCCCACCGCGTCTGACGGAGCGAGGATGGCCAGCACGATCAGGACCACGTATCCGACGAATCGGGCCCACCGGGGCAGACCGGCCCAGTACCGGGCCAGCGGACCGACCACGTCGGGCACCTTCGCCCGAGCCCGTCGGGCACTCTGGCGGGCCTCTTGTGCCCGGGTCCGAACCTGGTTTCGCCCCTGGTTCCACCGTTGCATCTTCACGACCGGGCCTTGGCCAGTTGCTCGCCCAACAAGCCCGTGGGCCGGAACAACAGGACCAGCGGCAATACGGCAAACGCTACGACGTCCTGCCACTTGGCCCCGAAGATGCTGGCCCCGTAGCTCTCGATCAGGCCCAGCACGAAGCCACCCAGGAGGGCGCCTCGCAGGTTTCCGATGCCACCGAGCACGGCGGCGGTGAAGGCCTTGATGCCGATGAGAAAGCCGATGTTGTACTGGGTCACTTCGAAGAAAAGACCGTACAGGCCGGCCGCCACCCCGGCCATCACCCCGCCCAGCAGGAAGGTAACGACGATGACCCGGTCGATATCCACTCCCATGAGGATGGCAGTCTGGGGGTCCTGGGAGGTCGCCCGGATGCCCCGGCCCAGGCGGGTGGAGCCGACAAACCTATCCAGGGCCACCATCATGACCAGGGCGGCCACCACCACCACGACCATATCGTTGCGAACTTCGGCCGATCCGATGTGGAACAGCACGTGCCGGTTGAGCACTCGGGGGAACACCAGTTTGTCCCGGCCGTAGCGCAGGCCGAAGATCTCCTGGAGGGTAAAAGATGCCCCGATGGCCGTGATGAGGGCGGCCAGGCGGGATGTGGTCCGCCGCCGCAAGGGCCGGTAGGCCACCCGCTCCAGCACCAGGGCCGTAACCGACGACCCCACGATGCCGGCAAGGATCATGAGGAGAAACACTCCGACCAGGGCCAGCCCGGATTGCGCCGCGCTGATGCCGGCAGCATGCAAGGTGAACAGGGCGGCAAAGGTACCCACCATAAAGACCTCGGAGTGGGCGAAGTTGATCAGTTGAAGCACGCCGTAGACCAGGGTGTAGCCGAGCGCCACCAAGGCGTAGATGGCGCCTCGGGTGATGCCCCCCACCGTCGACGGCCAGAACAGGACTACAAAGTTGTGCACCGTCAGCCCCCGTTGCTCAATGGGGGCCAACCCGCCTCATGGCGTCGACGGGGGAGGGGGCTTACGCCCCCTCCCCCGTCCTTTGTTGTCCTGTTCCGCCTATTCGGAATCACTCGGTGTCTTAGGAGGTCAGCGACGTGGAGGATCCGAGGAAGTTGATATTTCCGTTCTGGACTTGATACACGTAGATCACGGCGCCACTGATGTCACCATGCGAATCGAACTTGATGGTCTTGGTGATGCCGTTGAAGGTGTTTGTGGCCAGGTAATTGTTGATGGCCGAGGCCGTCGTGTTACCCGCGGCGACAGCAGTGAGGATGACGTTGGCCGCGTCATAGCCTTCGGCAGAATAAGTGCCTGCGGCGATGCCAAATGCCGACTGGTAAGCGGTGTCGAAGGCCTTGCCGGCGGTTGATCCCGATACGTCACGGCAGGCGCAGGTCACGTAGGACCCATTGGCGTTGGCGGCCGAGGCCTCGGCCACGAACTTGGGGTCCTTGGTGCCGTCGTCGGAGATGAACTTGGCCGTAACGCCCGAATCGCGCAGTTGCTTGAGCAGGCGGGCCGCTGCATCGTAATAGCCGCCGAAGTACACGGCATCGACGTTGGCTGCCTTGATGGGATTCACCGTGGTCGAATAGTCGGTGGCCTTGGGGTCGATGGACCCTCCGGCGACAACGGTGACGCCGCTGCTGGTCAAGTTGGAGCGCACGATGTCGGCCAAACCCTTGCCGTACTCGGAGTTGTCGTCAACTACGGCAACCCGCTTGGCTCCAAGCTTCTTGGTGATGAAAGCTGCTGCTGCCGGCCCCTGGGCGTTGTCGTTGCCCACGATGCGGTGCCAGTACTTCCACCCGTTGGTGGCGAGCGCCGGGGAGGTGGCCGACGGCGTCACGCTGACTATCCCGGCCTGTTCGAAGATGGGATCGGCCACTTTTGACTCACCAGAAAAAGCCGGGCCCACAATTGCCAGGGTCTTGTCCGATATGGCCTTCTGGGCCAGCTGAGGCGCCTGAGCCGGGTCGCCCTGGCTGTCATAGGGGACCAAGGTGACCTTCGGACTCTTGTTCTTGGCGTTGTACTGGTCAACCGCCAACTTGACCCCGTTGTCGATGTTGATTCCGAGCTGGGCATTGGGTCCGGTCAAAGCCCCGAAGAACCCGATCTTGAGCGCCGATGGGCTGGAACCAGGGTTGTTGGCGGCCTTGGTGGAGGAGCCGCAGGCGGCAACAATCACCGACATCACGGCCAGGGCAACGAGCGCCTTGTACGGTGCTCGCTTGAATGCGATCATAGCTTGGCTCCTTTGTATGGGTATCTGGCAGACACCGGCGCAGATCATAGATACAACTGACGCCGCGATGCTTGATCTTTGGCCCTGGCCTGGCCAAACCAACACGCCACTGTGATCCGGACCGGGTCAGCTCTGAGCAGGTTCAGTCGAAGGGAGGCGACGCCAGCTCGGGCCGATCTCCGTGCCCGACCAATACGAAGCGATGGCGTCGGGCCCCATCAAAAGAAGGGTTCCACCACCGCAACAGGTACTCGTGTGCCCCCACCGCATCGCTACCGCGGCCCGCGCGGCGGCCGACCTCCCCGACATGGGACACCTCGACGTCCCAACCCTGGTCGTTGACGGCCCGACCGTCCCGTTCGGCCCCCACCCAGCGGGATGCGGCCTCTTCCTTCTCGACCCGGGCCATGGGCCGGTGCCAAACCAGGTCCCCCGGAGCCACGTCGACAAAGTGAACTTCCCAGTAACCATCGGTCACGGGGTCGGGGTCGACAAATCGAGCCCCGGGTAGGAACGACCGGACGACCCTGCCGCCGCCTGCCTCGGGCAGGTAGCGGTGAACCTTGAGATCGAAATTCCGGCGACCTCCCCCTTGGAGGCAGGTCCCGTCCCGCGCCACATCGGTGGCCAACGCCCGGGCATGGGCGCCAAGAAAAGCCGCCGTGGCGGCTCCGTAGAGGGTGTGGCCGCCTTCGTAGTACTGAAGGCCGTATTCGTCGCGACTGGTCACGTAACCCGAGTACTCGTTGGCGACGGAGGAGACAACTATCTCGTCGATCCCGCTCTGAGCCACGGCCTGGGCCACTCTCCCGGCAATGGCGCGACCAGCTTGGGTCGTCACCTCGAAGCCCAATCCAACGATACCCACATCGTTGATGCGAATGAACTGGACGGGCAGGATACGGGGGAAGCCCCGGGTGGGAAGGACCAGTGGCTGGAGCCACCGGGAACCGAGAACCCATTTTGGCCCGTGGGGACCGGTTGCACGCCGTCGCGGCGATCCCGCGCGAAAGGGTGGAAGGCGATGGATGACTGGCGTCACGTTCTCGGTGGCCCCGGCCACCAGGGCCGCTCCTACCGCGGGCCGGCGGGGCAACTCGATGCCGGCGAACTTGGATGACTCGTCCAGGTTCACCTCCCGCAGACCTGTGCCTAGGACCACATTGGCGCTCAATCGCCCCTCCAGGTCCTCGAACAGGCGAGCGGCCTGGGCCCCGATGCCCCGGCCCACCCTTTCGGCCTCCAGGGCTCCCGCCGCACCCGGACGGATGGCCGGAGCCACATCTCCGTGAGTGCCCTGCACCGCACCGACGACAATGTCCCCACCGTGTCGGACTCGAATCCGATGACCCAGCTCACCCACCACGTAGGCCCACACGTCGGCGTTGTACACGTCAGAGCTCTGGGGCACTCCAGTACCATGAACGGAAAACACGACCATGGCCCCAAGCGGTCCCTGTTCGGCGCCGCCGGCCCGGTCCACCCGCAGGAGATGCAGGGCGGGGTTGATGGCCACGAACTTTCGCTGGGGGGCGGTGCGCTTGTCCATCACGGTGGCATTGGCCACGTAGGGGGCGAGCGATCGATTGCGGGTCAGCCCCCACACTTCGGTACGGCCCAGGGCCAGGCGGGCCGGCTCCCGACTTTCCACGGCCGTGATCACCGCGCCGGTGATCTGGTCAACGAGAAACTGTGTGAAGGCCGGATCGAAGCCGGATCGGTTGGAAGCAAATCGGTTGTAGAAGTCCGTCCCCAGGAACTGGCCGGGCCCGGCGTGGGTGTGGGTGGCTCCGATGAACAGCCCGGCCAGGCC
>JBOGIG010000101.1:0-12736 GCA_050742455.1 Acidimicrobiales bacterium
GGCGTCGGGGCGTTGCCTGGCTCTGATCACTCCAGATGCCGAGCGAACCATGTGCACCTACCTGGGAGCGGCCAGTCAACTGAGCCAGGCCGACCTCGACCCCGATCTCCTGGCTCGCACCGATCTCCTCTATGTCGAGGGCTACTTGTGGGACCTGGCGGAGACCATCGAGGCACTGCGTTCGGCGATGTCGGAGGCCAAGGCTGCCGGGGCCAAGGTGGCATTCAGTCTGTCCGATGCATTCTGCGTGGAACGCCACCGGGATGAGTTTCTCGAGTTGATGGATTCAGACCTGGATCTGGTCTTCGCCAACGAGGCCGAAGTCCTCTTGCTCTACGGGACCGACGACTTCGACCAAACAGTCAAGCGACTGGCCGGTTCCGGGCTGACCGCGGCGCTGACCCGCGGACCGGGCGGTTCGGTCGTGGTCAGCGAAGGCGAGGTGCTGGCCGTGGACGCCCATCCCGTGGACAAGGTGGTCGATACCACCGGGGCCGGTGACCTGTACGCGGCCGGATTCCTCTTCGGGATGAGCAGGGCCAGGAGTTGGACCGATTGTGCCCAGCTCGGATCCCTGGCCGCGGCGGAGGTCATCAGCCACGTCGGAGCCAGGCCGGAGGCGGACCTGGTGGCCCTAGCTCAAGACCAGGGCCTGATCTAGTCCGGGCAAACCGGGGGGCTAACCGGCGTCGAGTGCCTCCGGGGGAAGGTATTTGAGGCCGAGGTCCCCCAGTCGAACCAAGGTAGAGGCCACCCAGCGTCCCAATTCGGACATGTGGTCTTCCATCTTGCCTGGGTCTTCCAGGCTGGCCTCGTCCAGTCGGTAGGTTCCCTGGTAAGAGACCTCAACGGCCGCCTGCGGCGGGGCCGAGCCCGATGCGGCGTATACCTGTTCGACCGTCGGACCGGAACGTTCGAGAGTATCCCTACCGAGAGGGGGACTCTCGGGGGGAAGCACGGCCAGCACATGAGCGGTGTCGGGCAATTCGGCCAGACGCTGGATGCGCAGTGCCACTTCGATTACCAGCTCGGGGGGGTCGCCTGCGGGCTCGCCGATGGACCACGATCGATAGGCGCTCTGGCTCCACGTGGGCCAGTCCAGGCTGAGATCGGCCCGAACCCGCGGCGGGCTGCCTTCGCCCGGCAGGCTGTAGGACGTCTCCCACGACAAATCGCCCAAGAAGACGTCCACCTGGAAGCGTTCCTCCACCGCCTGGCGTTCCAGCAGGGCGGCGTCGAAGGCCCGTCGGATGGCGGCAATCACATCAAGTAGCACGTGGTCGAGCATCGGGAAAGAGGCTAACTGGAATCGACCGGTGCGGTCATGGCCCGGGCGATTGATCCCCCATTTCCCGGGCAGGTTGATCCCCCAATTGAAGTACCCACAGCCGCGGCCGAGGCCACGCCGGCTCGGGTGGACGACCGGATGGGCGACCGGCTGAGCGGTCGGGTACCGTCGGGCATGCTCATCGCCACCCAGATGGCCAAGATGCTCCGGGAACGGGGTGCTGACGCGCTGCATCTCGGGTGGGAGCGGGCCTGTCGCCTGGGGGCGGTAGGGCCTGATGACCGCCGTGGTCGTCAGTACGGGGCCTTCGGGGAGGGTAGCTGTATCGCTTTCCCACCCGGAACAGTGTTTGGGCAGCGTTGGATCCGGATCGGATCGCGGACCCTGATCGGGCCTCAGGTAAGCCTGTCGGCCGGCATGGCTCCTGGCCAGGCCATGGTGACCGACCCGGTCATCGCCATCGGAGATCGCTGCGTCATCGGCCGGGGCAGCCAGATCGTCGGGCACCTGAGCATCGAGATCGGCGATGACGTCCAGACCGGTCCTTACGTGTACATCACCGATCAGAATCACAGCTACGAGGCTCTCGACGAACCCATCGGGCTCCAGTGGCCGACCGAGCAGCCCGTCCGGGTAGGTTCCGGCTCCTGGCTGGGGGCGGGTGTCATCCTCCTGCCCGGGGCCGATGTCGGCGAGCACGTCGTGGTGGCGGCCGGCTCGGTGGTGAGAGGGCGTATCGAGGACCGCTGTGTCGTGGCCGGCGTGCCCGCCCGCGTCGTGCGCCGCCACGTCCCGGGGGTGGGCTGGCAGCGCACCGGTGAAGACTCAATGGTCAAGGCGTGAACGTGGCGGAGCCAAATATCTGGCTGGAGCGCCGCGTCCTCAACTATGCCCACCGTGGGGGGGCCAAGGAGGCCCCATCCTCCACCATCTACGCCATGCGCCAAGCCCTGGCCCATGGAGCCGATGCCTTGGAGCTGGACATTCACGCCACAGCCGATGGTCGCTTGGTGTGCGCCCATGACGCCAGCGTGGACCGCACCACTAACGGCTCCGGAGCGGTGGCCGACCTCGAATTGGCCGAGCTGAAGGCTCTCGACCCGGCCTGGTGGTTCTCGCCCGGCCACGAGGCCATTGAAGATCTGCCCGAGGAGGCCTACCCCCTGCGCGGGCAGGTGGCCTCGGACCCCGAACTTGCCATCCCCACCCTTGACGAGGTCCTCGGTGCCTTCCCGGGTGTGCTCCTCAACTTGGACATCAAGGGAACCGCGCCCGAGGTTGCCCCCTACGAGGAGGCGCTGGCCGCCACCCTGGCCCGCTTCGATCGGATCGACGATGTGATCGTGACATCGTTCAACGACTTGGCCACCAGGGCCTTTTCGGAGTTTGCCCCCCATGTTGCGACTTCGGCCGGGGCCATGGCCGTGGCACAGTTCTGGCGGGCCGTGCGGGACGGAGTGCCACCCCCGGAGATGCACCATGCCGCCCTCCAGGTGCCGGCTGCCTATTCCGGTCAGGCCATCATCGACAAGGAATTTGTGGACGCCGCTCACCAAGCGGGCATGGCCGTTCACGCCTGGACGATCGACGACCCTACGGAGATGGAGCGCTTGGTGAGACTGGGGGTGGATGGCATCATGTCTGACTTACCCTCGGTGGTCACCTTGACGCTCGGCCGTCTGGGCGTCGCCTACGGTCGGTAACCCCATGATGTGGGCCCTGGCCGGCGTAGGGGTGCGGCCAGGTTTGCGAACTCGCACAGCAACTCCCTGGTGTGGCGGGGGTCGATGATCTCCTCCACGAGGAAGCTCTCGGCCGTGCGAAATGGTGATCGCACTGCGTTCATCCTCGCCTCGATCTCGGCTCGCAGTCTCTCAGGATCCTCGGACGCCTCCAGTTGTGCCCGGTAGGCGGCTTCGATGCCACCTTCGAGGGGAAGGGAGCCCCAGTCGCCCGAGGGCCAGGCGTAGCGGTAGGACAGGCGGGCGGCATTTTGATGGGCAGCCCCGGCGACCCCGAAGACCCTGCGCAGGATGACCGAGCACCACGGCACGTTGGCCTGGTAGATGGCGGTCAGGGCCCGTGAACCAAATCGAATGGTGCTGTCCCGTTCGGCTTTGGCGCCGATCACGAAGCCCGGTTGATCCACCAGGTGCACCACGGGGAGATGGAAGGTATCGGCCAGATTGACCAGGCGGGTGACCTTCTCGGAGGCGTCGGCAGTCCAGCCCCCACCGTAGTGGTAGGGGTCGCTGGACAAGATGGCCACCGGCCAACCATCCAGGCGGGCCAGGCCGGATATGGCGGAACGACCCCACTGGCGTCCTATTTCGAAAAAGGTGCCGGCGTCGACCACGGCGTCGATGATGGGCCGGATCTTGTAGGCCGACCTCCGCCGCCGCGGTACGGCGCCGATCAGCCAATCCTCGGCCCGATCGACGGGATCGGCCGACTGGTGGCGCGGAGGCAGTTCTTCCACGCTGGAGCCCAGGTAGCCGAGGAATCGTCGGGCCGCGGCCATGGCCTCCTCCTCGCTGTCCACCTCTTCGTCCACTGTTCCGTTGCGGGCGTGGATGTGGCTGCCCCCGAGGCCTTCCTTGTCGACATCCTCCCCGAGGCGGGCGACGACAGGCGGACCGGCCACGAACACCTGAGAGCTGGACTTGACCATGACCGAGTAGTGGCTGGTGACGACGCGGGCGGCACCCAGTCCGGCCACCGATCCGAGAGCCAGGGATACCACCGGCACGGTGGAGAGGTTGGCCACCACCCATTCCCAGCCCGGGTTGTAGGGAACATAGGTGCGGCCCATAGTGTCAAGCGAGCGCACCGAGCCCCCGCCGCCACTCCCGTCTACCAGGCGGACCAACGGAAGGCGCAACTCGTTGGCCATCTGCTCGGCCATCACCTGTTTTTGCCATATGGAGGCGTCGGCCGCACCGCCCCGGACGGTGAAATCGTCCCCGCCCACCACCACCGCCCGGCCATCTATGCGGCCCCGGCCCATGACGAAATTCGCGGGGGTGATACCGGTCAGTTGAGCCCCTTCGTAGGTGGCCTTGCCGGCCAGGGCGCCGATCTCGTGGAAGCTGGCCGGGTCCAACAGCAAGTCGATGCGTTGACGGACGGTCAGGCGGCCCTGGGCGTGGTGCTTGGCCACCTTGTCGGCGCCTCCCATGGCCTGGGCCATGGCCAGCCGACGGTCCAACTCGTCGATCTCGGGTTGCCAATCCGATGGTGCCGCCCCGACCACGTCCCCATCGAGTGATTTCTCGGTAACTGCCTGGTCCGGGTTGGTCGGAGCAGGTGGCCCCATGTTGTCGCCCCCGGCCGCGGCTCGGTCAGGCGAGTTCAATGGCCTCAGCCGCGACCGCAGTTCGGCTTCTTGCCGTGGTTGGCTTTTTTCTTGGCCGACAGTTTGCGCTTGTTCGTCTTCTTGGACACAGGGATCAGAGGTTACTGGAGGCAGCTAGCCTACGGCCAATGGAGCGTCTGGGCCTGGTCGGCCTACCCAATTCTGGCAAGTCTTCCCTGTTCAACGCCCTGACCGAAGGTTCGGCAACGGTGGCGGCTCACCCCTTCTCCACCACCGAGACCTCGGTGGGGGTGGCCCAGATCCCTGATCATCGCCTCGATGCTCTGGCCGTGATGAGCAAGTCCGAAAAGGTTGTGCCTGCCACGGTGGAAATGGTCGACATTGCTGGTTTAGTGGCCGGAGCGGCATCGGGGGAGGGCCTGGGGAACCGCTTTCTGGCCGGGATCCGTGAGGTGGACGCCCTGTGCCTGGTGCTGCGAGCGTTCGATGACGACAACATCATGGGCGAGACCGACGCACTGGAGGCACTCGGCGTCTTAGAGCTCGAACTCGTGCTGGCCGATGCCGCCACTATCGAGTCCCAGTTGGACAAGCGGCGCAAGGCGGCCCGAGCTGACAAGGCGCTGGCGGGCGAGGTTGCCGCCATGGAGGCCGCCCTGGCCGTCCTGCACGGCGGTGTGCCTCTGTACCGTTCGACGCTGCCGGCCCAGATCAGGGTCGACCTCAAGTCCACCTTCCTCCTGACCAACAAGCCGGTCCTGGTCGTGGTCAACGTCGGCGAGGATGCCTTGGGCGACCTCGCCGGGGCGACCAAGGCCGTGGAGGCCGAGGTCGGACAGGCCGGCGAGGTATTGGCCGTCAATGTGCAACTGGAAGCCGAGGCCTCCCAGCTGGATCCGGCCGGAAAGGCAGAGCTGTTAGAAGGTCTGGGCCTGGGCGAGGGGGTCCTACCCCGGCTGGCCCGGGCCGCTCAGCTCCTGTTGGGCCGAAGGACATTTCTCACGACTGGTGACAAGGAGTCACGTGCCTGGACCTTCAGGGCTGGAGCCAAGGCCCCCGAGTGCGCCGGTGTCATCCATTCCGATCTGCAGCGGGGTTTCATCCGGGCGGAAGTGATCAGGTGGGACGAGCTGTTGGAACTGGGCTCGTGGAATGCGGCCAAGGCTGCCGGACGCCTCAGAGTTGAGGGCAAGGAGTATGAAGTGGTGGACGGCGATGTAGTGGAGATCAGGTTCAATGTGTAACCCGGACAGCTGGGGCTCGAATCCCGAGGAGGCCGTGGCCTCGCGGCCATCGAGGCAGGCGTGGTGCCCTGGCTATTGAGGCAGAACGACGTCCTCGCCACCCTTGAGGTGGCGGAGTCGTTCAGGGAGCGCGCCCTTGGTCTCTTGGGTCGTGACGAAGTCCCCGGTGCCCTCCTGATCCGCCCGGCCCGCTCGGTGCACACCATCGGGATGCGCTTTGCGATTGACGTGGCTTTTTGCGACAAGGAACTGATGGTGCTGAGCACGACGACCCTGTCACCATTTCGCCTCACCGTGCCCCGCATGCGGGCCCGGTGTGTAATCGAGGCCCCGGCCGGGGCCTTCGCGCGCTGGGGACTCGGAGTGGGGGACCAGTTGGAGATCAAGGGTTGACCTCGGCCGGGTCCAGGAAGGGCGGTGGGGCGGTGGACGCCCGTGGGGGCGGGGCCGCCGGTGGGGCGGTGGACGCCCATGGGGGCGGGGTCGCCGATGGTGCAGGGGACGCCGGTGGGGGCGGTACCCCGAGCCCGGGGAGGATCGTGCTGATCGCCACTCCGATCGGGAACCTGGGCGATCTCTCACCCCGGGCCATTCAGGCCCTGGCCGACGCCGATCTGCTCGCCTGTGAGGACACCCGACGGACCCGAGCCCTGCTGACCCACTGCGGCATCACGGCCAAGAAGCTCATGGCCTTGCACGAGCACAATGAGGTGGCCCAGTCCCAACGGGTCTTGGGCCTGGCCCGCGCCGGGCGCCAGGTCGGCGTGGTGAGCGATGCCGGCATGCCGGGGATATCGGATCCCGGCCAGCGTCTGGTTCAGGCCGCCCGGGAGGAGGGGATTGACGTGACCGTTATACCGGGACCCTCGGCAGTCCTGGCGGGTCTGGTGGCAAGCGGCCTGCCGACAGACCGCTTTGTGTTTGACGGCTTCCTCCCTCGCAAAGGGGCGGCCCGGGCCCGGGCCCTGGCTGAACTGGCCGGCCAGCCCAGGACCACTGTGATCTTCGAGGCCCCACACCGCATTGGGACGACCCTCAGCGATCTGGGCGCGGCGTGTGGGGCCCATCGCCGGGTGTGCGTCGCCCGAGAATTGACCAAGATGTTCGAGGAGGTATTCCAAGGCACCCTCGCCCAAGCCATAGCGTGGGCCGCGGCGAAGGATCCAAGGGGGGAATTCGTCCTAGTGCTATCCGGGGCGCCGGCGCCGGGCCCGGTGGATGACGAAGTCATAGTCGAGGCCCTCCAAGCGGCGATCGACGAGGGGAACACCGTGCGATCGGCGGTGGATCGGGTGTCTCATGACCTGTCGACACCCCGCCGGCGGGTCTACCAGCTGGCGCTCGGCTTCAAGCCGGCGCCCAGTGACCAGCCGGCGCCCAGTGACCAGCCGGCGCCGGTATCAGCTGGTTGAGTCCGTCAACTCCTTGAGGCAGGACTTGCACACCGTTCGCCCCTTGAAACTGTCCAGGTCCTCGGTGGACTGGCAGAACAGGCAGGCGGATTCCTGCTTGCGCAGGACTATGGCTCCGGCCTCGGTCGAAACGTCGATGGCGTCTCCCGCCTTGATGTCAAAATGCCGGCGTAACTCAACCGGTATGACGATTCGCCCCAAGTGGTCTATGTGGCGGGCCATCCCAGTCTGTTGTGCCATTTCCTCTCACCTCTCTAAGCATCGGTAGCCTACGGACCGTGGCCCGCTTCTTTTTGACTACCCCGATCTATTATGTAAATGACGCACCCCATGCTGGTCACGCCTACACGATGGTGGCGGCTGACGCCTTGTCCCGTTGGCATCGCCAAGCTGGCGATACGGTCATGCTGCTGACCGGAACCGACGAGCACGGCCTCAAGGTTGCCCAGGCTGCAGAGTCTAACGGGGTAAGTCCCAAAGTCTGGTCGGACCAGATGTCGGAGCGCTTCCGCACCACGTGGGACCTGCTCGACATCGACTACGACGATTTCATCCGCACCACCGAAGAGCGTCACCACGTGGCGGTGAAGGCCTTTCTCCAGGCCGTGTATGACAACGGCTTCATCCAGGCCGGGCTGTACAAGGGCCTGTACTGCGTAGCCTGTGAGGCTTACTACGGCCCATCCGAGCTGGTGGCGGGCAATTGCCCTATTCATGACCGGCCGGTGGAAGAGGTCGAGGAGGAGAACTACTTCTTTCGGCTGAGCGCCTTTCAGGACCGCCTGGTCCAGTGGTACGAGACCATGCCCGAGGCGGTTATGCCCGCGGCCAAGCGCAACGAGGCGCTGGGATTCATCCGGGGTGGGCTGGAAGATATTTCTATTACCCGTACTTCGATCGACTGGGGAGTACAGGTCCCCTGGGACCACAAGCACGTCTTTTACGTGTGGTACGACGCCCTCATCAACTACGTAACCGCCATCGGCTACGGCGCCGATCCGCAGCGCTTCGAGCAGTGGTGGCCCGCTGTGCATCACCTCGTGGGCAAGGACATCTTGCGCTTCCACTGCGTGTGGTGGCCCGCGATGTGCATGGCGGCCGGGATCGATCCCCCGGCCCACGTGTTCGTCCATGGGTGGCTGCTGGTGGGCGGGGAGAAGATGGCCAAGTCCAAGTTGAACCAGATACTGCCAGCCGATCTGGTGGAAGAGTTCGGCGTCGATGCCACCCGCTATCACCTGTTGCGCGACACGACGCTCGGTGCGGACGGGGACTTCACCTACGAGACCATCCTGGCCCGCTACAACGCCGATCTGGCGAACAATTTTGGCAATCTGGCGTCCCGGGTGACCACGGTGGTGGAGCGAAAGTGCGCCGCGGTGGGCCCTGCTCCCCGGTCGGCGCTCGATTCCAAACTGGCGGAGGCAGCGGCCGAGGCGGTCCGGGACTCCGCCCTGGCCTGGGCGCGCTTTGCACCCCAGGATGCCCTCGAGGCGACTTGGAGGCTGATCCGGGCCACCAACGCCGAGTTGGAGATTGCCGAGCCATGGAAGGCCGATCCTGGCCCCGAGGTGGATGCCATCATGGGCGACGCCCTGGAGGCCCTGCGCATCGTGGCCGTCCTGGCTTGGCCGGCCATGCCCAAAGCGTGTGACGCCCTATGGGCCCGCATCGGCCTTGCCGGCTCGCCGGCCGATGAATCACTGGAAGTGGCCACCCGGTGGGGCGGCTACCCCGGGGGCCTGGCCGTGGGGCGGAGCGAGCCCCTGTTCCCCCGCAAGAAGGCCCAACCCTGATGTGGACCGACTCCCACTGTCACCTTCAAGACGAATCAGATGTAGCCGGCGTCCTGGCCCAGGCGGCGGAGGCCGATGTCGTCCGCATGGTCTGCATCGGCACCGATCTGGACCAGTCCCGTCGGGCACTGGCTCTGGCTCTGGCATCCTCGGCCGAGGCCAACCCTGTCGGGTCTGGATCCGGGCTCGGGCGGAGATCGGAAGGTGAAGCGCCGGCGCCCGGTCCGGTCCGGGTGTGGGCCAGCGTTGGGCTTCATCCCCACCGGGCCGGCGATGACCTGGCGCCATTGGTCCGATATCTCCAGGACCTTTCGGAACCGGACCGGCGCCGGGTGGTGGCCATAGGGGAGTGCGGCCTCGACTACCACTACGAGTTCTCCCCTCGCCCAGCCCAACGAGAGGCGTTCGCCCGCCAGGTGGCCCTGGCCCGGGAGCACGGGCTGGCCCTGGTCATCCACACCCGAGAGGCGTGGGACGACACCTTCGCCGTGCTCGAATCCGAGGGCGTACCGGAGCGAACCGTGTTCCACTGCTTTACCGGTGGGACCGAGGAAGCCCGGCGCTGCCTTAACATCGGCGCCTGGTTGTCCTTCAGTGGCATCGTCACGTTCAAGAACGCCCCAGAAGTTCGGGCCGCCGCCGCCCTGTGCCCGCTCGACCGCCTGCTGGTCGAAACCGATGCTCCCTACTTGACGCCGGTACCCCACCGGGGAAAGCCCAACACACCTCACCTGGTACCTCTGGTGGGTCAGGCAGTGGCCGACGCCCGCCGGGTGCCCGTCGAGGTGGTGGCGCAGGCCACGTGGGCTGCGGCCGATGAGGTGTTCCGCTTTGACCAGTAGAGCCCGCCCGACAAGGCGGTAACCACTCGGGTCACTTGCGAGTCACTTGCGGGTTGCCCGGAGGCTGTCTAGGGTCAAGGTCGCCTAGTTCCTCTAGTTCCTCCAGTGTCCTGGTCCCTAGCGAAGGAAGCACTTCTGAGGCAAGACAACGCGCTGGGGCGGCGGTTGGCGGTGGCGCTGTGTCTGTGCGTCATACTGCTGGTGGCTCCGCTCGTCCTCCTGCGAACCAACCGAAGTGCGGTGTCGCTTGGCTTGGCGACGAGCCGCACCCCAACAGGTCACGGCGCAGCCGCGGGCCCAGGGTCGCGTTCGCGCCCCTCCGGGGTGAGCTTTCTGGCTTGGATCGACTCGGCTGCTCCCGCCGCCGTGCTGGTGTCAGGTTCGATCCCGCCACCTTCTCGCCTTCCCAAGGAGGGAACGGCGCCGGCCGGCCCGGCGGGCCAGTCCAGCACCGGCCCGGCCGACCCTGTGGCCGAGGTCACGACCACCACTGCGCCCCGCACTCACAGCGAGGTTGGACCGGCGTCGTGGTACGCCATCCGGCCTGGAACCTGTGCCCATCCCTATCTGCCGTTCGGCACCGACGTGCTGGTGACCAACCTGGACAACGGCAGGCAGGCCCATTGCGTGGTCGATGACCGGGGACCCTACGTGCCGGGACGGATCATCGACTTGTCCAAAGCCGTGTTCGCCGAGCTGGCCTCCACGAGGTCGGGATTGATTGAGGTCAGACTGAACTGGTGAACCTCAGCGGGACGGAGATCTCGGATCTCATGAACCGGTACGGGATCAAGCCCAGCAGGGCGCTGGGCCAGAACTTCGTCGTTGACCCCAACACCATCGACCGCATCGTGCGCCTGGCCGGGATCAGGGCCGCCGATCGGGTCGTGGAGATCGGGGCCGGGTTGGGGTCGCTTACCCTGGGCCTCGCCTCCACGGGAGCCCGGGTAGTGGCCATCGAGCTCGACCGCCGGCTGGTGGGCGTCCTCGATGAAACGGTGGTCCCGACCGGGGTGAAGGTAATCCACGGTGATGCCATGACGCTGGATTGGGAGAACGTCCTTGGTGGGGATGGCCAGGAATGGAAGCTGGTGGCCAACCTGCCCTACAACATCGCCACCCCGTTGCTGATCGGCCTGTTGGAAGGGGTTCCCCGCATCGTCGAAATGTTGGTCATGGTGCAAAAGGAAGTGGGCGAGCGCCTGGTGGCCGGCGTCGACCAGACCGGCTACGGCGCGGTGTCGGTCAAGATGGCGTATTGGGCCGAGGCCAAACTGGCCGGTCGGGTTCCCGCCTCGGTGTTCGTACCCCGGCCCAAGGTCGACTCGGTGCTGGTGTCAGTCAAGCGCCGTGACCCGATTGATCCTCTTGATCCACACGGCGGTTACGAGCGACTGTTCACCCTGGTCAGGGCGGGATTTGCCCACCGGCGCCAGATGCTGCGCCGGTCGCTTCACGGACTGGTCTCAGCCGAAGAGTTCGCCGCCGCCGAGGTCAGGGGCCAGGATCGGGCCGAGGACCTCGATCTATCGGCCTGGACTCGCCTGGCTCGTGTCGTGGAACTCCGGTGAGCCAGGGGAACCGGGACCGACCAGCGGGGCCAAGTCTCGGACATGGCGGAGAGGGGGCCCAGCCCGACCACCGCCGGCCCGACGACCGCCGGGGAGGCCATTATGAGAAGGCTCGGGCCAAGTTGACCCATTCGCTCAAGATCGTGGGCCGAAGACCTGACGGTTTCCACTTGATCGACGCGGAAATGATGACCCTCGACTTCGCAGATGGGTTGGCATTTGGTCGCGGTGACGGACTCGAGGTCACCGACTTGATCCGGACTTCCACCGGGCGGGCGGAGTCCATTCCGCTCGGACCGGAGAACCTGATCAACAAGGCGCTCGGCTTGCTGGGGCGCAAGAGCCTGGTCCACCTGGACAAGCGGATCCCCACTGGGGCCGGATTGGGCGGCGGATCGGCCGACGCCGCCGCAGTGTTGCGCTGGGGTGACTGTGGCGACCTGGAATTGGCCGCCGGAGTAGGCGCCGACGTGCCGTTCTGCCTGGTGGGGGGCCGGGCCAGGGTAACCGGCATCGGTGAGATCGTCGAACCTCTGGCTTTCGAGCAGCGGTACTTCGTGCTGCTGGTTCCTCCCTTGCGCCTCTCCACGCCGGCCGTGTACTCGGCCTGGGATCAGATGGGCAGTCCGGCCCATGGGCGCAATGACCTGGAGCCGGCTGCCGTGGCCGTCGAGCCCCGTATGCAGGCATGGAAGGAGGCCCTGGGCCAGTTGACCGGCCTGGAGCCCACCTTGGCCGGAAGCGGGTCCACGTGGTTCGTCGACGTCGGCGACCCGGGTAGGTGGCCGGGCGACGATGCCGTGGAGCACTTGGCCTGGCAGGGTGCGCTGTTGATCAGGGCCCGTACGGAACCGGCGGGGGAGGGCCACCCGGCGAAAGAGGACTACCCGGCAGAAGAGGACTAAGGGTGGGGGAAAGCCGAGGGGGTGGGCTGCCTACTTGCCGGCGCGGCGCTGCCAGCGGGTGGCCTTGAGCATCTTCTTGTGCTTCTTCTTGCGCATGCGCTTACGGCGCTTCTTGATCAACGAACCCATGAGACAACAGACCCTAGTGCCCGTGGGGTCGGTGAGGCGAACCCGGACCTCGCCCATGGTCCGGTCGGCCAGATGAACCCGGACCTCGCCCACGGTCCGGTCGGCCAGATGATTGACTGGAGGCTGGAGTGGAGTCGGTAAGAGTGAATCGAACTATTCCGGGGTAGTTCAATTGGCAGAACGCCGGCCTTTGGAGCCGGATGCTTGGAGGTTCGAATCCTCCCCCCGGAGCG
>JBOGIG010000102.1:0-2144 GCA_050742455.1 Acidimicrobiales bacterium
GTGGAGTGCGCCGGCCTCCGGCCCGGGGTCCGGGTCCTCGCCATCGAGCGCGACGGGGCCAGTTGTGAGCGCATCGCCACCAACGCCGCCTCGCACGGAGTGAGCCTCGAAGTAGTCACGGGCGAAGCGCCCGGTGTTCTGGCCGAGTTGCCCACACCCGATCGCCTCTTCATCGGCGGCGGCGGGTTCGACGTCCTGGACGCCGCTCTCGATCGCCTGGCCCCAGGAGGGGTGGCCGTGGCCACCTACACCTCCTGGGAACGAGGTCGGGTGGCCGCCGAACGCCTGGGCAACATCGTGGAGGTGACGGTGCGAAGGGGAGAACGTAAAGAGGACGGAGACTGGGGTCGCATCTCC
This sequence comes from Acidimicrobiales bacterium, assembly GCA_050742455.1. GTDB lineage: Bacteria > Actinomycetota > Acidimicrobiia > Acidimicrobiales > JBOGIG01 > JBOGIG01. Next base: position 358 of record JBOGIG010000102.1, read on the forward strand.
CTCAATCCCGTCTTTGTGGTGTGGGGAACACGATGAGCGACCCCGGGATCCCCACACCGGCAACGCCGGGCGCAGCGGCCAAGGTGCTGTCCATCTCGGTCACCGAGCGGGGCCGGGATATGGCCCGAGCCCTGCCCTTCCCCCACGTCCACGGCCAGGTGGCGGCCACCTTGCGCCAGAGTTGGTCCGATCACGACGGCTTCGTCCTGATGATCTCTGTGGGTGCGGCGGTGCGTATGATCGCCCCTCTCCTGGCCGGCAAGGCCACCGACCCGGCCGTGGTGTGCGTCGACGAGACCGGGCGGTTCGTGGTGGCCGTTGTGGGTGGGCATCACGGAGCCAACCAGTTGGCAAAGGAGGTGGCCGGCCTGCTCGGGGCGCAGCCCGTGATCACCACGGCCACCGATTCGGCTGGGTCGATGGCCCTCGACGCCCTGCCCGGACTGGTCGCTGAAGGCGACATCGCCGCCGTGACCACCGCCATCCTCGACGGTCGACCCATCTCGGTGGTAAACCCGCGGAGCTGGCCCCTGCCCCCCGTCCTGGAGGCCGCGGCCCAAGCTGGAGAGGGGAGCAACTGCGACGACACGACGCTGCAGGTATTGATAACCGACGAGGTAGAGGTGTCCACTTTGACGCAGGATGGCCCTCCCCAGGTCGTCTTGCACCCGCCCAGTCTGGTGTTGGGCCTGGGCTCCTCGACCGGACCGCCGGCTCGGGAGGTGGCCGACACGGTGGCACTCGCCCTGGCCCGAGCCAACCTCTCCGCCTCCTCGGTTGGCTCGGTGGCCACCATCGATCGCCGGGCCGGGGAGCCGGCCTTGGCCGACCTGGGCTATCCGGTAGTGGGCTTCGATCCGGCCTGCTTGGCCACGGTGGAGGTCCCCAACCCATCGGCCGCGGTGGCGCAGGCTGTGGGCACTGCCAGCGTGGCCGAGGCGGCCGCCCTGTTGGGTGCAGGGCCGGGGTCCCAACTGGTAGTCGCCAAAGTGAAGTCGCCCCACGTAACCGTCGCCGTGGCCCGCCGGCCCCGGCCCCGGGGACGGTTGAGCCTGGTCGGGCTGGGACCGGGAGGACCTGCCCACCGCACCCCAGCGGCCACTTCCGCCGTCCGCCACGCCGAGGTCGTGGTGGGCTACGGTCCCTACCTGGACCAGTGCGCCGACCTGTTGGGCGCCCATCAGGTCCTGGCCCGCTCGCCCATCGGCGCCGAGGTGGAGCGGGGGGGCTTCGCCCTCGGTATGGCACGCCAGGGTAGGCGGGTGGCCCTGGTCTGCTCGGGGGACTCGGGGGTATACGCCATGGCCTCGATCACCCTGGAACTGCTCGAAGCCGGGGACCATCGCGCCGATGACTTCGACCTCGACATCCTGCCCGGGGTCACCGCCGCGCTGTCGGCCGCCGCCGTATTGGGAGCACCACTGGGACACGACCACTCCTACATCTCCCTGTCCGATCTACTCACCCCGTGGGGCGTCATCAAAGAACGCGTCTCGGCTGCGGCCCAGGCCGACATGGTCGTGGTTTTCTACAACCCCCGTTCGGCTGGACGCCACTGGCAGTTGGAGGAGGCCATGGGCATACTGGCCCAACGCCGGAGCGGCTCTACGCCCGTAGGCTTAGTGGCCGACGCCGGACGGGAAACCCAGTCCAAGATCCTCACGACCATTGCCGACTTCGACGCCAAACTTGCCCACATGACTACCTGTGTCATCGTCGGCTCGTCGACCACCAAGGTGGTGGCCGGCCACATGGTCACGCCTCGGGGATACCTGACATGACAACCG
>JBOGIG010000103.1:0-9215 GCA_050742455.1 Acidimicrobiales bacterium
TTTGGAACGCCGTTGCCTCGGGAGAGGCCGCTGGCCCCCGAGACGTGACTGAGCCGCCGCGGCCACCAGATGAGGAGATAATCGACTGGTTCCTCAGCGGGGCCGAGCGTCTGGCCAATACCCTGGACAGCCAAGACGATGAGGTCGAGGTGTGGACGTGGTCGTCGGACCATTCCATGGGCTTCATCAAGAGACGCATGGCCCATGAGACGGCCGTGCATTGCTGGGACACGCAGAAGGCCGCCGGTCGGCCCGAGCCGCTTCCATCTGATCTGGCCGCCGACGGGATCGACGAGTTCCTCGGAGTGTTCCTTCCCCGACGGGACGAACACCTGGCAGGGCCGAGCCAGCACATCCACTTGCACTGCACCGATGAAGCGGGCGAGTGGCTGATCGGGATCGGCGAAGGCGCCATCGACGTGGAGCGGGCCCACGGCAAGGCGCCGGCCGCGGTTCGGGCAAGCGCCTCGGACCTGGTGCTTATGCTGTGGAGGCGGGTCGGACCGGAGGATCTCGAAGTCCTCGGCGACCGGGACGAGCTGACGCGTTTCCTGGCCCGAGCCGGCCTGGGCTGACTCTGGGGAAGTCCGGTCCAGGCAACTGTGATCCCGACCCTAGGCCGGGTTAGACCACCTGGTCAGCCGCGTGAGCCTGTTCACCTTGTGTAGCGGTAACGGGCCTGCAGCACAACAAGGTCCTGCCCCAACACCTGGTATACGAGCCGGTGCTCCTCGGTGATGCGCCGCGACCAGGCGCCGGTGATCCCATACTTGAGTGGCTCCGGCTTTCCTATCCCGATAGTCGGATCGCGCAGGGCGTCGTCGATCAACCGGTTGATGCGCTTGAGGAGCGCACGGTCGGCTTGCTGCCAGTAGGTGTAGTCCTCCCCGCCTTGTGGAGTGAAGACCAGCCTCAAGCCCGGTCAAGCTGGCGCTCGACCGTCTCGCCTCGCTCGGCCGCCTCAGCGGCATCGAGCAGCCGTCGCGCGTTAGCCGGCGAGCGAAACAAGTGCGCCGTCTCCTGCCACGCCGTGTACTCATCAGCCGACATCAGCACGGCATTGCCGCGCTTGGATGTGATCTCGACCGCCGACCGATCATCGTTGACCTTCTCGATCAGCGGAAATAGCCCTCGTCGCGCCTCGCTAGCCGTGATCGCCATCGCCGCTCCTTTCAGTGGTACTTGATATGGTACCAATGTGCAGGCAACAGCGTGACTCGACCTCGCAGACCCTACGGCTCGACACTCGTCGCCCAGCTCATGGTGGAACAGACGCACACCCCTTGCACCAAACGGCGAACACTGCGCACCCGAACCCTCGCGTCGTATGACGAGAAGTTCGAGTAAACCGCATCCGGTCAGGTTCAGGTGGTCATTACCTCACACAATACGAACCGGGGGCGGCGACCGCAGGGCCGGTGATCTTCCTACCATGAGCATTATCACTTCTACAGGCCAATCCCGAGATCATCCCCTTTATCCCGTGATCTTTTACGCTCCTTGGCGGGCAGGTCGATCTCGCTATCGCGCTGCGTGCCAATCCACCGCCTTACGACTCGATCCAACTCCGGCACGTCGTCGCGGAGCGTCCGCCAGACTCGCTCGTAGTCAATACCGTGGTAGGCGTGATCAACAACGATCCGTATGCCTTTGATTTCGGCCTAAGGCAGCTCGCTCGTTTCGGCAACTAGGTCGCTCGGGAGCTTCGTCGCGATGTCGCCGAGGCGTCCTACAACGGCCTCGCCTGCGAGGCGAAGCGGTCGCTCCGTATCCCAGCGAGCCTTGCCGAGAGCAACCAGTTCGGAGGCAGCGTCGATGGCCTCGGCCAGGTCCTCCAAAAGGTCCCCGACGTTCCGACGAGCGGCCGTCACAGATCGATCGCCTCATCCCGGATGCGGCGATGGCGCGGTCGAAGACCACCGGTAGAGATCACGTCGACGGGCATCTCCAGCAGAGCTTCCAGGTCCTGGCTGAGCCCAACCTGGTCGAGAAGCGAAGCTTCCGGGTCGAAGTCGACAAGGAGGTCAACGTCGCTCAAAGGTCCTGCATCACCTCGGGGAATCGACCCGAATACACGAACCCGTGACGCGTGACGTCGGCGAGCGGCCGCCAAGATCGCCTCGCGGCGAACCCGAAGGGCGTCGATCGTAGGTACGATGTGGGCCACATCTAAAGCGTACCGGGCCAGCAGATCCCCTGGTCATATGCTGCACCCTTGGGCGATGACGGCGCCAAGCGGCGGCGACCCGTCGTTGAGAACCAGCTAAGCGAGCAGCACCGGTTCGGTTTGTCCCTATTTGGTTTGGGTGGGGTGGGCCCGGTGGGGATCGAACCCACGACCGAAGGATTATGAGTCCTCTGCTCTGACCACTGAGCTACGGGCCCTGGACCACCTGGGGCAATGACGCGTTGGGCTCCGGGGGAGGGACTCGAACCCCCAACCTAGTGGTTAACAGCCACCCGCTCTGCCAATTGAGCTACCCCGGAATAGCTCGACTGACCTTACCAGCCAGGCGATGGACGCCACCCCGGACGGGGTCCGGTATGACCATGACGCCTCATTGGGGGTATGAATGACCCATGAAATTCAAGTTCGGGCTCGCTGTCGGCTTTGGCATGGGCTTCTACCTGGGCGCCCGGGCCGGCCGGGAACGGCTCGACCGGCTGGAATCAGCCCTTCGCTCGGCGAGATCCTCCCCCACTGCATCACGTTCGTTGTCCAAGGTCCGAGCCGCCACCGACCTGGGTCTGGAACGCCTGCGCGACCTGGCCCAGTCGGCACAGGCCAATTACTCTTCTTCGAGGTACTCGCGAAGCGGCTGAGCCCGCATGGGGTTGCGCAGCTTGGCCAGGGTCTTTGATTCGATCTGGCGCACCCTTTCCCGGGTGATTCCGAAGACCTGGCCCACCTCTTCCAAGGTACGCATGCGTCCGTCGTCCAGACCGAATCGCAGCCGGACCACTTCCTGCTCCCGGGGTCCAAGTTCAGCCAGGGCATCCTTGACCGCCTCGTTCAACAGGGCACGGGCGGCCGCCTCGGCGGGAAGGATCGCTCCTTGATCGGCGATCATGTCCGACAGATGGAAGTCCTCGTCCCCCATGGGCTGTTCCAGGGAGATGACGTCCTGATTGATGCGCTGGATCTCCCTTACCCGCTCCAGGGACACCTCGGCCCGCAGGGCCACCTCTTCCAGAGTGGGCTCCCGGCCCAGATCCTGGGACAGTTGGCGTTGGGTACGAACAACCTTGTTGATGATTTCGACCATGTGGACAGGGATACGGATGGTACGGGCTTGATCGGCGATGGCCCGGGTAATGGCCTGGCGGATCCACCACGTGGCGTAGGTGGAGAACTTGAAGCCCTTGGTGTAGTCGAACTTCTCGGCGGCCCGCATCAACCCGAGATTGCCCTCCTGGACCAGGTCCAATAGCGCCATGCCCCGGTTCCGATAACGCCGGGCCACCGAAACCACCAGGCGAAGGTTGGACTCGACCAGCAGCTTCTTCGCTCCCAGACCGGACTTGACCAGACTTTGCTGGGCTCCTAGCTCAGTGGCATCAGTGCCAGGGTCGTCGCCGGCATCGGCCCGGGCCAGCACCACCGCCGCCGCTTGGCCTTCGGTGATGCGCTGGGCCAGGGCCAGTTCGCCGCTCGGGGTGAGCAGGGGCACCTTGCCGATCTCGTTGAGGTAAGCCCGGACCGGATCGGCCCCAGGTCCCAAGAGGCCGCCGTCGTCATAGGTCGAGGGGGCGACCTTCTTGGCCACATCCCTTCCCCCCCTCGGGGACGAAGCGCCCCGGGTCTGGCCGGCAACCCGCTTAGCTCGGGCCTTGGATGGTGGCCCCGAACCGTTGGTGGGTAGATCAGGACCCAACCCGGAACCCAGCCCGCCGACATCGTCGTCGTGGGAGTGGTCCTTGGGCTCCTCGACGTAGGCGATACCGGCGCCTTGGACCCGTTCGATCACGGTGTCGATCAGGTCGGCGCTGAGCTCGACATCCTCCAGAACGCTGACCAGCTCATCCTGGGTGAGAACCCCCTTGGCCGCCCCCTTGGCGAGAACCTTGGCCAGCTCGTCTTCCGGCAGGCCCGCCATTGCCCCGACCGCCGGCTCCTCAGTCATACATATCCGTCACCCTCCACCGACAGCCAGGCTAGCAACCGGTTGGCGGCGTCGATCACGGCTGGGTCGCTGACATCGCCATGGAGCAAGGGCTCCATCTCCAGCTTTAGCCATGCCATCCTGCGCACCAGGTCGTCACCGTCCTGGTCACCGTCCTGGTCAACGGCGCCGGAGGCCAGGCCGGAACGGGACCGGGCCTGCATCGCGTTGAGCACCCTCACCGCAGCCATGCGAACCAGGCTGGCCGACACCTCGACTGGATCGGCCGTGGCCTCGTCCACGCACAGCCGGGCCAGGAGGGTGGCCCCCTGGGGGCCGGCGCACTCCAGTGCCTCGGCCACGGTGGTGGATGAGGCCAGGCAGGAAAAGACTTCCCGGTTTACCGGCGTGGAAAACAACACCTCCTCCAGGCGCTCGGCCATCTCCTCGGGCTGGTGCACGGCCAGCAACAGGGCGTCATACTCCAGTCCCCGCAGCAAGGTCCCATCCAGGCCCGGGTCGGGGGTCGTTCTGGATGGCAGGCTCTTTCCCGTCCGGGCTGCATTGAGGGCAGCATGTAGGAGGGGCCGCAGGCGCTCGGGGGGTACCCGGCACCGGTCCGACACGTCCATCAGGTACTGATCGCGCACCAGGTCGCTCGGGTGCTCGGCTATGACACTCATGGACCTCTCCGCCGCTCGACCCCGTCCCTCGGCCGTGTTCAGGTCAGACTGGTCCAGCACCCGGGCCAGGCGAAAGGCCATGAAAGGCAGGGCCTCGGAGACGGCCAGGCGTAGGGCGTCGGGATCGCCCCGTGCCAGGTCGGCGGGATCCGACCCGGTCGGCATCCGGGCCACCGCAATGTCGAGGTCGTGGCGTTTCTCCCATTCGTAGAAGCGGGCAGCGGCCGCCTGTCCCGCTCCGTCGGCGTCGTAGGCCAGGACGATCCTGGATGCAAAATTCTTCATGAGCTTGAAGTGGTCCTCGCCCAGTGCGGTCCCGCATGTGGCCACGGCCCGGTTGAGCCCCACTCCGAAGAACCCGATCACGTCGGTGTAGCCCTCGCACACAATGATTTCGCCGTGGTGGACCACTTCGGCCTTGGCCCAGTTGAGGCCGTAGAGAACCCGACGCTTGGAATAGATGCCTGACTCGGGTGAGTTCTTGTACTTGGGACCCTGGTCGGATCGGCCCGGGTCGGGGCTCGGCAGCACCCGACCACCAATGGCCACCGGTCGCCCTGCCGGATCGAATATGGGGAACAGTACCCGGGAGCGAAAGCCATCCTGGAGACGGCCACGGCGGTTGACGAAGGCCAGGCCGGATTCGACCATGACATCTCGACTGCGACCCAGCCCCTTACAAAGTCCATCCCAGTCGGCCGGGGCCCATCCCAGCTTGAACTGGCGCACCACCGCGCCGTCATAGCCCCGCGACCTCAAGTAGTCCCGGGCCCGGGCCGCATCGGGCGAGACCAATAGCCTTTGGTGGTACCACTCCACCACCGCCTCCATGGTCTCGGTCAACTCACGGCGGCGGCTGCGGGCCTGGGCTCCCGCCTGGTCCTGTTCGATCTGAAGTACGATCCCGGCCCTGCCCGCCAGTCTCTCCACCGCCTCGGGGAAGTCCAGCCCATCGAGCGCTCTCACGAAGCTGATGGCGTCGCCCGACGCCTGACAGCCAAAGCAGTAATAGAGCCCCTCCTCGGCGTTGACCGAGAACGAGGGTGTTTTCTCCGGGTGAAACGGACACAGCCCCACCCAGCGCCTGCCCTGGCGCTTCAGGGCTATGTGCTCGGAGGCCAGGGCCACGAAGTCCGTGGCCTGCCTGACCCGGGCTACCTCCTGGTCAGGTATGGCCACAACGGGCCGCGCCGGAGCCGATCCGACAACGAAGGGCGGTCACAACCGATCAATCCTGGCTCGCCGCGGCAGGGCCGGTCTGCGCCACAGCCGTGCCGGCCTGGCTCGCCGCGGCAGTGCCGGCCTGGCCCGCCACAGCCTGGCCGGCCTGAGCCATGGCCATGACGGCCTGAGCCGCAGCCAGGCGGGCGATGGGCACCCGATAGGGCGAGCAGCTCACGTAATCCAGACCCGCCTGGGCGAAGACCTGAATGGATTGGGCATCCCCGCCATGCTCGCCGCACACTCCGAGTTTGAGGTCGGGTCTGGTGGCCCGTCCCCGCTCGACGGCCATCCTGATCAGCTCGCCCACCCCGGCGGCGTCCACCGTCTCGAACGGGTTGCGGCTCAATAGGCCCTGGCCCAGGTAGGCCGACATCATGCGCCCTTCCACGTCGTCCCGGCTGAAGCCGAACGTCATCTGGGTCAGGTCGTTGGTGCCAAAGGAGAAGAAGTCGGCCACTTCGGCCACTTCCCCGGCCACCAGGGCGGCCCGGGGCGTCTCGATCATGGTGCCCACGCTCAACGCGACAGCGGGACCGGGATCGCCCGGTGCCCCCTGATCCGGCCCGCTCCCCGCCGCTTGGGACCCGTTGGCGCCGGCCCCGGCCACCTCGGCCAGGGCTTCGTCGACCCAGGACCGAGCCAGGGCCAACTCCTCTCGGGACACGATCAGGGGAATCATGACCTCCACCACGGGATGGCCCCCCACCCGAATCCTTTCCAGAGCGGCCTCCAACAGGGCCTTGACCTGCATGGTGTACAGGCCGGGCTTGATCACCCCAAGCCTCACCCCCCTGGTCCCGAGCATGGGATTGGTCTCCTTCCAGGCCACAGCAGCGGCAAAGAGGCGCTGTTCTGCATCGTCGAGGCCTACGGTGGCCTGCTTGATCGACAGCTCGGTGGTATCAGGGAGGAACTCGTGCAGGGGCGGGTCCAACAGCCTCACCGTCACAGGCAGCCCGTCCATGGCCTCGAGGATCTCGATGAAGTCGTCGCGTTGGGCCGACCGCAGTTCCTCCAGCGCCTCGGCTTCCTCGCTTGGCGTGTCGGCCAGGATCATGCGCCGCACGATGGGAAGGCGGTCCTCGCCCAAGAACATGTGCTCGGTACGGCACAGGCCGATGCCCTCGGCCCCGAACCGGCGAGCGTTGGCCGCGTCCGGTCCGGTGTCGGCGTTGGCCCTGACCCCGAGCCGGCCCGCCCTGATCTCATCGGCCCAACCCAAGATGATCTCGAACTCCGCCGTCGGCTCGGCCGCCGACAGCTCCACGGCCCCCAGCACCACCTCCCCCGTCGTGCCGTCAATGGAGATGACGTCACCCTCATTGACCGTGACTCCCCCCGCCACAAATGAGCTGCCGGTTATCTTGACCGACTCGGCCCCCACTACGGCGGGCTTGCCCCAGCCTCGGGCCACCACGGCGGCGTGGCTGACCAGCCCACCCCTCGAGGTCAAGATCCCCTCCGAGGCGATCATGCCGTGGACATCCTCGGGAGAGGTCTCGCCCCGCACCAGGATGACCTTCTCGCCCCGCTCGGCGGCGTCGGCGGCGTCGTCAGCCTTGAAGTAGGCCCGGCCCACCGCCGCTCCCGGTGATGCCCCCAGGCCCTTGGCCACCACCACGATGTCGGTGGTGGCGAACTGGGGATGGAGCACCTGGTCTAAGTGATCGGCACTCACCCGGCCCACGGCCTCGGCATGGGACAGGGCGATGTGGTCATCGTTGGTCATGTCCACGGCCATGCGCAGGGCGGCTACGCCGGTGCGCTTGCCCACCCGGGTCTGAAGCATCCACAGCTTGTTCTGCTCGATGGTGAACTCGGTGTCGCACATGTCCCGGTAGTGGCGTTCCAGGCGGGCGAAGATCTCGGTCAGCTCGGTATGAGCGGCGGGAAAAATCTTCTCCAGGGCGGCCAGCGGTTCGGTGTTGCGGATCCCGGCCACCACGTCCTCACCCTGCGCATTGACCAGAAAGTCGCCATAGGAGCCCTGGGCCCCGGTGGCCGGATCCCGGGTGAAGCCCACCCCGGTGCCCGAGGTGTGGTCCCGGTTGCCGAACACCATGGCTTGGACATTGACCGCGGTGCCGAGATCGTGGGACAGATGCTCCCGATTGCGGTAGGCCATGGCCCGGGGACTGCGCCAGGAGTCAAAGACCGCTTCGACGGCGCCCCGGAGCTGGTCTTGGGGGTCCTGGGGGAATGCCTGGCCGGTGTGGGCCGCCACCACGGTCTTGTACGACTCCACCAGGTAGGACAGCAGCTCGGGCGGGACCTCGGCGTCCGAGTCGGTGTTGGCCAACTCTTTGGCCGCATCGAATCTCTTGTCGAACTCCTCGCCGTCGATGCCGAGCACGATCCGGGCGTACATGGCGATGAAGCGACGATAAGAATCGAGGGCGAAGCGCTCGTCTCCCGTCTGGGCGGCCAGTCCCTTGACCGAGGCGTCGTTGAGGCCCAGGTTCAACACGGTGTCCATCATCCCCGGCATGGAAAACTTCGCCCCCGAGCGCACGCTGACCAGCAGTGGATCATCGGCATCGCCGAGCCGCTTTCCCATGGCCTGCTCCAGCCGATCCCGGGCCTGGGCCACCTCCTCGGTCAGACCCGACGGCCAACCGGCGGCCATGTAGTCCCGGCAGGCGTCGGTGGAGATGGTGAAACCGGGGGGCACGGGAAGCCTGAGCACAGAGGTCATTTCGGCCAGGTTGGCACCCTTGCCGCCCAGAAGCCCTTTGAGCTCCATGGGTGAGGTGTCGTGTTTGTGGTCGAAATCGAACACGTACTGCATCAGGTCCTCCTGATCTCGGGTGACGCCGCTTTACATCAGAACATGGCGCTTACCCTCGGATGCTACCCATCTACGGGCCGGCCCAGAACCAGATGTAGCCTGAGGAGATGGGGAGGCCGACGCCGTGACGACCAGCCAGGAGTTGCCTGACCCGGCTGTCCCCCCCGCGGCTTACACCGAAGAGTGGTTTCGCACCACCTGCGGGGACTCCTCGGCCTGGTCGCCCGATGGCACCAAGGAGATCGGCGGCATTTACCTCCATGCCCTGGACCGGCTCGGATTCCAACCCGGACAGGTGCTGGTCGACCTGGGGTGCGGGCGAGGCGAGCTGATCGTGCTGGCCGCCCAGAAGGGGGCCAAGCGGGCCATAGGCATCGAATACGCGCCGGCCGCGGTGGACCTGGCCCTCCAGACCGT
>JBOGIG010000104.1:0-3675 GCA_050742455.1 Acidimicrobiales bacterium
GGGGGTGACGCCACTGACGTGACCACACCGGGTGAACCCGCTGGCCGCCACTGGGGAATTCTCGTGGCCGCCAGCGGGGAGTTTTCATGTCCGTGCCCGGGGAGAACTCAATGGCCATTGACAACCACGGCCTGACCCTGCTCCGAGCGGCCGGCAACCGCCGGTAGCGGCTACTGGATATGGACGCCGGAGATGGCCCGGGCCACCACCAGGCACTGGATCTCCGAGGTGCCCTCGAAGATGGTGTAGTTCTGATTACTCCGTCCGGCGTGGTAACCCAAATGCCATCGCAAACCTGGCTGTCCGGTCCCTGTGATGGGCCGAGCTGACTCGTGTCGGGTGGTTGTAGGACAGAAAGTAGGACAGATCTTCGAGTCGATCTTCGAAGATTCGGATGTCTGGGGGCCACCGGACGGGTGGGGGTTGGCATTACCGATGAGGCCCCACCTTGAGAGAGCGGGACGGTGTAGGGCCGGCGTCACGACCGGTTTGTCGCTCATGCCACCCTCTCTCCCGCCGCTGGATCAACGATCTCGTGGGTTGGCACTACCGGCCCGGGGTTGGCGACATCCCAGAACGCAGCATCGAGCTTGTCGTAATCAAGGTCAGGTCGCAGACCGCTCGGAGGTAGGTCGTTCCCTCTTTGTGTCGACGCTCGAAGGCCTCGGGTTCACTCCTATGGGCCAGGATGCGCTCAAGCCCTGCGAAGGCCTTGCCGGCACCGTTTTGGGCAGACTTGGGTCAGCCGCTCTGCTCCCACAGCCATCGGGTGGCGCCCCAACTGGCGGTTGGAACGACGTCATCGTCCCAACCGCTGTTGCTCCCTTGACACCCATTCATCAAATAGTGCCACATCCTTCATAGCTCGCGGGGTTAGCGACTTTTTGGATTCCTTAGGGAATCCATACCGCTGCGTAATCAACTTTGATGTTCGTGCCAAGCAGACCCCGCCCCACCAGTTCATTGGTATAGACAGACGACCGCCGTCCCGCATATCTCAGGGGGATTGGCGACCTCTATCGGCCCCTATGGGCGCCCCTATGGCCTCGGATGCTGTCGTTTGCCAGTCACATGGGACCAGTTGATCGCTGGTTTTGCCATTGACATGGGACCACCCTCTTTGCCAGTTATGGGACCACCCTGAGCATCCACCTCTGCCGGCCGAAGACACATTCGGCTGGGCCTTCAAAGCCGCTGGCGAGGAGGCCCCATGGCATTTCGGGAGGTATCGGTGGTCCAGGTCAAAGAGGCGCTGCGGCGCTGGTTGAAAGGCGATGGCGAGCGACCCATCGCCCACGGCGTCGGCATCGATCGCAAGACGGTCAGGCGCTACATCGCGGCAGCCATTGAGCTCGGGGTCGAACGGGACGGCAGCGAAGCTCAGCTGAGCGATGAACTGATCGGCCAGGTGGTTGAACAGGTCCGTCCGCACCGGCCCGACGGCCATGGAGCGGCCTGGCGGAAGCTGCTCGACGAGGAGCAGCGCATCAAGGACTGGATGGCCGACGATCTCACCGTCACCAAGGTCGGCATCTTGTTGGCCCGCCGGGGCGTGGAGGTCCCGCCTCGCACCCTGGCCCGTTTCGCCGTCGAGCGCTGCGGGGCCGGCAAGCGCACGGTCACGGTGCGAGTCGCCGACCCGCCGCCGGGACAAGAGTGCCAGGTCGACTTCGGCCGCTTGGGGCTCGTCCCCGACGGCGATCGCCGGCGGGTCTGCCAGGGCCTCATCTTCACCGCCTGCTTCAGCCGCCATCAGTTCGTCTGGCCTACCTTCGCCCAGACGACCGAAGAGGTGATCAGGGGGTTCGAGGCGGCCTGGGGTTACTTCGGCGGCGTGTTCCCCGTCGTCATCCCCGACAACATGAAATCGATTGTCATTGAGGCCGAGAGCACCGCACCCCGGTTCAACGACACGTTCATGGAGTACGCCCAGTCCAGGGGCTTCGTCATCGATGCCGCACGGGTGAGGACGCCGACCGACAAACCACGGGTCGAACGGGTGGTCCACTACGTCCAGCAGAACTTCTTCGCCGGCGAGGAGTTCTGCGACTTGGGCGACGTCCGCATTCGGGCCGAGGCCTGGTGCACCACGACGGCCGGCATGCGTATTCACGGGACCACGCAATGCCGGCCCATCGAGGTGTTCCGGGCCGAAGAACGGGGACTGCTCCTCCCGCTTCCCGTCGCTCGCTTTGACACACCGAGCTGGAGCGACCCCAAGGTTCATCGCGACTTCCACGTCGAAGTGAACAAGGCCCTCTATTCGGTGCCGCACCACCTGGTGGGCCAGACACTGCGGGCCCGGCGGGACTCGAGCATCGTCAAGCTGTACTTGCGAGGGGAGCTGGTAAAGGTCCATCCAATAAAACCCCCTGGCCAGCGCTCCAGCGACCCGGCCGACTTCCCTCCGGGCACCGAGATCTACGCCAATCGTGATGTGAAGCAGCTCTTGGCTATGGCGGCCAAGCACGGTGACTGCATCGGGATCTACGCCGCGGCGATCTTGGATACCCCGCTGCCGTGGACCAAGATGCGCCAGGTCTATCGATTGCTGGGGCTGGTCAAGAAATGGGGAGCCGATCGGGTGGAGCAGGCCTGCCGGCGGGCTCTCGACGCCGAGGCGGTCGACGTGAACCTGATCTCTCGCATGCTCGAGCGGGCGAGAGAAGCAGCCGAAGCAGACACGCCGCCAGCCCCGGTGCTTATCCAGGGACGTTTCGCCCGTGACCCATCCCAGTTCTCCACGCTGGCCGAGGCGGGCCAATGAGTACTCCGACCCCCAGCATCTCGCCCGAGCTCAAGACCCTGATGCGCCGGCTCAAGCTGGGCCAGCTCATCGACACCCTGCCCGAACGCCTGGCCCTCGGGCGCAGCCATGAACTGACCCATGTCGAGTTCCTCGAACAGCTCTTCAGCGACGAGGTGCAACGCCGTGATGCCGCCTCAGCCGGGCTGCGGGCCAGGGCGGCCAAGTTGGACCCGTCCATGGTGCTCGAGGCATGGGACGACACGGCCAAGATCACCTATGACCGGGCCATCTGGACCGAGCTCGTCTCCATGCGCTTCGTGGACCAAGCCCGCAACGGCTTCATCTTGGGACCGGTCGGGGTGGGCAAGACCTTCTTGGCCACCGCGCTCGGCCACATCGCGTGCCGCCGCAAGATCAGCGTGCACTTCGAGCGGGCCGATCGGCTGCACAAGCGACTGAAAGCGTCCCGGCTCGATGCCACGTACGACCAGGAGATGCGCAAGCTGATCGGGGTCGACCTGTTGATCCTCGACGACTACGCCCTCCAACCCCAAGACGCCACCGACACGGCTGACGTCTATGAGCTGGTGGTCGAGCGCCACCACACCAAGGCCACTGTGCTGACATCGAATCGTGACCCGAGCGAATGGCTGGCCCTGATGGCTGATCCGATGCTGGCCCAGTCAGCCGTTGACCGCCTCAAGAGCGCGGCCTGGGAGCTCGTCATCGAAGGCGAGTCCTATCGCCAACACGAGAAGCCGGTACTCAACCAGGACCCGCCCACAAGCCCTACGGCCGGCCGCAAACGTTCGCGCGCTTGACAGGCCGAGTGGCTCCCGAGATCATCGTGTCAGCCGGTCGAAGCGGACGCGAAGTGGTCCCATGCTTCTGGCAACGAGGTGGTCCCTTAAGACTGGCAAGCGACA
>JBOGIG010000105.1:0-6917 GCA_050742455.1 Acidimicrobiales bacterium
CCATTGGGCGCCGGCACTTTTGGTTAGCCTTGACCCGTCAAGTGCACGCGGGCGTGGCGGAATTGGCATACGCGCCGGGTTTAGGTCCCGGTCCCTTCGGGGGTGGGAGTTCAAGTCTCCCCGCCCGCACTGCCTGGGCCACCATCCTCCCCCGGGCAGGATCCAAATGGGTGGTGTAAGCGCCCAGCCACCGGAGTCGGCGGAGTGGCCGCGTGACCCCTGGGGTCGGCGGGGTGACAGGGTGGCCCGTGCGGTATGGTCGCCGCGTGAACATCACTGACCTCCAGACGCCGGCCTTGGTGGTGGATGCCGATGCCTTCGACCACAATCTGGCCGTGATGGCCGGGGCGCGGCCCGGCCTGGCCCTGCGCCCGCATGTCAAGGCCCATAAATGCACGGCCCTTGCCCGCCGCCAGGTCCAAGCCGGGCACTCCGGTTTCACCTGCGCCACGATCGCCGAGGCCGAGGGCATGGCCTTGGCCGGGATGGGCGCTGATCTGCTGGTGGCAAATGAGGTAGCCAACGCTCGCCGCCTCGGAGCACTCACCGAGGCAGGGCATTCCGTCATACTGGCGGTGGACTCCGACGCCACCATCGATGCCGCGGCCGAGGGCGGGGTGACCCAGGTGCTGGTCGACGTGAACGTGGGACTTCCTCGGTGCGGCTGCGATCCAGCCGATGCCGGCCGGCTGGCGGATCGGGCCAGGTCCAAAGGGCTGGACGTTCGTGGGGTCATGGGCTACGAAGGCCACGTGGTCGGAGTGGAGGATCGTGACCGGCGCGTGGCTGAGTTGGCTCCATGCATGGAGAAGTTGGTCCAGGCCCACGACCTGGCCGGAGGAGACATCATTTCGGCCGGCGGCACCGGGACTTACGACATAAACACCTGGGCCAGCGAGATCCAGGCAGGCTCCTACGCCCTAATGGACAACGCCTACGACAAGCTCAACCTGCCCTTCAGGCAGGCGTTGAGCATCGTGGCCACGATTATTTCGGTTTCACCCGAATGGATGGTGGCCGACTGCGGCCTCAAGGCAATGGGCATGGACCATGGCAACCCCACCGTAGAGGGAGGAACAGTTTGGTTCTGTTCCGATGAGCACCTCACATTTTCCCCGGATCCGCAAGCAGGCGACAGCTCCCTCAAGGTTGGTTCGAGGGTGAGGGTATTCCCTGGTCACGTCGATCCAACCGTGGCCTACCACGAGAGAATGCACTTGGTCCGAGATGGCGAAGTCATCGAAGTCTGGCCTGTCGACTTGCGCGGTTGGTAGGGGGCGCGCGCCGGGATGCCTATGGCGCCAGGGCGCGCCGGGATGCCTATGGCGCCACGTCCGCCCATCGTTCGGTTAGCAACTGGGCCAGGAGGGCAAATGCACGGCCCCGATGCGAATGTGCCCCCTTGGCCTGTTTCGACATCTCGGCGAAGGTCATGCCTCCCCCACCCTCGGGGATGAACACCGGGTCGTAGCCGAAGCCCCCCGTGCCCCGGGGAACGGTAGCGATGGTCCCCTCGACGGCGCCCACGGCGGAAAGCTCGGTGCCATCGGGAAATGCGACCAGAGCCACCGTCTCGAATCGGGCCCTCCGGTCCGTGATGCCCTCCATCTCTTCCAAGAGGTGCTCCACGTTGTCCAGGTAGGTGGCATTCGGACCGGCATAGCGGGCCGAGTACACGCCGGGGGCACCATCGAGTGCCACCACCTCCAGCCCGGTGTCGTCGGCCACGGCGGCGTGTTGGGCATGATCGGCCACAGCACGGGCCTTGAGCCTGGCGTTGTCCATCAGCGTCCGGCCCGTCTCCTCCACCTCACCCAGATCGGGTGGTCGGGCCAGGATGTCAAAGCCCGACAGGGCGGCGACGATCTCGATCAACTTGTCGGGGTTGGCCGTGGCGGCCACCAGACACAAGTTCGATGGCCCGCCAGGTGTCACTGGGACCGGCCCGGCGCCCCGCCACCAGAGGTCACCTGGGGTGAGGCGGTCACCTGGGGTGAGGCGGTGCGGCCAGAACCTCGGTCTGCAGGTCCACGAGCTGGGTGATGCCATGCTCGGCCAATCCCAACATCTCGTCTAGCTCCCCTCGCGTGAAGGCCATGCCCTCGGCCGTGCCCTGGACTTCGATGAAGCGACCCTCGGAAGTCATCACGACGTTCATGTCCACTTCAGCCCTCACGTCCTCGGAGTAGGCCAGATCGAGCATCGGAGTGGCGTCGATCACTCCGACCGACACGGCAGCACAGCCAATGCTTAGAGGGTGAGCCCCAATATCGCCCCGCTGAACCAGGCGGGTGAAGGCATCGTGCAGTGCCACGTATGCCCCGCAGATCGACGCGGTGCGTGTTCCCCCGTCGGCCTGGAGGACGTCGCAGTCCAGCACGATCTGGCGCTCGCCGACGGCCACCATGTCGCATACCGCCCGCAGGGAGCGGCCGATGAGGCGCTGTATCTCCTGGGTGCGGCCCGACTGGCGACCCTTGGCCGCCTCCCGTCCCACCCGCTCGGGGGAGGACCCGGGGAGCATCGAATACTCGGCCGTGACCCAGCCCTTGCCGCTGCCTCGCATCCAGGGTGGGACCCTGTCGTCCACCGAAGCGGTGCACAGGACCCGGGTGCGCCCCATAGACACCAGCACCGATCCCGGTGCAAATTCGGTGTAGTCCCGAACAAAAGACGCCGGCCGGAGTTCGTCATGGGCCCTGCCGTCAACTCGCATCGGTCAATCCCACTCGACTCCGATGACCCGGTCAAGTTCGGGTCCGAAGAGTCGCCCGCCCAACTGTGCGAAGCGTGAGGCGTCGCCCGACGACAAGAACATGTGGCCTCCACCACCATCTTCCGAGCCACGCCCGTCGCTTTTGCCCGCCACCTCAGGCACAGGGACACCCTTCGTTTGAGGAGCGCGGGGCCTGGACATGCCGCGGGCGTCGAGGACTCTTTTGACCTCGAATGCAGTCTCGTCGGCCGACGACACCAAAACGACTCCCCGACCCATGACGTCGCCGATGGTACGGGCCAGGAAGGGATAGTGAGTACAGCCCAATAACAACGTGTCCACCTGGGCCTGGCGCAACGGGGAAAGCAGGCGCTCGGCCAGCACGTGGACCTGATCGCTGCTGGTATCGCCCTGCTCCACGAACTCCACGAATCCAGGGCAGGCGGCGCACGTCAGCTTCACCCCTGGATCGTGGTCGGCCATCACCCTTTGGTAGGCGCCCGAGGCTATGGTGCCCACCGTCCCGATCACTCCGACCCCGCCACCAGTGGTGGCCCTGGTGGCCGCCCGTACTCCTGGTTCGATCACACCGAGCACGGGAATGGCCAATTCCTTTCGCAACTCCTCCAGTCCGGCCGCCGATGCGGTGTTGCACGCCACCACCAGCATCTTGATGCCGTAGTCGCCCACCAGGAGCCGGGCGATCTGGGCCGAGAAGGCTCGGACCTCAGACAGGTCCCTCGGTCCGTAGGGGTAGCGGCCGGTGTCGCCGAGGTAAACCAGGTCCTCGGCGGGCATGAGGTCGATGAGGGCCCGGGCCACCGTGAGACCGCCGAACCCGCTGTCGAACATACCGATGGGGGCCTCGACGTCGGCAACCGGGCGCTGTGCCACTCCCCCAGGCTAGTTCGGAGTACCTCCACGCCAGGGCCGGCCGACAGTGGCGATAGTCCGCCGGCCGGCCCGCCCGGCGGCCCGGCGAGCTCTCCGGGGCTGCGAAGGCCGGCCCCCGGGTTCGATGGCGGCGATGATCAACCCGCCCAGCATCGACATGTTCTTGAGAAAGTGGATCCGCTGGTTGCGACGTATATCCTCGTCAGCCTCGTCCCAGAAGTGGTGGCCGGCGAGGGTGGTGGGGACCAGAGAACCGGCCAAGGCTGCGGCCGAGATCCGGGGCAACACGCCGAGCGCCAGCAATACCCCTGCTCCCACCTGAACTCCGCCGTTGATCCTCACCAGAGTGGTGGGATCCTCGGGCAGCTTTAGTGCTTTGGCGATGGGCACGGCCACCGATTCGGCCGCCTTGGCCTTGGATTCGGGGTTCTGTACGGCATCGACCCCTCCGGCGACGAACATCGAAGCCAGCATCGGGCGGGCAATTCTTCGGCTCACGGTCATGAGGTGTATCTACCCAGACCGGGATCGGACAACACTCCATGGGCCGGAAAAATCTCTCACGGGGCAAGAACCGCCACGGCAGTATGCCGGCCTAAAAGTAAATTATCGACTTGGCCCGCTCGGTGACCTCGTCGATGTCGCCCGTCCACGCCCCGGTCGACAGGTACTTCCATCCACCGTCGCACACCACCATGACGATCACGCCCTCATCGATGGCGGTGGCGCAGCGCTGGGCCCCTGCAAGGATGGCCCCCGACGAGATTCCGGCAAAGATCCCGACGTCGATCAGGCGCCTGGTCCACTCGATCGAGTCTCTAGGGCCGACGATGGTCTTGCGATCAAGCAACTCTGCGCCATTGTTGTCCGTGAAGATGGGTGGGATGTAGCCGTCGTCGAGATTACGCAGCCCGTCCACCATTTCGCCGGCAGGGGGTTCGATCGCCCATACCTGGATGGCGGGATTGCGTTCCTTGAGGAACCGGCCGACGCCCATCAAGGTTCCGCTGGTTCCCAGTCCCGCCACAAAATGAGTGATCTCGGGACAGTCCCGCCAGATCTCCGGGCCGGTGCCCTCGTAATGAGCCTTGGGATTGGCCGGGTTGGCGTACTGGTACAAGAAGGCCAAGTCGGGATTCTCGCCTGCAATTTGCTGGGCCAGGCGGACGGCGCCGTTCGAACCCTCGGACCCCGGAGATTCGATGATCTCGGCTCCCCACACCTCCAAGAGCTGGCGGCGTTCGACCGATACGTTGGCAGGCAACACGATCTTGAGCGGATATCCCTTGAGCTTGCACACCAGGGCCAAGCCGATCCCGGTGTTGCCCGACGAGGGTTCTATAAGGGTCTGACCCGGCTTGAGGGTCCCGTCTTTTTCGGCTTCTTGGACCATGGACAGCGCAATGCGGTCCTTGACCGATCCTCCCGGGTTCTGGCCCTCCAGCTTGGCCAGGATTCGCACCTTGGGGTTGGGACTGAGCTCGCTGATTTCCACCAGGGGCGTATTGCCCACCAGGTCAGCTATGGACGCAAAATAAGCCACTGCGTGATCAGCCAGTCCGTCCCGCTACCCCAAACCCCCGGCCACGGCGGGCAGGATGGAGATCACGTCCCCATCGCTGACCTCGGTGTCCAGCTTGTCCAGGTAGCGAACGTCGTCGTCATTGACATACACATTGACGAAGCGGTGCAACTCGCCACCCTCGGCCTTCACCTGCCCGGCCATGGCCGGATAGACGGTGGTGATGTCGTCGAGCACCTCGCCGATCGTGGCCCCATTGGCCTTAACGGTGGCTGCGCCCCCGGCATGGGAGCGAAGAACAGTGGGCAGACGAACTTCTACGGCCACGAACCCTCCAATTGTCGACTGAATCACTATGGATTCTATCGTCCATCCACAACAACCAGTTCCTCCGAGATGTTCCCATCCATGATTTGGAAGGATCGGAGCACGGGCGCCTCGTCCCGGAGAGACACCAAGACGTAGTGCCACGTGGGATCGGGGGCCTGGGCTACATCGGTGGGCGACGGGTAGGCATCGGTGTGGGTATGGGAGTGAAAGACGCCGATGATCTCCAGGCCCCGGCTCTCGGCATCCCTATCGGCCTTGAGATGTTCGACCGGGTCGACCGTGTACACCCGGGCCGACTCGGCCACGTTGCGGGTGGGATATACCTCGAGGGCTTGGCCCGTGGCGGGCACGCCGGCCAGGAGCCCGCATGCCTCGTAGGGCAGGCCGTCATAGCAGTGGCCGATCATCCGGGGGTAGACGGTGGGGTCGAGGCGCAGCATCGGACGTTGACACTAGCCAATAGGATGGCTCGGGCCATGGCCAAATCGAGCAGCAAAAAGGTGCCCGGGCCGCGGAAGGTCGCTCAGAACCGCCGGGCACGTCATGACTACGACATCCTGGAGACCTTCGAATGCGGAATGGTGCTGGTCGGCAGTGAGGTCAAGTCCATACGAGATGGCAAGGTCCAGATCCGCGACTCCTACGCCCGGGTCGACGACGGTGAGGTCTGGCTCCACGGCATGCACGTGTCCCCCTACGTGTTCGCCACCGGCTTTGGAAGCCACGACCCCGACCGGGCCCGCAAGCTCCTTCTCCACCGCCGCCAGATCGACGAAATAGCAGGCAAGTTGGCTCAGCAGTCCCTGACCCTGGTCCCGCTATCGATCTATTTTGAGGGGGGACGGGCCAAGCTCGACCTGGCCCTGGCCCGGGGGCGCAAGACCTACGACAAACGCCACGCCATCGCTGCCCGAGACGCCGGTCGAGATGCCGCCCGGGAGATGGCCGCCGCCCGACGCCGCTAGAATGGCGAACTACAAACCCACAAGGGGGTGACTGGCTTCGACTTTGGTCGTTGATGCAGGTGAAGCGAGCCGTGGTCTCCGGAGCCACGTTAAAGAGCCGGAAAAACAAACAAATGCCGAGCCTCAGCTCGCACTCGCTGCTTAGTAAGTAGCGACGTCTGACCGGTCCAAGCCCTGCGGGCCGGAGCCGGACGCCATCTAGTAGGGCTTACCGAAGCGGCAGTGCCGACGGGCCGTTAGGGAAATCTTTCGTCGACTGGGTCTCTGCCATGATGCCGGTGGCAAGGCGGGGACCGAGACCTCTTACCGGATGCGCTCGGAGAAGCCCTGTTGAGATACCGAAGGACGCGGGTTCGATTCCCGCCACCTCCACCCACCCAGAGAGGTCATCACGTTTCAACCGCCACCATCTTCACGTTTCGGTGTGACGCTCGGCATGAGGGAGTGGCGGTTGGCGTGAATGACCGGCAATCGGCTTGTCCTAAGTGCT
>JBOGIG010000106.1:0-3925 GCA_050742455.1 Acidimicrobiales bacterium
CCCGGCCACCCGGGTGGAGGACCGGACCGGTCCGCAGCCGATACATTGACCGCACGGTCAAGGAATGTCTAGGTTCTGGCTCAATGAATCGTCGCCTCACCGAGCGGGGCCTGGAGCGGCGACGCCAGCTGGTGGCCTTTGCCGCCCAACGATTTGCCGACAACGGGTACCACCCCACGTCGGTGGCCGACATAGTCAATGGGATGGGTGTGGGCAAGGGCGTCTTCTATTGGTATTTTGCCTCCAAGGAGGAGCTCTTTGCCGAGATCCTGCGCGAAGCCCAACACGAGCTTCGCCGTCGCCAGGAGCTGGCCTTCGGCGACGAGACCGATCCCATGGTCCGCATCGAGCTGGGCATCCGGGCCACCATGGCGTGGCTGAGCGAGAACCGGCACTACTTCCTGCTCTTTCAGTTCGCCTCCACCGAGGAAAGATTTCGCCAACTTCTGCGCAAGGGGGAGGAGGTTGCCGTGGCCGACGTGGTCCGACATGTGAGGGCGGCTATCGCCGCTGGCGAGGTGCGCGACAGCGACCCGTTGGTGCTCACCCATGCCATCCTGGGCGTTACCAACCACTTGGCCCGCACCCTGCTCTACGAGCGGGGGGACGACCCGAATGACGTGGCCGAAGCGGCCATGGCCTTCTGCCTCGGTGGGCTCAGGACAGTCTGATCAGGCCCTTCTTGAGGCTGCGCAGTCCTTGGTGTATCCGTTTTTCATTTTCGATCAAGGCAAAACGAACGAACCCGTCCCCCCCCGGCCCGAACCCCGACCCAGGTGACGTGGCTACCTGAGCGTCGCGGATCAACAGCTTGGAGAACTCGAGCGAATCCAGGTCCCGGTAGGCCGGGGGGATGGGCGCCCACACGAACATGGTGCCCTTGGGCTTCTCCACCGGCCATCCCATCTTGACCAGGCCTTCGCACAGGGCATCCCGGCGCCCCTGGTAGATCTCGTTGACCTCCTTGGGGTAGTCGGGAGCCTCGTTCATGGCCACGATGGCGGCGATCTGGATTGGCTGGAAAGTCCCATAGTCCAAGTAGCTCTTGAGCTTGGTCAGGGCGGCCACGATGTCGGCGTTGCCGACCATGAAGGCCACCCTCCATCCAGCCATGGAAAACGACTTGGTCAGGGTGTAGAGCTCCACGGCCACGTCTTTGGCTCCGGGGACCTCCAGGATGGAGGGCGGGCGATAGCCGTCGAAGGAGGTGTCCGAATAGGCGAAATCATGCACCAGCACCACGTCGTGCTCACGGGCAAAGTTCACGATGCGCTGCATCCAGGCCAGGTCCACACATGCGGTGGTGGGATTGTGGGGAAAGGACAGAACGATCACCCGTGGCTTGGGCCAAGTGGACTCCCATGTCTCCATGAGGTCCGCGAAGAAGCGCTCTCCTGTCCCGGCCGAGGCCCGTGACGGTGCGGACGCTTCGCTCCCGGGGACCCCATCCCCGGCTTGGGCAGGAGGGGATGGTTGCGGGTCGGGGTCGGTTCCCAGGCGAACCTGACGCACGTCGGCGCCGGCGAATAGAGGGGCGTAGATGTGGATCGGGTAGGAGGGCGAGGGGACCAAGGCCGTGTCCCCCGGACCGACCAGCACCCACATGAGGTGGGAAAGGCCCTCCTTGGCCCCGATGGTGGTCACCACCTCGGTTTCCGGATCGATCTCCACCCCGAAGCGACGCAGGTAGAGGTTCGAGATCGCCTGGCGCAACTTGGGAATGCCCCGGCTGGCCGAATAACGGTGGTTCTTGGTGTTGTGAACTGCTTCGGCCAGCTTGTCCACGGCTACGTTCGGCGAGGGGATGTCAGGATTGCCGAAGCCGAGGTCGATGACGTCCTGGCCCGCTCGACGAGCCTGGCTCT
The DNA here is from genome assembly GCA_050742455.1 of Acidimicrobiales bacterium. Lineage (GTDB taxonomy): Bacteria > Actinomycetota > Acidimicrobiia > Acidimicrobiales > JBOGIG01 > JBOGIG01. The sequence goes on from JBOGIG010000106.1 coordinate 1,866, forward strand.
TGAGTTCGTTTATCTCGGCAAAGACGTAGGGTGGCAGCCCGTTGATGCGGCGAAAGTCCATGCCCAAGGCTACCGGCTGACCCGTGCTGTGTTGGGCACCGGCGCGGTGCAGGGTCAGGGGATCTCAGCGGAGAGCGGCACGGGCCAAATTGTCCAGCCCGGTCCGGTCCCCGGGCCAGGCCGCCACGGCCCATGATGCGCCGGCTGCTTCGAGTTCCTCCAGACGGTCGAACAAGGCCGTGGGATCGTCAGGCAGGTCCCCGCCCCAACAGACCGGCCCGCCCGTCCCCAACCCTGCCAGTTGGCCCGATCCAATGGATGAGCCCCAAAGGTTGACTGTGGCGCCGTGACGTCGGGCAACTTCGACCAAAGCCTGGTCCCGGCCCCGGCCGACTCCAACCCAGATGGGAATCCCCGTGCTCGATAGGTCGGCCACGCAGCGTTCAAGGCCATCCAGTCGCTCGGCGGGGTCGGGGAAGGGCAGGCCGAAGGCCAGGTTCTCGCCTCGGCTCATGCGGTCTCCGACGCCCAGCCCGGCGATAAAGCGTCCCGGGGCGAGCAGGGTCATTGTCCTGAGGGAGGAGATGAGGACCGGATCGGGCAAGAGTCCGATCCGGGCCACCAGCGTCCCCATGGTCAGGCGCCGGTGCTGTGCCGCCAGAGCTCCGAGCAGGGGAAAGGCCGACAGGGCGGGCCGGTGGGGTTGGCCGATGGGCCAGAGGTGATCGAAGACGAATACACCATCCAATCCGATTTCGTCGACGTGCCGGGCGGCCTCTAGGGCGATGCCGGCGTTGCCGCTGAACTGAGGCAGCGTTACCCCGAGCTTCATCCGAACCGGTAGCGACCGACGAGACCGGCGCCGATGGCCCCGGCCCGCGGCCCGAGCCCGGCAGGGACGATGGGGATCTCGGGCCGGGTTGAACCGGCCTGGACCGAACCGATGAAGGCATCTCGAACCGGTCCGACGATCAGGTCCCCGGCCTGTATCAATCCGCCGGCCAGCACGATGGTGTCGGGATCGAAGATCTCGACGAGATTGGCCAGACCCAGGGCCACCCACCGTCCGAACTGCTCAAGGATATCCAGTGCCTGCCTGTCACCATGGGCTGCCGCCGTGGTGACGTGTTCGCCCCTGACTTGGGCGGGCTGGCCGCCGGCCAGGGCCAGGATGGCTTCGGCCTGGCCAGCGTCGGCGGCATCCCGGGCCAGGCGACCCAACCCGCTTCCCGAGGCATAGCGCTCCCAGCACCCTCGCTTGCCGCAGGGACACGGAGGACCAACGGGATTGATCACCATGTGGCCGATCTCGCCCCCGAACCCGTGGGCGCCGCGCAGAAGCTGGGATCCGGACACGATCCCTCCACCGATGCCCGTGCCCAGGGCCACCACCAATACATTGTCGCAGCCGTGGCCTGCACCTTGTGATCTCTCGGCCCATCCCGTGCAGGTGGCGTCATTGTCGACATAAACACTGAGGGGGCCGGAAGGGTTGGACATGAGGGCTGTCTCTACCGCCTCTCTCAGACCGAAGCCGGCCAAGCCCTCCACGTTGGGCGCCGACAACAAGACCCCGTCGTCGGTGACCATGCCAGGCGCGCCGATGCCGATCGCTGCGACCCTGCCGGCCCGGGCCGGTCCGGTCCCGACGCTGCCGGTGTCCATGAGGGTATTGACCAAGGTCACGATCCCAGACACCACGGCGTCGGCTCCCGACGGAGTGGGTACTTTGTGTTCGTCCATCACCTGGTCGTCGCCGTCGAGTCGCACTCCCCAGATCTTGGTGCCACCCAAGTCGATCCCTATGACATGGGCGTTGCTGTCTTCGCTCGCCGACGGGGCGGGGTTTGGGGAGGCCAAGCTCAGAACCGGAGGAGGGCGCCGATGCGTCCCATGACGTCCAAGTCGGCGTTCTCCTGGCAACTGATCACTTTGCTCCCCAGGACCAGGGCAGCATCCACTGCCTCTTCCACTACGTCGTCGACGTCGTCCATCTCAGTGGAGCAAACAGGGCAGTTACGCCCGACGGCTGCCAGCAACTGGCACGAACCGCACCGCCA
>JBOGIG010000107.1:0-18628 GCA_050742455.1 Acidimicrobiales bacterium
GGATAAGGCGGGTGGACCAGACCTATACCAGGCCGCCCCGGCGACTCTCCACGATGACCCCGATGAAGGCCGATATGACCAGCGTGCCGCCCAGCACAGCGGTCCAGCTCCCGAACACGAAGGCCACCGCCACCAGTGCCAGGCCCATGCCGAGCACGAAGGGCCAGATGCTCGAACCAGGGAACGAGCCGATGCTGCCGGCCCCCTCGTTCAGCCTGCTCTCGGCGCGGTCCTCGGGCCGGGGGGGCATGTGAACGGACCACCACAGTAGGTATCCGCCCGGCAGCAAGCCCAGGCACGCGGTGAGCAGGAGCATGATCGATCCGGCGTCCTCATAGCTGGTGAACCAGTACAGGGCGCAGACCACGGCGAAGAAGATGGCGACGCCCAACAGGACATGGGACTCCACTTTCATCGGGACTGACCTCCTGAGGCTCCAACGGGTACCTTGGCCGGACTGTGTTGCACGGTGTGCTCAGGGTGGTTGGCGTCCCACACGGGCCGGTCGGAGCGCACCCTAGGCAGGCTGGCGAAGTTGTGATGGGGCGGGGGCGACGTGGTGGCCCACTCCAGGGCTCCACCGTCCCAGGGATTGTCGCCGGCCCGGATGGGCTTACGCCACGACACCCAGAAGTTGTAGATCAGCACTATCACCGAGAGACCCAGGATGTAGGCCCCGACGGTGGACAGGCGGTTGAGGAAGGTGAACCCGTCGCTGGCCAGGTAGGTGTCGACCCGCCGCGGCATTCCCCGAAGCCCCACTATGTACTGGGGCAGGAATGTCACACAAAAGCCGACAAATGTGAGCCAGAAGTGCAGCTTGCCCGGTCTCTCGTGCATCATCCGGCCGGTGATCTTGGGGTACCAGTAGTAGATCCCGGCGAAGCCGGCGAACACCGCGGTGCCGAAAAGGACGTTGTGGAAGTGGGCCACTACGAAATAGGTGTCATGGGTGGCGAAGTCGACCGGGGGCGAGGCCAGCAGCACCCCGGTCAGGCCACCGAGCAGGAATACGACGAGGAAGCCGATGGAGAACAGCATCGGGGTCTCAAAGGTCAGCTGGCCCCGCCACATGGTTCCTATCCAGTTGAAGAACTTGATTCCGGTTGGCACGGCGATGAGGTAGGACAGACCCGAGAAGAAGGGCAGGAGCACTACGCCGGTGGTGAACATGTGGTGGGCCCACACGCCGGTGGACAGTCCGGCGATGGCGAGAGTGGCAAAAACCATGCCCTTGTAGCCGAACGTCGGCTTGCGGGAGAAGGCCGAGAACACCTCGGTTACTATTCCAAAATATGGTAGGGCCAGTATGTAGACCTCCGGATGGCCGAAGAACCAGAAGAGATGTTGCCAAAGCACGGGGACGCCACCGCCGTTGACCTCGAAGATGTGGGTGCCGAAGTGGCGGTCGCAGTACAGCATGATCAGGGCTGAGGTCAGCACCGGGAAAGCGATCAGGATCAAAAGGGCGGTGACCACCATGTCCCAGGTGAAGATGGGCAGGCGGAACATGGTCATACCCGGGGCGCGCAGGTAAAAGACGGTAGTTATCAGGTTGATCCCGGTGAATATGGCCGAGAATCCGGTAAGGATGAGGGCCATGATCCAAAGGTCGGGTCCGGCTCCGGGAGAGTTGACGGCGTCGGAGAGGGGGGCGTAGGCCACCCAGCCGAAGCTGGCCGCGCCGCCGGCGGTGGCAAAGCCCAAGAGCATGGTCAGTCCCCCGGACAGATACAGCCAGTAGGACAGGGCGTTGAGGCGGGGGAAGGCCATGTCCGGGGCGCCGATTTGGAGGGGCACCAGGTAGTTGGCGAACCCTCCGAAGGCAAATGGCCCGGCGAACAGGTACATCATCAGCGATCCGTGCATGGTGAAAAGCTCGTTGTACTGCTGCTGGCCGAGAAGGGTGCTGCCCGGTGAGAGGAGCTGTGTCCGCATGCCCAGGGCCAGCAACCCAGCCAGGCAGAAGAAGGCGAAGGAGGTGATGAGGTAGCTCTTGCCGATGACCTTGTGGTCGGTCGACGTCAGCCACTTGAGGATCCCGGTTGGGCCCTCCTCGTGGTGGTGTTCGGGCTCGCCCAGCTCGGCTGGGCGTTCGGCCAGGAGAGTCATGCCCCCACCTTTGGTTGAGTCTGGGCTTGTTGTGCCTGCTGGCCCGCCAGCCACTGGTGGTACTGGTTCGGGGTTACAACCTTGACGTAGAACAGCATCTGATCGTGACGCAGGCCACAGAACTGGGTACAACGCCCCAGAAAGGTACCGGTCTGATTGGGTGTGAAGTCAAACTTGTTGACCACGCCGGACTGGGCGAAGCGGGAGAAGTCGAACTTGGCGACATAGAACCCGTGGATCACGTCGGTGGTGGTGAGCGTGATCGTGGTTTCCTGGCCGAGCGGCAGCACCATGGTGGGATAGGTGGTGACCCCGGACACCTCGGACACGTGCTGGCCCGTGTAGTCGAAGCGCCACCCCCACTGGAAGCCCGTCACATGGACGGCCACGGCGGGGTGGGCCGAGACGTTGTCGACGCTGTTCTCGGTGATGACGGTGAAGAAGAAGAGCACGGCGACGAGGATCACCGGGACGGTGGTGTAGATGATCTCGATCAAGAAGTTATTCTCCGTCTGGACCGGTATGGAGTCGCCCTTCTTGCGATAGCGCACCACGGCCCAAAAGATCAGGCCCCACACGATCACCCCAACGGCCAGGGCGGCTATGACCGATCCCTGCCACAGGCGGAAGATGTTGTGGCCCTGAGTGGTGGCGCCGGGAAACGAACCGAACGAGAGGTTGCAACCACCCAGGGCTACCGCCGCCGCGCCCAGGGCCAGGATGGTCCGTAGGGTTGATTTGCCATGGGTGAAGCGCACTTAGAAGGTCCTTGGCTGGCCGGCGTCACGGGTCACGCCGAGAATCTAGTCATCCCCGGCCGAAGAATCGAAATCAGCGCCCGGCTCAGGCCGACCACCCGTGCCCGAGTGGGGCAATGGCGCCCCCCGCCGGCCCAGGACGGTCATCACCGCCATGGCCAACAGGGCCAGGGTGACCAGGGCCCCTACCCAGATGCCGGCCTGACGACTCGCGCCCCGGGACGGGTCAAAGGCCAGCGTGGCCGGTTCGCCGCCGTGGACGGGCGGCGCGGTGAGCGCCGGTGTCAGCCCCCCACTGCCCGCGCTCGGAGCGGGGGTCCCCGACCCGGACCGGCCCGGCGACGGTGAAGGCGAGCCGGCCCCCGGGTTCGACGGGGGAATGCCGGATCGGCCGGGATTGGTCGACCCGGCAGACGAGATGCCACCGGGGAGCGGACCGGGGATCGAGGCCGCCCTGACCCCGGCCGTCAGGGCCGCTCCGGCGTCGATGCGACCTGCACAGCCGTATCCGCAGGCCACCCCGCCCTGGGCGCTGTCCAAGATGGCCCGTACGGCCTGGGCCGGGGTTTCCCCGAGCGAAAGGAGCAGGGCCACTGTGCCCGAGACGACCGGGGCGGCCATGGATGTGCCCTCGTCCCAGGCGTAGGCGCCGTCTTGACCCGGGCCCAGGTAGGTGGAGATGACGCAGTTGGTCTGCTCCCGCCCGGCACCGCAGTATGGCGCCCCTTTGGTGTCGTAGCCGCTGCCCCCGGGAGCCACCACGGCCCACTTGGCCGTGGCCAATGGGCTGGAGTACGAGGCCACCTGACCGTCCCGACCGGTAGCTCCCACGACGATGGCATCGAGCCCCTGATAGCTGGAGGCGGTGGTCACGGGGTGGCCGCGGGCGGTGTTGCCTGCGGCGAGCACGGGAACGGCACCGTGGCGCCAGGCGTACTCGATTCCCGGGGCGATGGACTGGGGTCCCGGATCTTTGGCCGAAGGGGTGCCACCTTGGATCCCCAGGCTCAGATTGACGACCCTGGCGCCGTGGTTGACCACCCAAATGATGGCGGCGTTGACGTTGGCAAAATTGCCGGTGCCGTTGTGGTCCAGGGCCTTGGCCACCACTAGGCCGGCCTCGGGAGCCATGCCCGCCACTCCGATGCCGTTGTCGGTGGAGGCGGCAGCTATCCCGGCCACGTGGGTACCGTGGCCGTTGTCGTCCTGACCGGTTCCGTGGCATTTGGACGGGTCGCCTCCGGCCGAGGTGCAGTCTGTCGAGGCCACGATCTTGCCGGCCAGGTCGGGGTGGGACAGGTCCACCCCGGTGTCGACCAGGCCGATATCGATCCCGTGGCCCTTGCTGACCTTCCAGGCCTGAGGCGCGTGGACCTGGGCCAGGTTCCACTGCAGGCCGTAGTAGGTGTCGTTGGGATAGGCGGGGCCTGCTCCGGGCAACCCGGAGCCGATGGGAACGTTCAGCGCCAAGGCCTGCGGGGCCGCCAGGCCAACTGCCAGGCCCACGGTCATGACGACCGCCAGACCAACCTTCAGGGTCACCCGTTCATGTTGTCACTGATTGCGCAGGCGTCGGGCCCGACCGGCGACGTAGCCGAAAGCCCTGGCCGTGGCCATGACCTTTATCTCACGGGGCGAGGGCGGCGCAGGTTGTATCGAGGTGACTTCCCCCGAGGACGACGTCGTCTGCCCGGAAGGGCGCCTCGATGGGTCCCATTCGGAAGGGGACTCTGGGGGTTGGGGAGTGGGCCGGGCCCGGGACGACGGCTCTCCCGGCGAGGCGGAACGGGGCGTCTTTCTTGGTCGGGGTTGCTTGCGGGTCAGGGTGGACATGCGGGCCAGCAATACGGCGGTCGCCTCGGCCGTGATGATGCCGGTGGCGTCTACGCCAGAGGTGGCGATCAGGGGTGACAGGGCCAGGCCCACGGCGATCGCCAAGTCCAAGACCAAATGCACCTTCATGGCGACGATGCGGCCGCCACCCAGGGGGGCCTTGGTCAGGAACGAGAGCAGGAATATGGCCAGGGCCCCGCCGAGCAGCGCCCATTCCATGTCACCACTGAGGTGGATGGCCACCCCGGCAAGCAGGATAGCCATGATGTACTCGACGCCCTGGTGGGCGCCGAAGGGGATGTAGCGCCTCGGTCCGTCCTGGGCGCTAGCGGTCGGTGTGTTCTGCACCTGGCGGCTGCGGATAGTGCTCGGCAATCGGTGGATTAGCGGGAATGCTCCCCGTGGCCGGGTCTCTGCTCGGTGGCGTGATGGGTGGCGGGACCGCAGCGCCGGCCTCGACCGGAACAGTCGGGAGGGCGGCCGGTGCTGGCGGGGAAGCCGGGGTGGCCTCGGGCGATGCTGGGGCAGAGTCCTTGGGCTCGGGGTCGGTCTCGCCGTGTTCCATGCCCTTCTTGAACTCGGTGGAAGCCGAGCCCAAAGAGCGGGCCAGCTTCGGCAATCGGGTGCTTCCGAAGAGGAGGGCCACCACGGCCAAGACAATGAGAATGTCGGGCCCGAATATTTCGGCTGTCAAGGCAGAAGTCACCTCTCTGCTCCTTTGGTCTCTTACCTGCAAGCCTAGACCCGCGGCCGGTGAAATCGGGCTATGAAACCAAGTATGGATTTCTACGACGTAGTGAGGACCACTCCGGCCACCCGCCAATTCGACCCCAAGCCGGTGCCCGACTCGGTGTTGTTCCGGATCCTCGACCACGCCCGCTTCGCCCCGAGCGGGGGGAATCGTCAGGGGTGGCGGGTGGTGGTGGTCAAGGACCAGGCCATCAGGGAGAAGATCCGGGACCACTACGTGTTGGCCTGGCGCGAGTATATGGCCCACGTCCAGGCCGGCCTCGTCCCGTTTGCGCCGGTCGACGGCAATTGGGATGGGCCCGCCGTCGACCTCGTTCAGGCGCGCCAAATCGACCAACCCAATCCGTTCGGCGATCACCTCGACCAGGTGCCGGTGATGCTCGTCATCTGCGTGGAACTGGGGGCTCTGGCGGTGCTGGACAACGGCCTGGGCCGCCAGAGCATCGTGGGTGGAGGCTCGATCTATCCCTTCGCCCACAACATCTTGCTTGGAGCGCGCAACGAGGGCCTTGGAGGGGTCATGACCACCGTGTTGTGCCGGGAGGAGGCGCCCGTCATGGAACTGCTCCACGTTCCCCACGGTTGGGCTCTCGCCGGCCTGGTGGCGCTGGGCCGGCCGGCACAGGTGGTGACCAAACTGTCCCGTCGAGCGGTCGAGGACATTACCTTCATCGATCGATTCGGGGGTGAGCCGCTAAGAGGTGACACCTGAAGCCAACGGGGTGATGCCCTGAGGGAAGCGAAATACGCCCTGCGGGTCATAGGCGGACTTCACCCTGGTCAAGCGAGGGTAGTTGGTCCCATAGTAGGCCTGGGGCCAGTTGGCCAGGTCGGGATCGATGTAATTGAGGTAGGCATAGCCGCTGGCGTAGGGGGCCAGCTTGGCCCTCAGGCCGTTGAGGGCCGCGGATGCCGTGTGGATCGCATTGAGCGAGGCGTCGGTGGGGAGTCCGGCATAATACTGGGCCGAGAACCTTGCCCGGCGGGCCACGAAGGCGCTATCGGTCGGGCTGACCCGGCTGATGGCCCCACCCCAGGCATCGAGGATGACGGCCACGGCACCCGTCCCCGGGCTGGCTGCTCGGGCCGACATGGCCTCGATGAGTATGGATATCCCCTCGGTAGGCATTGAGGCACGGAAAAAGTCTGACTTGGCCACAAAGGCCTGTCGTGACAAGGTTCCCGGCGAGCCGGATTGGGCCAGGTGGCACTGGGCCGGGCTCAGGTGAGCGCAACCGGCTTCGATCATCATGGCCTCGAGGTATGAGGTGTCCTGTTGGTAGCGACTTCGTGGCGCCCCGCCCGCCGTCTCGGTCAGGGGCCCGAGCAACCGATCCAGGTCGTGCGCCGGCCCCAGGTACACCCCCGCCACCGACAGGGTCGGCCTCCCCCCGGGGCGGCCGGTTCCGCTGTCGAGGTGGAGGTTGGAGAACAACCTATCGGGGGCATCAGGCGCCCACGCCTGCCAGCCGGCCAACACCCCCGAGGCGAGGTTCCAGTCATAGGCCAGGCTGAACACAGACACCGGGGAAATTGGGTGGGTGTTGAACCCGAATTTGGTCACCACGCCGAAGTTCCCGCCCCCGCCCCCCCTGCAGGCCCAGAAAAGGTCAGGATCCGATCCGGCGTGGACCCGGCGGAGACGCCCATCGGCGGTGACTATTTCGATCCAGGACAGACGATCGCAGGTCAGGCCGTAGGCCCTTGAGGTAACCCCGACCCCTCCACCCAGGGTCAGGCCGGCCACGCCCACCGTGGGACAGGATCCGGCCGGGATCGACACCCCCCCAGCCGCCAACGCCCCGTAGACGTCGATCAGCCTGCTCCCTGCCCCCACGCCGGCCGTCGGTCCGGCCTCGATAGTGTTCATGGAGCTGACATCGAGCACCAGACCCGGTCCTGTCGAATAACCGGCGTAGCTGTGACCTCCGCAGCGAGGGGTTAGGGCCACCCCGTGGGTGCGGGCGAAGTCGACCCCGGTCTGTACGTCCGAGTTTGTGCGGCAGTAGGCCACGGCCTGGGGGGAGTTGGAGTCGAAAATGGGATCGTAGGACTGACGAGCGGCGGTGTAAGCCGGGCTGTTGGGAAGGACGAGGTTGCCCGACATCCTGCGGGCCAGGCCGGCCCAGTCGGCGTCGGTCGGTGCGCTGGGGGCGATGGGTGGCGACGAGCCCGGTGGTTTGGGCTTCGGCTTGGGTGAAGGGCCTTTGGCCCCGGTGGTCGGGTTGGCACAGCCCGCGAGGAGCACCGGAGGGCCAAGTACCAGGGCCGCCGCCCCCGCCTTGGTGGCCAGGGCCAGGAAATCACGTCGCTTCATCCCAGGTCCACCCGGTCTGGGCAGGGCCGGACCCTGGGCATTCATGTCTGCTTGGCCAGCCACTCGGTGATGTGGCGGCCGACGGCCAGGCCAAGCGCTGAAGCAACTCGATCCACGGCCACGAGGTTTGGCTGGTCGCGACCCGCCCCGGCCCCCGGGGCCAGGAGTAGGCCATTGATCACGAGCCAGGTATATCAGCCCACCGTTAACTTGGGCGGCGGGCCGGGTAACTTGGGCGGCGGGCCGGGCCTCAGGCCACGGGAGTCGACAGCCATGGAACGGCCGCCAGCAGGACGGAGCCCTCAGTCGCCAACGCGGTCGGGCGTATTGCGCACGGCGGATCGCACTGACGCCGCGATCCCGGCGCCGTCCAAGCCCAGGCGGGCCAGGATCTGCGCCGGCTTGGCCTGAGCCAGGTAATTCAACGGGGTGCCCAGGATGACCAGGCCGGGTTGGCGGCCGGGTCCGGCGTGGGAATTGATGGCGTCGGCCATGAAGCTGCCCGCCCCGCCGCTTCGTATGCCGTCCTCGACACTGACCACCAGCTCATGGCCGGCGGCGTCGGCCACCATGGCCGGATCCAGTGGCTTGACCACCCGAACGTCCCACACCGTGGCGTCCACGCCCTCGGCGTGCAGGATGTCGGCTGCCTCCTCGGCCGGGGCCAGCATCTTGCCCACCGCCAGCAGGCACACCGATCCGTCTCCCCGGCGACTACGTCGAGCCGACAGGCCCGAACCGACCTGGCTCGGATCGGCATGGATGGCCGGCGTCTTGGGGTAGCGGATCATTGACGGACCCTCGAGCTCGGATGCCTGGAGCAGCATGGCAGCCAATTCGGCATCGGAGGAGGGGGCGAACACTGTCATGCCCGGTATGGAGATCCCCTGGGCCAGGTCGAGCACCCCATGGTGGCTCGGCCCATCGTCGCCCGTGATCCCGGCCCGATCCAGTGCGAAGATGACCGGCAGCCCGTGCAGCCCCACATCCAGGTTGGCCTGGTCGAAGGCTCGGCTGAAGAAGGTCGAGTACAGGGCCACCACGGGCCGCAGTCCGGCCATCGCCATGCCAGCGGCGGCGGTCACGGCGTGCTGCTCGGCAATGCCGACATCCAAGAAGCGCTCAGGGAATCGGGCCTGGAATGGCAGGAGTCCTGTTGGTCCGGGCATGGCTGCGGTGATGGCCACCAGCCGGGGGTCACGCTCGCCCAGCTCCAGCATGGACTGAGTGAATACGTCGGTGTATTGGGTCGGCGCCGCACCCGTGGCCCCGTTGAGGGTTGGGGGAGCCACCTTGAGGTCATGCAGGCACTGGACCTCGTCCTCCTCGGCCGGGGCGTAGCCCCTTCCCTTCTGGGTCAGGATGTGCACCACGATGGGACCGTCCCACTCGGCTGCATTGTGAAGGGCCTGTTCCATACCGGCGATGTCGTGACCGTCGATCGGCCCTGTGTAGCGCACTCCCAGGGCTTCGAAAAAGACATGGGGCTCGACCAGTTCCCTGAGGGCCGAAGTCACTCCGGCCACCCCCAGGTAGGCCAGCCCGCCCACGGCGGGCAGCTCGCGCAGCAGGTGCTTGGCCCGGGTGCGCGCTTGCACGTAGGACGGGTTGAGGCGCAGGCGGGTGAGGCTCTCCGACAGGTGCGAGACGGTGGGGGCGTAGGAGCGCCCGTTGTCATTGAGCAGGATGATCACCCGGCGACCGGAGTGGCCCAGGTTGTTGAGGGCCTCGTAGGCCATCCCCCCGGTGAGGGCTCCGTCGCCGACCACGGCGACGACCCGGCGCGGCGAGTAGTCCGAGCCGGCGGACTGGCGAGCCTGGGCCTGGAGGTGGAACGCGGTGGAGAAGCCGTGGGAATAGCTCAAAATGGTCGAGGCGTGGCTGTTCTCCACCCAGTCGTGCTCCGACTCTGCCCTGTTGGGGTAGCCCGATAGCCCTTCGGCCTGGCGCAGCCCATCGAAGCGCTCGCGGCGCCCGGTCAGAAGCTTGTGGACGTAGGCCTGGTGTCCCGTGTCCCACAGGATCACGTCACGAGGCGATTGGAACACCCGGTGCACGGCCAGCGTCAGTTCCACTGCTCCCAGGTTGGAGCCGAGGTGTCCACCGGTGACCGAGACGGCCGCCACGATGAAATCCCGAATTTCCCCGGCCAGCTCTTCGAGCTGGTCGCTGGTCAGTCCGGCCAGGTCAGCCGGGGAATCGATCTGTTCGAGCAGCGTCACGACGCGGGCTCAGATGCCATGGGGTGTGCCAGCCACCTGCTCTACGCTAGTCCTGTCGGCCCGACCACCGGCGTCGCCGGCTCAAACGCTCCCGTTCGGAATGGACCCCTCCAACCCATGGACCGCTTCCAGTACCCGATCCTCATGGGTGCCTGCCTGGCCATCACCCGTCCGGGACGACGAACTATGGCCTCTCTCACCCGGGTGCGGCGACGGTATCCAGGTGCTCTTGATTGGGGGAGGGTGTAGGGGGTCGTTCGAACACCCGACTGGCCATGTAGGCCAACGCCACGGTTAGGGCGCCGAAGAAGGCATCCAAGAAGAAGTGGTTGGCGGTGACGATGATGGCCACGCCGGTCAGGGCGGGATAGATAAAGACCGCCGCTCGGGCGAAGCGCCGGCGGAACAGGGGGCGCGCAGCCAGGGCACACCAGCTCGACCAGGCGAAGTGCAGGCTGGGCATGGCGGCATATTGATTGGAGACACTGGCAACAGCCCCCGAGTTGAAGTTCCACAGCCCGCCGATCGTGCGCAGGGTGTCCACGAATCCATAGCTGGGTGGCAACAGCCGGGGCGGCATCACTGGAAAGACGGCGAAGCCGATCAGGGCCAGGCCCGTCGTGATGGCGAGGGTATTGCGCCACAGCCGATATCGATGATGGTGGCCAAAGTAGAGCCAGGCCAGCACTGCGATCGTGATGACGAAGTGGGCCGAGCCGTAGAAGTCGTCGAACAGTCTGATCAGGCCGTGCCAGCCGATTACGGCTTGTTGGACGGCCTGCTCGTGAAAGATGTTGAGCATCTTTTCGAGGCCGATGACCCGGGTGGCGTTGCCCAAGGCATGGGCGGCTGAGACGCTGGCCGATCCCTGGGTGTCGCGCACCACGGTGTAGACGGCGTAGAAGGCGGCGATGATGAGAACTTCCTTCATCCACCTGGTGCGTCTGCGAATCTCGGCGAAGGTGGGGGTCCTCACCGGCTCCGGCCACATTCACCCGGCCGGGTCGCGCCCCGGTTCGAGCCAGCGCCCCGGTTCGAGCCAGCGCCCCGGTTCGAGCCAGCGCCCCGGTTCGAGGTCGCGCCCCCGATTGAGGTCACGCCGGCGTAGTTGTCGGAGTCTTGTTCAAGGCGAAGGCCGGAGCACCCAACAGGCTTATCAGAAGGTTCATGGCGTACACGACCAGGCCAAGGGCGATGGCCTGGCTGGTGCTGACCCCCAGGGGGTGAAGGAACAGGACGAACGCGCCTTCCCTGACCCCGAGCCCGCCGATGGTCACCGGAATCACGCTCACGATGGCCACGGCAGGCATGAAGGCCATCACAGCAGTAAAAGAGACATGCAATTCCAGGGCCCCGGCGGCCACGTAGACGCCGATGGCTATCACCAACTGGTAGGCCAGGCTCACGGCCAGCACGCCGAAAGCGGCTCGGGGTCGGTGGCGAAAACAGGCCAGGCCCATATGGATGGCTCCGAGGAACCGAGCCCAGCCTTGACGCTCGGTGAGGCGCCCGCCCAAGCGAGGATGGCCGGCAACGGTGAGGATGCCCATCAGTGCGACCAGGGTCCCTCCCGAGAGGAACACCGCCACCCGGCTGGCCCGACCCAGGTGCAACAGGCCGGGATTGATCATCAAAGTGGCAAGGGTGATGACTGGCAGGACCAGCCAGCCGGTCAGTCTTTCCAGGACAACCGAGGCGAACGGACCCGACCGTTCGCCAGTGGCGGTAGGCAGGCGGGAGATGCGCAACAGGTCCCCCCCGACTGTGGAGGGAAGGAAATTCCCTACGAACAGACCGGCCAGGTACAACCGGATGGCCGTGCGGATCTTGGTGGGCAACTCCATGGCCCGCAGGACCAGCTGCCATCGAATTGCAGAAAGAACCATGCCACCCAGGGTCACTACCAGGGCCAATGCGATGAGTTCGGCGGTGTAGCGGTGCTGGGCAGGGATGATGGTGGACAGATGCAGCCGCGAAATCAGAGCGACGAGCATGACCGCACTGGCCACTACTCGAATCCCTGGCCCCATGGCCTTCAATCGGTCCACGATGTCCTTTCGTCTCGGCGATTGGATTGGGTTCTCGGCTCGGCTCTGGGGATAGGTTAGTGCGCCTTGCTCAGGAAGGCCTCGACTTCTACTACCACCCGGGTGACCTTGCCTGCCCCCACCAGTCCGGCCGAATCCGAGGCCGACACGTTGAATGTAAGGCGTTTTCCCTCCACTTTGTCCAGGGTGGCTTCTGCGGTTACAACATTCCCCACCGCCACCGGGGCCAGATGGTCGAATTGAACCCGCATACCGACTGTGGTCGTGCCCGGGGTCAATTCCCCGGCCACGGCGCGGTGGGAAGCCTGTTCGCACAGGGTCACGAGCACCGGCGTGGCTAGAACGTCAACGTCCCCCGACCCCAGATGGGAGGCGGTGTGCTCGGACCCCACCTCCAGGGATACTCGAGCGCTGAGGCCAGGATGGATGGGCACCCCCGGTACGCTATTCCAGCAACGGCCGAACCGACCAAGCGGGGCGGCTCTTGTGAAGCGGGGCGACGTGATCGACGAGGACGGGGCATGATCGATAAGGCGGTGGTCGAGGCGGTGCTGGGCCGATCCCTCGCCCAGGGAGGGGAATTCGCCGAGGTGTTCGTCGAGGACAAGCGATCCTCGGCCGTGTCCATGGACGACGCCCGGATCGAGGAACTCTCTTCCGGTCGGGACCGAGGGGCCGGTATACGGGTGGTGGTGGGCGAAACGACAGGCTTCGCTCACACCACCGATCTATCCGAGGTTGGACTGATGGCTGCGGCCGAGGCGGCTGGTTCGGTGGCCAAAGCGGGCGGAGGAGGGACCAGGACCGTTTCCCTGTCCGTTCCGGGTTCCCGGGACGGGGCCGATCGGGCGGTGGGCGGAGATGGGCTCATCCGACCCGACCAGGTGAGCAAGTCGGCCAAGGTGGCCCTGCTGGAGCGGGCCAATGCCCAGGCCCGGAGTTCCGATGGGGCCGTGACCCAGGTGATGGCGGGCTACGGCGATTCACTCCGCAGGATCCTGGTGGCCAACTCGGACGGCTTGTGGGCCACCGATGAGCAGGTTCGCACTCGCCTCAGTGTGACCTGCGTGGCCGAGGGGGATACGGGCATGCAGACCGGATACGAGTCGGCCGCCTTCACCCGGGGATTTGAAATGTTCGAGGACACCGACCCCGAGCAGGTGGCCTCCGAAGCGGCTCGCCGGGCGGTGGCCAAGTTGAGGGCACGCCCCGCTCCGAGTGGAGTGGTCCCCATAGTCATCAAGAGCGGAACGGGCGGCATCCTGTTTCATGAGGCCTGCGGTCACGGACTGGAGGCCGATCACATCGTCAAGGACTCGTCCGTCTACACGGGCCGGGTGGGGGAACTGGTGGCCAGCCCCCTGGTCACGCTGGTGGACGACGGAACGGTGAGCCGGCAGTGGGGCACGGCCGGCATCGACGACGAGGGACGACCCAGCCAACGCAATGTATTGATCCAGGATGGAATCCTGACCGACTACATGTGGGACTTCTTACGCGCCCGCAAGGAAAAGAAGGTCTCCTCGGCCAACGGTCGGCGCCAGAGCTACGAGCACCTGCCCATGGTGCGGATGACCAATACCTACCTGATGGCCGGCCAGGAGGATCCTGACGAGATCCTGGCCCAGACTCCCAACGGCGTCTATGTGGCTCAGCTGGGGGGCGGTCAGGTGAACACGGCGACGGGTGATTTTGTCTTCGGGATGACCGAGGCGTACCTGATCGAGAACGGCCGGATCACCGAGCCCCTGCGCAACGCCAACCTCATAGGCAACGGTCCCGACGTGCTGTCCCGCATCGATGTGGTGGGCAACGACTTCGGGATGTGCCCCGGGACCTGTGGCAAGGACGGCCAGAGTGTTCCGGTGGGATGTGGCCAGCCCACGTTGCGCATCACCGGGGTGACCATCGGGGGCACGGCCGATGGCTGAGCCCGGAGCCCGAGACCAGCCACCTCGGGAGGTGCGGGGAGAGGACGGGGAGCTCGAGGTCCTGGCCGGACGGATCGTCGATCAGGCCGCTCCGGGTGAGGATGTCGAGGTCTACCTGGCCCGAGGCACCGACACCGACATACGGGTGTTCTCCGGGGAGATCGAGTCCCTGTCGTCGGCTACCTCGGCCGGGGCCGGGATCAGGGTAATCCTCGACGGGCGCCAGGGGTTTGCCTATGCCGGCAGCTTGGACGAATCGGTGCTGGTCGAGACGTTGGCCGAAGCCAGGGACAACGCCGGCTTTGCCACCCGGGACGATTTCGTCGGACTGGCCCGACCCGACGGTGTCGAGCCGGCAGACATGCAGCTGTGGGACGACGGCCTGGATGATCTGAGCACCACGGACAAGGTGGCACTGGCGATGGACCTCGAAGCCCGGGCTCGGAGCGGAGACAAGAGGGTGCGCCAGGTCGAATCGGCCGACTACGGCGATGTGCGGTCCGAGGCCGCTGTCGCCTCCACCACCGGTGTCAGGGCCTTCAGCCGCCGCACGGCCTGCTATCTGTCGACCTACGTGATTGCAGGGGAGGGCGAGGAGAGTCAAACCGGCGGGGGTTACTCCTACGGTCGGGGCCCGGGCGTATTGGATGTGGCCGAGGCGGCCGAGGACGCCATCCATCGGGCCACCCGCCTGCTCGGCGCCCGCAAGGCCAGGTCCCGCCGATTGCCAGTGGTGCTCGATACCCGGGTGACCGCGGTGCTCATGGCAGGTCTGGCCGGCACCCTTTCGGGTGAGGCGGTGCTCAAGGGCCGGTCGCTGTTCGCCTCCCGCCTGGGCCACGAGGTGGCCGCCGCCGGCGTGAGCCTGGTAGACGATCCCACCAATCCGCTGGCCTACGGAGCCTCGAGCCACGATGCCGAGGGCCTCGCGTGCCGACGCAATGTCCTGATCCAGGGCGGCGTCCTGGCCGGATTCGCTTACGACACCTATTCGGGTCGCCGCGCCGGTGTTGCCTCGACCGCCTCGGCGGTGCGGGGTGGGTTCAAGTCCGCCCCCGGGGTGGGATGTCGGGCACTGGCCTTTGCTCCCGGAACGCTTGACCAGGAGGAGATAATCGCCAGCATGGGCGAGGGGCTGTTCGTTACTGGGGTGTCCGGAGTTCACTCCGGGGTCAACCCGGTGAGCGGTGACTTCTCGGTGGGGGCCGAGGGTCTCATGATCAGGGACGGGGTGGTGGCGGAACCCGTGCGGGAGATAACCATCGCTTCGACCATCCAGCGCATGTTGCTCGACGTCACCGAGGTGGGGTCCGACCTGGAGTGGCTGCCCGGATCGGCGGCCGGCGTTACCCTCGCCATCGGGGACATGTCCATGAGCGGCGCTTGACCAAGGCGGTCGCCGCAGCCGTCGATCGCCACCCCCACCTGGCCGGGCCGGTGCGACAGGGATGGGTGCGGGTCGACATGCATTCGCACACCATGTGGTCCGGGGATGCCACCACCACACCCGAAGAGGTGGTGCAGGCAGTGGCTGACTCGGGGATCGATGTCCTGTGTGTAACCGACCACTCCAGCGTGGTCGGGGCACACCACCTGGCCGCCATGTCAGACGCGGGCGGGCTGGCCTGCCGGGTGGTCGTCGGCATCGAGGCGCGAACCTGGGCCGGAGAGATCATCGGCCTGTTCCTCTCCGAGCGGCCCGATCCCGGTCTCAAGCCCGCCGACCTGGCCCGATCGATCCGGGATCAGGGTGGTCTGGTCTATGTCCCCCACCCGTTCGATCCCCTGCGCAATTGCCTTCGCCCCGAGATCCTCGACGAGTTGGTCGCCGACGGTCTGATCGACATTGTCGAGGTGCTCAATGCCAAGACTTCCCTGGCGAGCCTCAATGCCAAAGCCGACGATTTCGCCCGGGTCCACGGTCTGCTCCGGGGGGCGGGCAGCGATGCCCACGTGCCCGCCGCCGTCGGGGCGGCCTACGTAGAAATGCCCGACTTCACCGACGCCGGGTCCTTTGCCACCGCCCTGGAATCGGCCGTCGTGGTGGGCCACTATTTCGACCCCCCCCGACCGTGGAAGGCCCGGATCGTCCCCTCGACCCGCTCATTCTGAAGGGGCCCCTCTTCATTTTGACGGGGCATCCACCGTCACCCGGGCACCTAGGCCAGGTTGGCTCAGGAAGCGGCCGACGATGGCTTAGGAAGCGGCCGAGGATTGCTCAGGAAGCGGCCGAGGATGTCTTGGAGGGACTCTTGGACTTGTCGGATGCGGTGGTGGTCCCCGATCCGGACGACTTGTCACCGGACCCTGACGATCCCGGTGACTTGTCCGATCCTGAATTGGATGACTTGGAGTCGGTTGAAGCCGCCTTGTCCGAGCCCGAGCCTGAGCCTGAGCCTGAGCCTGATGACGCGTCCGAAGTCGAGCTGTCAGCGCTGGACGAGGAGCTGCTCTCGGCCGTAGTGGTGGAACTCTTGGTCGATCGGGAGTCGTTGCGATAGAAGCCTGAGCCCTTGAACGCGATGCCGATGGCCCCAAAGACCTTGCGCATCGCCCCACCGCAGGCCTCGCACTTGGTCAAGGGCGCGTCCTTGAAGCCCTGGACAACCTCGATGTGCTGTCCGCACTTCTTGCACGCGTATTCGTAGGTGGGCATCAGGATTTTCCTCGACAGGCTGGCACTCGAACGTAGTGAGCGCCAATTCTATCGTGACCGGGCCAAAATGATTCCATCGATCGGCGCGCCTGACCCCTGAGCTAGAACTGACCTGACCCCTGAGCTAGAACTGACCTGATGACGAATCAGGTACGCAAGGCCGTTATCCCGGCGGCAGGACTGGGCACCCGCTTCCTGCCTGCCACCAAGGCCCAGCCCAAAGAGATGCTTCCCCTGGTGGACAAACCGGCCATCCAGTACGTGGTCGAAGAAGCCGCCGGCGCCGGGCTCAATGACGTCCTGATCGTCACCGGGCGAGGAAAGAGGAGCCTGGAGGACCACTTTGACCGGTCGTTCGAGCTCGAGCACTTCCTGGAGCAGGGGAACAAGTTGGACGAGTTGGCCCAGGTCAAGGCCATTTCCAAGCTGGCCGCCATCCATTACGTACGCCAGGCCGATCCCAAGGGGCTCGGCGATGCCGTGTCGATTGCCCGCCGGCACGTAGGCGAGGAGAGCTTTGTCGTGATGCTGGCCGACGACATCATGGATCGATCGGTGGGACTGCTCGAAGCCATGCTGGCGGCCCACGGCGACTCGGGAGCCACGATTGTGGCCCTCAAGGAGGTGCCCGAGGACGAGGTGAGCTCTTACGGCTGTGCCCACCTGGCCGACGAATCGGTGAGCACGGGAGGGTCCGGTGGATTGGTGCTCCTCGATGGCCTGGTGGAAAAGCCGTCCATATCCCAGGCACCGTCGCGCCTGGCCGTCATGGGCCGGTATGTATTTACCCCCAGGATCTTCGATGTCCTCGGTCACGTTCGCCCCGGAAAAGGGGGCGAGATCCAACTGACCGACGCCATCAGCTCCCTCATGGCCCAAGAGCCGGTATACGGCTACGTCTTTGACAGGGGCCGTTACGACGTTGGCAACAAACTGGACTACCTGCGGGCCAACGTCGAGTTGGCCCTCGCTCGGGACGACCTCGGTCCGGCATTCCGTCGGATGCTGAGCGCGATACTCGATGAAGGGTCCACGACATGATCTCCCTGGCCCAGGCCCAAGCCCAGGTCATGGGTGGTTGCCGGACCCTGGCCCGGCGTCCCGTAGATGTGGCCGACGCCCTGGGCCTTGTGCTGGCAGCGCCGGTGGTGGCGAACGAGGCGGTGCCGCCCTTTGCGAACACGGCCATGGACGGCTTTGCGGTGCGGGCGGTGGACACCTCCGAGGCGCCGGTGCGACTCGAGGTGATCGGCACGTTGGCCGCGGGACAGGCACCGGATCAGGCATTGGGGGCGGGTCAGGCCATCCGGATCATGACCGGGGCGCCCATCCCTCCGGGGGCTGACGCCGTGGTCATGGTGGAATCGACAGCCGCCGAGCCAGGGGGCAGGGCGGTGGAGATCAGGTCCAAGGCGTCGGTGGGGGACCACATACGGGCCGCCGGGGAGGACCTGGAGCCGGGCCAGGAGGTTTTTGCCGCTGGCATCGTGTTAGGTCCGGGTCACCTCGGGGTGCTGGCCAGTCTGGGACTGACCGAGGTCGAGGTCTATCCCCGGGCTCGGGTAGGTGTGTTGTCCACGGGAGACGAGCTGGTCGGGGACGGCGGTGCGTTGCGGGCCGGCCAGATCAGAGACGCCAACCGACCGGCCCTCTTGGCCCTGGTGGCCCAAGCAGGAGCCGAACCGATTGACTTGGGCATCGCCCGGGACAGCGAACGGGCTGTCCGCTCTGCCCTGGAGGAGGCCCTCGGTACCTGCGACGCCGTGATTACCAGCGGCGGCGTTTCCATGGGCGACTTCGACTACGTCAAGGTGGTTCTCGATGCCATGACGAACGCCACCGATCAATTGGGGCCTTCCTCGCCCCCCGCGGGCATGTCGCCCCCCGCTGGCATGTCGCCCCCCGCGGGCATGTCGCCCCCCGCGGGCATGTCGCCCCCCGCGGGCATGTCGCCCCCCGCGGGCATGTCGCCCCCCGCGGGCATGTCGCCCCCCGCGGGCA
>JBOGIG010000108.1:0-20753 GCA_050742455.1 Acidimicrobiales bacterium
GGATCGGACGCCTCCGAGCATCCCCGCAGGTAGACCCGGCGCTCCTGAGCTATGCCCAGGGCGTCGGCCTTCCCGTGGCTGGTCAGCACCAAGGCGGCCGCCATGTCCACATCCATGATGGCCACCATGGTCTTGGTGTAGGGATAGGCCACCATACGATTGGCCGGGGTAGGTTCGATCAGCTCCGCTGCGCTGCTACGACGGCGGAACCAGGCATGGGGGTTGGACTCGGCCACCTCGGTCATGGGGGCCAGGATGCGACCCAGGTCGCTGCGATATCGGTCGGGCTCGACTCCGCGATGGTGGCGGCGGGCCGACTCGAACAGGGCGAAGGTGAGCCAGGCCTGGAAGACCTCGTGGGCCACCTCAGCCGGGTGAAAAGGAGCTTCGAAGGGAAAGGGCAAATCCTGCGGGTGGCGATGGGACCAGGGCAGGGATTCCCCGTTCTTCTTGGCCATCCGCACGGTGTGGAGAGCCTCGCCCCCCACTACCACGGCGGTATCCAGCTCCCCCCGGGCTATGGCGCCGGCAGCACCGGTGATCAGTCGGTGGGGAGTGGTGCCTCCGATGCCCGAGTAGGCGCAGCGGGCCGGGGTGATGCCCAGGCGCTCGGACAGGCGCCGGGCCGGATCGTCATAGGGCCAGCTCTGACAGTAAAGAACTTGCAGGCTGTCCACCGCCCCCAGGAGATCGCCGGTACCTGCCCCGGCGTCGATGGCGGCGGCGCGCACCACCTGTTCCCATTGGGCCAGGGGCTCGGGCGCCGGGCCCTCCTCGGGTCGCCACGTGTTCTGGGCCACTCCGACGATGCATGGCGCCCGGGGGTCGGGACCCACGTCAGCGCCCTTTCCATACCGGCGGGCGCTTTTGGGCAAAGGCGGCCGGGCCCTCTTTTGCATCCTCGCTTGAGAAGACGGTCTTGGACAGCTCGGCCTCGATCTTGAGGGCCTCGGTCATATCGACCGACATTCCCCGCAGCACACTTTCCTTGGTAGCCCGCACAGCCAGTGGGGCGTTGGCTGTTATCCGCAGGGCCCACCCCATGGCTCGATCCATCAATTCGTCCTCGGCCACGATCTCGTTCAGCAGTCCGAGGGCCAGGGCCCGCTCAGCCGGGAAGGCCTCGGCGGTGAGAAGGAACTCCATGGCTGCGGGAAAGGCCAACTGGCGGGGCAAACGGGCCGTTGTGCCTCCCCCGGCGAAGAGGCCCCGCTTGGGCTCCATGACCCCAAAGCGGGCATGTGTAGTGGCAATCCTGATGTCGACGCCGCCGAGCATCTCCATGCCGCCCGCAACGCATGGCCCGTTGACGGCGGCGATGATCGGCTTGTACACGGCCAGGCTGCGGAGCACGGCATCGGTTCCATCCCTCAGCCGGCAGCCGTCAATCTCGTCGACCTCTCCCGAGGCGATGTCCTTTTGCAGGGCGGTGATCTGGGGAATGTACGTCTTGAGGTCGGCGCCGGCCATGAAGCAGCGATCGACCCCGGTAACGATGGCTACCCAGGCCCCGTCATCGTCGCGAAAGGTCCTCCAGGCGTTGGCCAGGTCCCGAAAGTGGTACAGGTCGAGCGAGTTCTTGGCCTCAGGCCGGTCGATGACGACGAGGGCGATGTGGTCCTCACCCAACTCGTAGCGGATGGACATCCCTGACATGGTAGTCAGGGATCTCTACATGGGGTTCTGGCGCAGGTAGTCGTAGATGGCGGCGAATCCGGACTCGACATCGGGGGGCAGAGGAACCGGTAGACCGAGAGACCTCGCACCCCAAATGATGTGGGCACTGCGCTCCACCAGGGCCGTGACGTGCAAGACGGTGCTGGGCCGCGCGCCCACCGCCACCAGGCCGTGATTGGCGATCAACGCCGCGCTGCGCCCCTGCAGGGCCTTGACCGCCTCTTGGCCTACACCCGGGGTCCCGCTGGCGGCATAGGCGGTGCAGCGGACGTCTCCGCCGATGAAGATGGAGAACTCGTCAATACAGGCAGGAATGTCGCAGTGGGCCACCGCGAACATGGTGGCGTGCACGGGGTGGGAATGGATCACCGATCCCACGTCGTCGAAGGCTTCATAGCAGGCCAGGTGCAAGAGCTTCTCCGACGAAGCCGACCGGCCCGACTTGGCCTGAAGAACCTCGCCCTGGGCATCCATGACTACGAGATCATCCAGTTCCATCAGGGCGTAGTCCACCGACGACGGAGTGATGACGATGGTGGCGTCGGCCTGGCGGGCCGAGATGTTCCCGGCCGTGCCCTCGACCAGGCCGCGCCGGAGCATATCCTTGGCCGTGGCCAATACGGCCTGGGGCGCATCTTCGACATACCTCACTTCAACACCTCCGGATTGACTATGCGCTGGGGCGCTTGGCCGGACAGGAGCAACTCCAAGTCGTCGGCCACCATCGAGGTCTGGCGAGCCTCGGTGTCCCAAGTCGCCCCCCCGATGTGGGGGGTAAGGACAACATTGGACATGGCCACCAGCGGGTGGTCGACAGCCAGGTTCTCCCCCTCGAAGTGATCTAATCCGGCGCCACCCAGATGGCCGGATGCCAGCGCCTCTACCAGGGCGTCGGCGTCATGGAGCTGGGCCCGGGCCGTGTTGATGAACAGGGCGCCTGGTCGCATGGCGGCAAACTCGGCCGCCCCAACCATGGCTCTGGTCTGGTGCGTCACCGGTGCGTGCATGGAGACCACGTCCGCCCCTCCGATGACCTCGGCGAAGGAGGCAGTGGCCTCTTCGTTGTAGGGATCGTGCGCCAGGACCGACATCCCCAGACCCTCCAGGCGCCACTTGAGGGCCCGGGCCACCGCCCCCAGACCGACCAGACCGACGGTTCGTCCCGCCAACTCCGGGGATCGGAAGCGCTGGTAGGGGATGGTCCCATCCCGATAGATGGCCCCGGCCCGCACATCGGCGTCGGCGGCCAGGAGATGGCGGTTGAGAGCAAACATCAGGGCCAGGGTCATTTCGGCCACTGCATCGGCGTTGCGGCCCGGACAGTGCAGGACCGGGATGCCTGCTGCCGTCGCTTGGTCCACGTCCACGTTGTTGGGGTCTCCCCGGGTGGAGGCCACGGCCCGCAGCGGGCACTCCAGTACCGGCCCTTTGACCTGGTCGGCCTCGACCACGATGACGTCAGCGCCTTCCGATTCGATGCGCCGGGCCAGATCGTCCGCCGAGTAGATGCGCAGGGGGACGTGATCGATCCACGGGTCATAGACCAGGTCCATCAGGCCCTTGAGACGGTCCACACCCTCCCCGCGCAAGGGGGCCGTCACCAGGGCGCGGTGTCGCTCCGTGGAGTTCACGGTCGCCATCATGACGTAATATGACGGTTGTGTCATATGGATGCTCCGATCCCCGGCTCTGACGTGGGCCCGCTGACCGCCGGTCTCGACATCGGCACCACTTCGGTCAAAGGAGTTGCCGTCGACGGGGACGGCGCCATCGTGGCCCGCATCAGGATCCCTCATCGGGTGTTGGTTCCCGCTCCCGAACTGCTGGAGCACGACGCCGATGCCGCCTGGCGCCGGGGGCCCCGCCGGGCCCTGGCCGGACTGGGGTCCGGACTCGGGTCTGGGGCCGGATCTGGGGCCGTCACTGCCGTAGCAGTGTCGGCCATGGTGCCGTCCCTGACCGCGGTGGATAGCCGGGGACGGCCTATCTCGCCCGGACTCCTCTACGGCGACGCTCGGGGTCGGACCAGCCAAGCCGGGCTCGGACCGGGCTCGGACGGCGAGGCCGTCGAGTTCCTACGTTGGAGTGCACAGGCTGCTCCCGAGGCTCACGGATACTGGTCGGCCCCAGCCGTGGCCAGCCGGGCATTGGGGGGGGCGCCCGTAGTCGACTTCGCCGTGGCCTTCACCACGTCCCCTCTGTTCGGGAAGTCGGGGTGGGACCCCGACATCTGCTCGTCGTGCGGCGTGGAAACGACCCAGTTGCCTGGCGTGGAAATGATGGGGGTACCCATCGGGCGACTCGGCGGCGACGGACCGTTGCTGGCCACCGGCTCGGTGGATGCCATGTGCGAGCAGTTGGTCTCGGGAGCTGACGAGGAAGGCGACGTCCACGTCCTGTGCGGCACCACGTTGATCACTTGGGCCGTTGTATCCGTCGCCCGCCAGGTGCCGGGGTTATGGACCATTCCTCATACCCTGCCCGGGCGCCATCTGGTGGGTGGAGCCAGCAACGCCGGAGGCATGTTCTTGTCTTGGGTCAAGGCCACCTTCGGCCGTCCCCGTCAAGGCGAGGTCTTGAATCCGGGAAACATCCCTGTGTGGCTCCCCTACCTGCGAGGCGAACGCACCCCACTGCACTTGCCAGGGATCCGGGGCACGCTTAGCGGCTTGGACCTGACCCATGGTCCCGGGGCCATCCAGCGGGCGGCTTGGGAGGCATCCGGCTTCGTGGTCCGCCATCTATTGGATCTGGCCGGAGTGCAGACGGGCCGGATAGTGGCCACCGGGGGAGGAACCCGGGTGGCCGGTTGGATGCAGAGTCTGGCCGACGCCACCGGACTGCCCGTGCACGTGGCCGCCGTGCCCGAGGGGGCGGCCCAGGGAGCGGCCTTCCTGGCCCGGATGGCGGCCGGGATGGAGACCAACATGCTCGACGCCAGTCGGTGGGCTCGAACCTCCCACATTGTCGAGCCAGACCCAGTCTGGGCCCGCCCCACGATGGATCGCTACCTTCAGTTCCGAGAATTGACGGCGAGCGCCGCCCGACCCGCATGAATCGGCCCCCGTCCGCCTTCGACCATGACCCCAGCCCCCCGGTGACCATGCCCCCCGCCCGCCCGTGACCATCGCCATTACCGAGGAGCACGTGGCCCTGGGCGCCGCCGTCCGGCGATTTCTGGACCAGCGCTGCCCTCCGGCCGCAGTTCGGGCCACCATGGATGCCACCTCGGCCACCTTGCCTGACTTCTGGTCAGAGTTCGCCTCACTGGGCTGGCTCGGCCTGCACCTTCCCGAGGAACACGGTGGCGCCGGCTTCGGTCTGGCCGAGGCGGGCGTGGTCCTGGACGAATTGGGGCGGGCCGGAGCCCCAGGTCCGTTCCTGCCCACCATGCTGGCTTCGGCCATTGTCGCCCGGTGGGGATCAGGGGACCTTTGCGACCGGCTCCTGCCCGACGTCGCTGCCGGCAAGTCGGTGGCCGCACTTGTCTTTCCCGCCTCAGGAAGGCTGGCGGTCTCTGCCCTCGAACCGAGTGGCGCTGACCCGGCGCATCTCTTTGTGAGTGGAGCCATCAGGCCGGTACCGGGAGCGACCCTGGCCGACTGGGTGGTCGTGCCCGTGGAAGGCCCCGGCGGTGTCGAATGGTTTGTCATGGACACCGCCGACCTGGACTGCTCCGAAGTGGCCAGCCTGGATCCCACCTGGCGGTCGGGCCAACTGATTGCCCATCAGGCCAAGGTGCCCCGGGCAAACCGATTGGACACTACGACCGAAGAGATACAGGTGGTCATGGCCACCATGGTGGCGGCGCAGTGCGCCGGGGGGGCAGCCTGGTGCCTGGACACCGCCGTGGACTATGCCGGCCAACGGGAACAGTTCGGCCGGCCCATAGGACAGTTCCAAGCTGTCAAGCACAAATGCGCCAACATGCTGGTGGCCGTGGAACAGGCCCGGGCCACGGCCTGGGACGCGGCCAATGCCCTGAGCGAATCAACGGCGCCAACTGAGGCCGCCCTGGCCGGGGCCATCGCCGGAGCCATCGCGCCGGAGGCCTTCTTCGCCACGGCCAAGGAATGCATCCAAGTGCTGGGGGGCATCGGCTTCACCTGGGACCATGATGCCCACCGCTACCTTCGCCGGGCCGCCTCCTTGCGTCAACTGGTGGGTGGTCCGGGCCCGTGGCGAGCGCTGACGGCGACCGCCGCCCTGGCCGGGGCCCGACGGCGACTCCGCCTGGAACTGGGGGGGCAAGCATTCGATACCCGGGCCGAGGTTGCCGGCTTTGTCGAGTCCATCGCCAACTTGAATCGGTCCGATCAACGGGCCCGTCTGGTCGAGTCCGGGTACTTCGTGCCCCACTGGCCTCCCCCCTGGGGCAGATCGGCCGATGCCGTGGCACAGCTGACCATCGACGAAGAGCTGGCCCGGGGCGCGATCCGCAGGCCGAACCTGGCCGTGGGGGCATGGGCCGCTCCCACCATCGCCACCCATGGTACCGACGAGCAACAGCAGCGATGGGTCGGTCCTACCCTGAGAGGCGAGATCACCTGGTGCCAATTGTTCAGTGAGCCCGGGGCCGGGTCCGATCTGGCGTCACTCACGACCCGGGCGATTCGCACCGAGGGCGGATGGAGCCTTTCCGGCCAGAAGGTTTGGACTTCCCTGGCCACTGAAGCCGACTGGGGCATTTGCCTGGCCCGAACCGACCCTCAAGCACCCAAACACCTGGGAATTACCTACTTCATCGTGGACATGAATGCTTTGGGCATCGAGGTCCGGCCGCTTCGGGAGCTGAGCGGCATGTCCATGTTCAACGAGGTGTTCCTCACCGAGGTGTTCGTGGCCGACGATTGTGTGATCGGACCGGTCAACGGTGGTTGGCCCCTGGCCCGCACCACCCTGGCCAACGAACGCGTCGCCATGGGCAAAGGATCGTCCTTCGGCGGTGGAGTCGAGGCGCTCTTGGCCTTGAGTTCCGACCTGCCCACCGGACCGCTGGGAGCCGTGGCCCTCGATCAACTCGGGGCCATAGTGGCCGAAGCCCAGTCGGTTGCCCTGCTCGGACTGCGCTCCACCCATCGGTCGGTGGCCGGGGCCGATCCCGGACCCGAAGCCAGCGTGCGTAAGCTCTTAGGAGCCGAGCACGACCAACGCACCCAGGAGTTCGGGCTCGGACTTCTCGGTTCCGAGGGAGCCACCACCGAAGGGGCGGCGGCCCAATGGACCTTCGGCTTCTTGGCCAACCGG
This sequence comes from Acidimicrobiales bacterium, assembly GCA_050742455.1. GTDB lineage: Bacteria > Actinomycetota > Acidimicrobiia > Acidimicrobiales > JBOGIG01 > JBOGIG01. Next base: position 6,925 of record JBOGIG010000108.1, read on the forward strand.
TGCCTCACCATCGCCGGTGGCACCAGCGAGATCCAGCGCAATGTAATAGCCGAACGCCTGCTGGGACTCCCCCGGGACCTGGAACTCGACTCGTGAAAGGGCGTGGGGGAAAGCCGGCACCACAGGCGGGGACAAACTTCAGTGGTGGGAGCGCAATCAAATGACATTGTCAAGGACCCAGCCGCCGTTGATCCAACCGGTATTTCCCGATCACCTTCCGACGGTGGGGGCACTGCTTCGTTACGGTCGGGAGCAGTGGCCCGAGGCTGACTGCGTGGTAACCCCCCAGGCTCGGCTGAGCTACCAGAACCTCGACCGGTACTCTCGAATCCTGGCGGCCCGCCTGGCCGACCGAGGTGTGGCCAAGGGCATCCGAGTGGGAGTGCTGTTCCCCAATGGCACGCGGTGGGTGACGGCTTGGGCCGCCGCGGCCCGAATCGGTGCGGTGGTCATCCCCATCAACACGTTCTACTCACCTACCGAGATGGTTCGCTTTCTCCAGGATTCCGACGTCGGGGTGATGCTGGCCACGGACCACTTCTTGAACCACGACTACCTGGCCGATCTGGAATCGCAGTTGCCCGAACTGGCCGGTGCCCCCCGGGAAGGCCTAAGCCTGGACCGCCTTCCCCAGCTACGCCGCGTCTGTTTGTGGGGAACATCCGACCTCCCTTGGGTCGAGGGGGGAATCGGCGACGGGCTCGATCCTGGTGACGGGCTCGAAGACGACCCGGACACCGGGCGGGTTGACGCCTTGGAGTCCAGCGTCACCCCGAGCGACATCATGCTCATCACCTACACGTCGGGGTCGACCGGCGAACCCAAAGGCGTGATCCATGGTCACGGCCCCCTGCTGCGCCACGGTCGCAATCTGGCTGCGCTCTCCGACATCTCCGCCGCTTCCCGGCTATGGACGCCGATGCCCCTGTGCTGGGTCGGTGGATTCTCCTTCACCCTGCTGCGGGCCATGTCGGTCGGGGCCGCCTTCATCACTCAGGAGGTCTTCGAGCCCGGAGCAGCACTGGGCCTGATCGGGCGGGAGCGAGCCAGCGTGGTCAGTGCCTGGCCCGCCGCCGCCAAGGCGCTGGTTGACCATCCCGACTTTCCTGGCACCGACCTGTCCAGCCTCCGCTCAGGGATCTACGAGTCCCTGGTCCCCGAGCGGAGACCCCCCGACCCCGGTCTGGCCGTCAGCTCATTGGGCATGTCCGAAACCGCTGGACCGCATACATTTTGGTTCCCCGGTGAACAACAGAGCGGCTCACCCGAGGAGTACCGGGGCAACTTCGGCCACGAGGTCCCCGGCACCGAGCACCGCATCATCGACCCCGACACCGGCCTGGACATGGCCCCGGGCCAAGAGGGCGAGGTGCTGGTCCGGGGCTACAGCCTCATGCTGGGCATACACCGCCGGGAACGGGCTGAGGTCTTCGATGCCGATGGCTGGTACCACACCGGCGATCGGGGCTACTTCCGCGATGGTTGGTTCTTCTTTACCGGCCGCCAGTCGGACCTGATCAAGACCGCGGGCTCCAATGTGGCCCCGGCCGAGGTCGAGGCCTGCCTGTCCCAGTGCCTGGGAGTCAAGCACGCCTTCGTGGTGGGTGTGCCCCACCCCGATCGGGGCCAGGACGTGGTCGCCCTCGTCGTGCCCGGCGCCGGGGCTCAATTGGACGCCGACCACCTGCGAGGCCGGCTCAAGTCCGAGTTGTCCTCCTACAAGGTTCCCCGCCACTTCCTGTTCGTCACCGGCGAGGACGTTCCTTACCTGACCAGCCAGAAGGCTGATCGATCCGGCCTGGTGGCCCTGGCCCAACGGCTGGTGTCCCACGCCCGAAGCTGAATCCGGCCATGGTCCGAAGCCGAAGCACCCCTGTCAATCAAACAGGGGGTCCAATGAACGGCGTTGGATCTTGCCCATGGAGTTGCGGGGAAGGGATTCGACGAACACCCACCGATCCGGGACTTTGTACTTGGCCAGATTGACCCGACAGTGGGCGGTGATCTCCTCCACGGTGATGGTGGACCCCGGAGCCAGTTCCACCGCAGCGCCTACCCGCTGGCCCAGACGTTGATCGGCCAAACCGACCACGGCGCAGGCAGCCACGCCCGGGACCTCGAGCAGGATTCGCTCGACCTCGGCCGGGTAGACATTGGCCCCACCGCGAACTATCACGATGTTCTTGCGCCCTTGGACATGAACAAAGCCGGCACCGTCGATGTAGCCGATGTCACCGGTGCGCCTGATTCCGTTGTCTGGCCCCTGATCCGACACGGGCGGCAGGCCCCAGTAGCCGAGCATGGGACGGTAAGTTCCAGCCCACGGACCAGAGTCGGTGGGAGCGAGCGATATCTCACCGACCTTCCCGATCCCGAGGTCGAGGCCATCGTCGCCCAGGATGCGCAAGCCCAAATGAGGAAGGGGCCGACCGCTGGCCCCGGAGACGTGGGCCCCGTCCCGGGGGTCGATGCTGACCACGGTCGGCGCCTCGGTCAGACCGTAGGTGGCAAGAACGGGCAAGCCAAAACGGGCCTGGAAGGCGTCCCGAACTTCCTCCGGGCAATGGTCGCCCCCCACCCAGACCTCATCGAGGGAGCTCAAGCTGTCGGGGCGTATGTCGGGGTCATGGGCCAGGGAGTGCATCAGGGCCGGTGGTCCGTTCCAGGTCGTGACTTTCTCGGCTTCGATCCACTGGGATACCCCGGCGGCGTCGATTCGATCCATGACCACCGAGCATCCACCCGCTTGGGCCACCAGCAAGGTCGTGAGCACTTGCATGTTGAGGATGGTCAGGGCAAAGCAGTCGCCCTTGCGCAGGCTGGGTCCGTATCCTCGACTGGCCACCAACGCCGCGCCCGGGAGCACCAGGTTGTGCTGGCTGTGTACCGCCCCTTTGGGGTAGCCGGTGGTTCCGCTGGTGTAGGCGATCCCGGCCGGGGCATGGGGGTCGACACGGTAGGGGCAGGGACCCTCGGGGGTACCGGCCAGAGTCGAACGCCAAAGCTCGGCGTCGGGTCCGCCCTCAATCACCACCGTTCGGGTCCCGTGGATCGAGCCCAGACTGTCGGCGGTGGACTGGTCACAAAGGAGCATCGAAGCCCCGCTGTCGGCCAGGAGATAGCGCTTCTCGGGTGGGGCCAGAGCCCGGTTGATCCCGACCCAGACGGCCCCCATGCGCATGGCGCCGTGAAAGGCCGCCACCACGTCGGTGTCATTGGGCAGGCAGGAGGCGAGACGATCCCCTGGTTTCAATCCCAGATCCATGAAGGCGTGGGCCGTCCTGTCCGACCGCGCTTGCAGCTGAAGATAGTTGAGACGATCCGAGCGCGTCACCAGAGCCTCCCGCTCGGAATGGAGTTCGACGGCCCGATCGAGCACCTGGACCACGGTGTCGGGAACGAAGAATTGGCGACCTTGCATGTTCGGGCCGGACCCTACTTCAACTTGGTTTCCTTGGCCGGTAGTTCATCTGTAGTCGTGATGATCGAAGTCCAGATCAAAGACCCAGTTCGATGCGGCCCGGCCCGATGCAAAGGCCGGGGGGCGCGCTGTAGCCTGGCCCAGGGAATCGGCCGGGGAGGGGGTGTTGGGATGGATTACGACATGGGGGACCGTGCCTCGGACTTACGCCAACGGCTCCGGCGCCTGATGGCCGAGGAATTGCCATCGGGCTACCTCGGGGCCTTCACCGACGACCCGGCTGACCTCGAAGTGGCCCAGGCCTTCTGCCGGCGCCTGGCCCAAGAGGGCCTCCTCACCCTGTCCTGGCCCCACGCCTACGGCGGGGGTGGAGGATCGGTGTGGGAGCAAACGGTGGTGCGGGAAGAGATGTGGGCTCACCACGAGCCCCGGGGCGCCCAATACATGGGGCTCAATTGGGTCGGGCCGGCCATCATGGCCTTTGGCACCGAGGAGCAAAAGGCCCGCTTCCTGCCTCCCATCGCCGCCGGGGAGGTGATCTGGTGCCAGGGATTCAGCGAGCCCGACGCCGGGTCCGACCTGGCTTCGCTGGCGACCCGGGCCGTGCCCGAAGGAGACGGCTTTGTCATCTCCGGACAGAAGATCTGGACCTCCTACGCCCAGATGGCCCAGTGGTGCGTCCTGGCCGCCCGGGTGGGGACCAAGCCAACCGACCGTCAGGAGGGCATCACCATGTTCTTGGTGCCCATGGACCGGGCTGGGATCACCGTCAGACCCATAGCCAGCATGCTGGGGCCCCACCATCTAAACGAGGTGTTCTTCGACGACGTGGCGGCTGGGGGCGACGAGGTTCTGGGCCCAGTGGGAGGCGGATGGAACGTAATTCGCCGGGCCTTGGCCCACGAAAGAGTGGGCATCGCCCGTTACGCGCGCTGTGACCGGCTGCTCTCTCTCATCGGTGACCAATTGGCCGACGAGTCGCTACCTCCCAGCCTGGTGGTCCGTTGGGCCCGGGCCCTGGTCCAGGTTCGCCTGGCCCGGCTTCTGGCCTACCAGGCCACCAAGGAGCAGGAAGATGGCGAACCCACCGACGCCACGGCCAGTGCCGCCCGTTTGGCCGTGACCCAGTGCGACCAGTCGGTGGCCGAGTTGATGTTCGAGGTCCTGGGCCCGGGCGGATTGAGGGACAAGGACAGTGATGCCCCCCTGGGTGGGGCAGCCGAGGACCATTGGCGCTATGCCCAAGCAGCCACCGTGGCCTCGGGGACCATCGAAGTCCAGCGCATGATCGTCTCTCGGGCCCTGTTGGCCGGAAGCTCCCGGTCGTGAGACTGAGGATCGGGTCGAGTGCGCCCCCACCCCCGATGACCCACGACTGGGTATGAACCCCACCCTGCCGGCCGAAGCGACCCAGTTCGGCGCCAGCGCGGTCAAGGCCTTCGAGGCCCACGGAGGGGTGGACCTGGCCCGCCGGGCCGAATCGGACCCCGCCACGCGGGCCGCGGTGGTGACCCCTGTGCTGGCCTCCCTGGGGGCCGACGACCTTGATCCCCGAGACAACCTGGACTCGGCGGCGGCGGCGGGCGAGCTGTGCCGGGCCGTCGGCCGGGTCGTCCTGCCTTTCCCGGTGGTCTCCTGGCTGCTATCCGTCGACGGAGCCCCTCTGGCCGTGATCGCCGCCGATGGGGCCAACAATGGGGCGGGCGATGGGGCGGGCGTCGATCACGGCGACATGTTCGACCAGTGGACGACGGCCACCCTCCAAGGCCGTCGCGGGCGAGCCCACCCCACCGGGAAGCCTTGGGCCAGCCGTCTGGGTCCCTTCGTTTCCCGTCTGGACGTGGACAGCACCGAGGAAGGCGAGGTCGGCCACGACGTCTTGCTCCACCTGACCCTTACCGCCTGGCAAGTGCTCGGCACCTTGGAACGAGCGGTGGAACTGGCCGTCGGCCACGTCAAAGACAGGGTTCAGTTCAACAAGCCGCTATCGGCCTTCCAGGCGGTGCAGTTCCAGTTGGCCGACGCCTCCGTGGCTGTGACCGGCCTGCGCCAGTTGTGTCAGTTCACCCTGTGGCGGGTGGCCACCGATCCCCACGCTGCCATCGCCGATGCCCTGGCCGTTCGTCTGGCCGCTTTGGACTCGGCCCGGACCGTCCTGCGCACCACTCAACAGCTCTTCGGGGCATCAGGATTGTGCGATGAGTACGACATCTCGATCCTGGTCCGCCACGTCCAGCCTGCGCTGCGCCTGCCGTGGGGGGCGGACCACACGGCCGAGCACCTGGCTCGGGCGGTGCGCCAGGTGGGTTTCGATTCCCTGTTCCCCCATGGTGCAACGAGGCCATGACCACCTTGGCGGGGCCCCCGCTGGCCTCGGTGGAGGGGATCGGGGCCACCACGCTGGGCGGCTTCCTGGCCGAGGTGGTCACCCGTTATGGCGACAATGAAGCCCTGGTGTTCGATGACCCTTTGAAGGGCGACGACACTCAGCGCTGGTCCTACACCGAACTGTATCGACAGGCCCGGCAGGTGGCTCGAGCCCTGGGATGTATGGCCCTGGGCAAGGGCGCCAGGGTGGGCATCCTCATGGGCAACCGGCCTGAGGCGGTGGCGGCCATCTTCGGCGCTTCGCTGGCCGGCTGCGTAGCCGTACCCATCTCGACCTTCTCGGCTCCCCCCGAGCTCGAGTACATCCTCGGACACGCCGACATTTCGGTCCTGTTGACCCAGACCCTGATGGGCAAGCTGAACCTGGCCAGCGCCGTGGCAGGTCTCGGCCCGCCGCAGCTTCCTTACCTGGCCAGGGTGATTGCGGTGGGGCTGGGTCCCCCATTCGGACCGAGCGGCGAGATGGAGCCCTTATCCCCTCAAGGTTTTGGGGCCGGAGGAAGAACCATCTTGGGTTGGGATGAGTTCCTCGCCTCCGGCGAGGGCATGGCCGACGAGCAGCTCGATGCCATGGCGGCCGGCGTGCATCACTCCGATCCAGCCCTGATCATCTACAGCTCGGGCACCACCGATCGGCCTAAGGGCATCCTCCACCACCACCGTGCTCCCACCCTGTCTTTCTGGTTGCAGGCCGGACTCTTCGGTCGGGACCAGCACACTCGGATGTGGACGGCTCTGCCCCTGTTCTGGACCGCCGGATTCAATACGGCCATGGGCGCCACCCTGGCCGCCGGGGGATGCTGGGTCATGCAAGAGTTCTTCGAGCCAGGCCAAGCCTTGCGCCTGATGACCCGGGAACGGGTTACTGAGCCCTACACCCTCCCCCATCAAACCACGGCCCTCGAAGAGCACCCCGACTGGCCCGACGCCGATCTGTCTTCCTTGCGCTGCGTGTTTGGCAAGTCGGGCCTGGCCCGCCATCCCAGCGTCAGCGGCGACACTTCGTGGAACATGCCCGTCGGCTACGGGCTATCAGAGACCTGCGCCTTCTTCGCCGCCCACCCTTGCCACACCGCACGCTCGCTCATGCGCCAAAGCACGGGAAGGTTGCTGCCCGGAAACGAGCTACGCACCCTAGACCCCACCTCGGGCCACGTGCTCGGACCGGACCAAGAAGGCGAATTTGTCATCCGGGGGCCGAGCCTGATGGAGCACTACGTCAAGGCCGGTCGCCCCGATTGCTTCGACGCCGACGGTTTCTTTCACACCGGTGACATAGGCCATTACGACGCCGAGGGCTACGTCCACTGGTCGGGCCGGCGCAGCGAGATGATCAAGACGGGAGGAGCCAACGTTTCCCCGGCCGAGTTGGAAGTCCAATTGCGGGCCTGCTCTCCGGTCAAGCTCGCCCGGGTCGTCGGGATTCCCGATCCTCGCTTGGACCAGATCGTGGTAGCGGCCGTGGTCGTAAAAGACGGGTTCGGGGCCACCGAAGACGAGATCAAGTCGTTCCTTCGGTCCCGGGTCGCCTCCTACAAGGTTCCCAAGCGAGTGTTGTTCTTCGCCGACGGCCAGATTCCCATGACGTCGAGCGACACCAAGGTGCGCGACGCCCAACTGGTGGCTCTGGTTCAGGACAGACTTGACCATCCCGCCGATCCGACAGTCCCATCCCTTAGCTCAGGAGTTGCCGATGGCCGTAGTTGAGGAGTCCAACCCACAGCTCGATGTTTCCGACCTGGCTCGCCACATGGGCGTCCCCATGGAACCAGGCGAGCTCAAGGATCCGGTGACGGCCGGCGACGTGCGCCGCTGGGTACAGGCCATGCACTATCCCAATCCCTTGCATTACGACGAGACGTGGGCCGGTCAAAGCCGGTTCGCCACCCTGGTCGCCCCCCAATCCTTCACGGTGGCCACCGACACCAGCCACGGCTGTTCGCCCGCCCAGGTGGGCCGCATCCCCAACTCACATCTGATATTCGGGGGTGACGAATGGTGGTTCTTCGGCCCCCGCATCGTGCCCGGCGACCATCTGGTGTGTCACCGCATGCCCTACGACTACAAGGTGTCGGACACCAAGTTTGCCGGACCCACCTGTTTCCAACGGGGCGATACTCTCTACATCAATCAAAAGGGCGAAAGGGTGGCCCAGCAGCGTTCCACCTCCATCCGCTACCAAGTACGCCAGGCCAAGGACAACCAGCTGTTCTCCCAGCCCGTCGAGCCAACCTGGTCCGACGAGCAACTCCTCGAGATGGAAGAGGTCAAGCTGGGTTTCATCAATCAGATCCAGGAGCTGGCCCACGCCAAGCGGCTCTTCACATCGGTCAGCGTCGGCGACCAGTTGGCCCCGACCGTGCTGGGTCCGCATTCGCTGGCCAGCTTCACCACCGAGTGGCGGGCATACCCCATGACCACTTGGGGGGCCATGCGCAAGGGTCCCACCACGGTACGAGCCGAGGAGCTGGGCTATACCAAGGAGATGGCGGGCTTTGAAGGGGACCGCCGCATGGAACGGACCAACCCGGAGCTGACCGACGGGGCCTACTACGGCCCCTCCCGGGGCCATCTTCAGCCCCGGTGGGCCCAGCACGTGGGCATGCCCCGGGGCTACGGCTACGGGGCCTCCATGGGAGCGTGGATTCTCGACTTCGTGGCCGCCTGGGCCGGAGAGTGGGGCTGGATAACCCACTGCGATGCCCAGTACCGCAATCCGGCCTTCACCGGCGACGCCACCTTCATCGACGGAGAGGTCATCGACACCAGAGTGGAACGCAAGCGACGCCATGTCGTGGTGATACAGGTCAACCTGGCCAATCAGGATGGGACGGTAATGGCCAAAGGTACGCTGGATGTGGAACTGCCCCATGAGTGAGGTGCCGGAGTCGGGGCCGACCACCAGTGAGTCCCCTGGACCAGACCAGTACCCGATGGTCGACTTCGATCACCACTCCGAGGACTTTCACTCCAATCGAAGGGCGAAGTGGGCCGATATGGGGACGAAATGCCCGGTGGCCTACAACCCGCGCTACGGAGGATTCTGGGTGGTGAGCGGTTATCAGGAGGTGGCCAAGGTGTCCCGGGACAGCGACACCTTCTCCAGCCGCTTCGAGCCCGAGCCGGTCGATGGCATCCAGTACCTCGGCATCACCGGCATTCCCCGGGTCCGGGGTATCCCTCCGGCCGGCATAGCCGAGGTGGAGGGACCCATCCATCAGGTTCTGAGAAGGGTCATGAACCCATTCATGCTTCCCCCCGCGGTCGAAGCCCTCCGTCCCTTCATGGATGACGTGGCCGGTTGGTTCCTGGACCAAAAGATCGCCGAGGGCCACATGGACCTGGTGTTGGATCTGGCCAACCCGGTTCCGGCCATCCTGACCATGAAGCTCATCGGCCTGCCCTGTGACAATTGGCAGCGCTACGCCGAGCTGTTCCATGCCACGGTGGCCTACCGGCCCGGCACCCCCGAACACCGCCACGCCCTGTCCCTGGTTTCGGCCATGGTGGAGGAGTTCGTGGACGAGGCCGCGGCCCGCCGGCGAGCCCCGCGCCAGGACCTGTTGACCAGCCTGGTGGAAATGGAGGTCGAGGGGCGCCCCCTCAGCGATGACGAGATCAGCGCAGTGCTGTGGAACCTGGTGGGGGGCGGGCTGGACACCACCACGTCGTTGACCTCACTGTCCCTCTTCTACTTGGATGAGCACCCCGACTTGCGCCGTCAACTGATCCAACGCCCCGACCTGATGACGGCGGCCACCGAGGAATTCCTGCGCTATTTCTCGGTCAATGAGACCCTGACCCGAACCTGCACCCGGGACGTCGAGCTTGGGGGCCGGCACATCGAGAAGGGCCAGTACGTGATGCTGAGCTGGCTGGCCGCCAACCTGGACGAGTCCGAGTTCGATCGGTCCGATCAGGTGGTGCTGGACCGGGCCCCCAACCGGCACCTGGCCTTTGGAGTCGGTCCGCACCGTTGCATCGGCATGCACTTGGCCCGCACCATGTTCCAGGTGCTGTTGAGCCAGGTCCTGGCTCGGATCCCCGAGTACCGCATCGATCGAGAGGCGACCCGCTTCTACCAGGGCAACCCGGAGCTGGCCGGCGTGGTGACCATGCCGGCCCAATTCGAACCGGGCAAGCGATCGGGACCGGATCGGAAGCCATTTTGACTGGCGGCCAAAATTGATCGGAAGCCTGATCTGGGCCCGGGCGGATTTTGCCCGCCGGGTGAGTCTGTCCGTCGGCCCGTGATGAAGGTAGGCCTCAACCTGGGGGCGCTGAATCCGACCCAGTGGACCCCGGTTACCGTCGAGGCCGACCGGCTCGGGTTCGAGTCGGTATGGATGCCCGAGCACCTGGTCATTCCCCTGGCCGCCGAGGGGAGCCCATTCGCCGGGTCCGACCACCCGCCGGTGCCGGCCGATGTTCCCGTCTTCGACGTTTTCGCTTACTTGGGCTTCCTGGCCGGGCAGACGGAAAAGATCCGCTTTGGCACCTATGTTTACAATCTCGGGCTGCGCCATCCCTTCATCGCCGCCCGGGCCGTTGCCACCCTCGACGTGGTCTCCGGTGGGCGGGTCGAGTTCGGCGTCGGCGCCGGTTGGCTGGCCGCAGAATGGGAGGCCGTCGGGCTGGAATTCTCGTCCCGAGGCCGGCGCTTGGACGAATGTCTGGAGGTGTGCCGGCGCCTATGGACCGATGCGGTGGTGGAACACCACGGGGAGTTCTTCGACTTCGGGCCGGTCATGTTCGAGCCCAAGCCTGTCCAACACCGACTACCCGTCCACATCGGGGGTGACGGGTCTGCCGCCCTGCGCCGGGCCGCCCTGTTGGGGGATGGATGGGTCCCCATGAACACACCACTGGAGGACATCCCCGCGCCCATCGCCCGTCTGGGGGAACTGCGACGGCAGGCAGGTTTGGGCGGGACCCCCGAAGTGACCGTGGGCGGTGAGGTCAATTCCACTGCCGAACTGGACCGCTATGCCCAGGCCGGGGTGGACCGGCTCATCGTTCGGCCCTGGCGAAGGTCGGCGGACGCCATCGAATCCGTGCACCGCTTTGCCGAGGAGGTGCTCCACTCCTCGGAATCGGATTAGCCCGATTGGCCCCGCGGTTAGCCCGCCTTCACCGTGATGGTGTGCGCACCGTGATCCTGGGCCAGTTGGGCGGCCGTATAAGCCAGAGGCACCCATTTTTTCTGCGAATACAACTTGGTCATGTTGGCGAACCAGGGAGATGTCGGATCGGTGGCCTGGGAGTAGGTGAGGATGCCCTGCGACACCGGTCCGCTCTTGGTCAGTTCTGTGGTCATGACCATCGAGGAACCGTCGTATACCTCTCCGTAGGGGGCGGCGCTGAGCGGTCCCCCCTGGCCATCGGCGGCATAGATGGCGTTAAAGCAACCGGTGTCGCACCCGGGGATAGGGATCTTCACCCCGTTGCGGGTGGCGTGCTGGACCTGACCGTAGGAGGCATTGAGCGCGATGTTGTTGGTCTCCAAGTTGACCACCGCATTGGCCAGCGCCGCGAGCGTGGTCGGACTCGTGACGTTGAGATGCGAAGGTGTCGTCAGCGGCTGAGCCGGATTGAATGAATCGGACCACAGCTTGCCCGAGGGGACGTAGGACGCCCATTCCGAAAAGAGCCACCCTCCGGCGGCATCGAGGTTCCCGGTCTTGTCGTACCCCGATAGCACACCGCACGCCGCGCTCAGATCCACAACCTTGCCATTGGATGCCTTAGCCGTGGGAGTTGCCCGGCACGCCCCCACCAGCGAATTCAAAACGAGTTGGGCCTGCAACGACTGATTGCTCTCCCACATGGCTTGAAGCGAGGCAACGGTGAACTTGGCCGGTCCAAAGCCGTCAGTGCCGGCCACCCGCTTGGCGATCATCTCGTTGCCCGAGCGGGTCCGGAGCCCTTGGACCGTGTCGATCTTTCCAATAATTGGCGAATAGGCCGGAAATGGCGCACTGGGGTTTGCCAACCAGTAGGAATCATTCGAATTTTCCACGTAGTCGGTTCGGATGGTGTGAGGCATATGGGACGCGTCGAAGATACCGGGCACCGGCGTTCCCGGGTCCGTGGCCCAGGCACACGAGGAACGCGAGCCGTCCAGGGTCACGACTCCAGCGACCGAGAAGACGAGTTGCGGCCCACCTGGTGGTATGCAGGCGGCGATCAGTGAAGAGGGAACGTTCGGAGTGTTGCCCACGTCTGCGTAGAGGGCATGACCGGTGTCATCCGCTGCGAGAGTGTTGAAGGTCGGGATGGCCAGGTACTTGGATTCGACGGCCAGGAGGCCCTGAACCGAAGTGGCCTGACCCATCCGCAGGTACTGATTGGCCGCTCGGAAGCTGTCGTTGGCCATGGAATCATCCACCGCATAGGCGGTCGAGTCGGTCCAGTGGTAGCCCGCTTGAGGCACGTCCACGACCGGGCCCCAGCGGGTTGTATAGAACGTATGGTCCACAACTCCCGATCCCGTATCGACCTTTACCTTTACCTGGCCCATCTTGTGGGCCTGGCCATCCACGTAGTAGCTGGTTGGATCGCCGGGAACCAACTTGAGTTGGTAGAAGGTGAAGCGGAAACTGGTCGAGACCGTGTGGGTCCAGGCCATGTGTTGGTTGAATCCGATACCGATTAGTGGGAACCCCTCCAGCGTGCCGCCCTCCACGTTGTACTGGCCGGGAACGGTGAGCTGTGCCATCCAGAACCGCTCGGTTCCCCTCCACGGAAAGTGTGGGTTGGCCAGGACCATTCCGTCACCGGCGGCGGTGTCCTTGGAGCCAATGCCGATCCCATTCGAGCCGAGCTTGTCGTTGCCACTTGACCCGAAGTCGGCCAACAGGGCGGCCTGATTCGGCGTGCCGATCTCGGCCAAGGGCTTGGTCGTGGCCGGCGAGGTGGTCGAGGGCGAGGTCGAGGGGACCGGTGGCTTGGCATTGACCTCCGACGAAACGAACTGTGCACTCGACGCTTCCGTGACGATCTGATATCCCCGCAGGAACATGTCGTTTAGGTCGATGGGTCGAATCCAGGCCTTGCCCTCACACGCCGGGTCCTTGAGCTGGCCCGACTTCAAATACGAGTTGTACCCGGCGACGAACCCGCTGTAAACGGCCAGGACCTGGGGCAGGGGACCCAGCGGTGGTGCCTGGCGAATCTGGTTTTTCAGCATGTTGCTGGCCTTCACCGACTGCCAGAACAGATCCGAGTTCAGATTGGTGTTGTTGGTGCCGGCCGAATAGTTCAGACTCAGGCCTTTGGGACCGAAGTACTTTGACCTTTCCCCATTGACGGTGACAAAGTCCTGGGCCAGGGTGCAGAAGTTGTCCCGCGAGAAGGCCAAACCCTCGCCGTAGCCGAGGGCATGAAAGTTGGCGGCGGTGATGTGGGGAATGCCGGCGCTGTCGCGGGTAATCGTGACACTGTCGGCGTGTTTGACGGCCCCAGGATTGGAAGAGCATCCGGCCAGTGCGGCCGCCATTATCCCTACCGCCAGCAGAACCCTGCCCTTGGAAATGTTAATCACCCACGGAGGGTACCCTCATGCAGGAGAGCCGTTACAATTCTTGGACCATGGTGCCATCGAGCGGGGCGGGGTTTGGTACCGGTGGATAGCCCGTTCCGGGTCCTGCCCCACTTGGACGTCGACAACGAGTTCTTCTGGACGGCGGGGAAAAGTGGCGAGCTGCGTTTCCTGCGCTGTCGATCATGCGACTATTACATTCATCCTCCCGCGCCCATATGTCCCTTGTGTTTGAGTCGAGAGGTGGTGCCCCACCCGGTAAGCGGAAGAGCAACGCTGTTCTCGTTCACTGTGAACCACCAGAAGTGGTCTCCCGATATCGATGAACCGTACGTGATCGCCCTGGTCCAGTTCCGAGAGCAGGATGATCTCCGCCTCACCACCAACCTGGTGGACATAGACCCGGCCGACGTTGAGATCGGGATGGACCTACAGGTGGTGTTCGAAGACCATTACAATATATGGTTCCCGGTGTTTACG